>NZ_JBWZNA010000002.1:0-361550 GCF_056725885.1 Acinetobacter sp. GRABPA_MV_2
ACTATAACTATTTTCACTACTACCGTTATATAAAACCCCTGATGAGAAGTTACCAATTGCACTGTTAAAGATCCCCTCAGCCGTACCTGAGAAAACGTTCTCGTCATTGGTTATGGTGTTATACAGACTGTAATTCAGAATGGCTGCATTTAAGGGTTTCATCTTTAGCAAATTGGGGCTAGTAATCTGCTGACCACTTAAGTCGACTGAGTAACCCGTTAACATGTTCGGTGGAACTTTTAAGTTTAAAGACTGCTCATTCTCGAGATATTTAAACTGGATTCCGTTTAGATCATCAATACACACCCACTGGTTATCTGGGATATGTTCATCTATTTTTATTCTTAAATTTTTTAAGGTACTAGAACGAATATATAGTTTTTCATCCTTAGATTGCTTTACAGCAACCAAATCTTCAGAAGCATTTGAGTTAATCGAAATATTTAAAAATAGCTGAATGAAATTAAGATCTTGCTCCTGCTCATTCGTTCCTACTTGTGTATATTCACTATTGCTACCTACAGATTTAGGAACACTGGGAACTGCAGTATTGGTATGATCTAGTAACTGTTCGGCAAAAGAATATGTAGGAAAATACGCAACACATAAGACACCTATAATGTATTTCATATAAGCCTCTTAAAGTGTGGTTTTCTTACCATTAACTGTTAGAGATACGCTGTATTTATGATTTGGTTGGTAGGTAAAGTTACTAATCGAGTAACTTTTCGACTTCTCCGCAAGAATATAACCATTCACAGTATTTACTTTAATCGGATAACTTTTATTCGCCGTTGTATCAACAAGCGTTAGACTATTTAACAGCGCATGTCGGTTACCTATATTGCTAATATTTAAAGAAGGTGTGTTCTGGTTAACATCAATTTTCCAACTCAGTTTGGTAATTGCATCTTTATTCACTACAAATACAGGTAATGATGAGCGAAGTAATACATTTACTCCCTGAGCTGCTTTACGACTATCAATTGGTTTTGGTAACTCATCAATAATAATACGATAAGTTTTTTCACCAGAAATAGGTTCTGGATTAATCCTAACTACACGCAAGTTATAAGAATCATTAGGTTGTAGTTTTAAAAATGGTGGACTAACTACAATCTCATCCGTAGGGACTAATTGATCTTGTCCAGCATTTTGCCTCCACTCAAATACACGCACCTGTAAATCAGCACTTTCATTTGACTGGTTATATAAACTAATTGAAGCAGCATTTTGATTACTTAATATTTCTACATTTACAGGTGAAAGACGGATTGTTGCGGCGTTAATAGAGCTAGATAAAGATAAGAATAATCCCGTAATAATAAAAATATTTTTTTTCATGATTTGCTCAAATATAACTTTTTTAATGTATTAGCCCTTTCAAAAGGGCTAACGTAATTCTAATTTATGCAAATTAATAAGTTACTGTGACAGTCACACTGTCAACATAGCTACCAGCACTTGGTAAACTTGTTCCTGCAGGAATACGACCATACACATTTACAGTTTGAACATTACCTGTTCCGGTTCCACTGTAGGCAGTCGTTGCAATACCAATTGCTGTGGCACGCCCTGTGTCAGAGAAAAGGTTGTAAGGAATATATTCGTCGCTAGTCGCCCCACCGATCATACGACGTTGAGTTGATAAAACATTCTGACCACCATCAAATGACAAAGTCCATGGCACAGTATTATTACAAAGGACTTTAATTGAGGTACCACCTGTCGTTGTGGTATCTGCATCGACATTGCTAGCCAGCGAACTTAAAGTACCAAAGTCTAAAACGGCATTTGTTGTCGTACCGGTTGCAGAGGTATTCAATACACAACTATTGGTTACTGTTGCTCTAACAGTTAATGTACCTGTTGCTGTAGCTGCATTTGCCGCATTGAGAGAAAATACTCCTGCAACAACTGCTGATAAATAAATAAAAGTCTTTTTCATGGCCAAAACCTTTTAAACTAAATTATCGAATTAATAGATATAAAAAATTTAACCCTTATTCTTACAATCATTTTTATTTGACTGCTCTTTTAAAGCTTATTTTTTTATCCTACTTTCCAACATAATACATAAAAATAAATAAAATGCATGTTCACGTTATTATTTTAATTTCTAATCAATAAAACAAATTTACCTAAACCTATCTTACGGATACAAAAAAACAATAATTACAAAATTTAAGTTTTTGATTTAAATAACTTTAATAAAATTTAAAAAAAATTTATTTATTTAAATTTAAATAAATATGTCAAAAAATTATCAAACTTTATGAAATTAAATTCTATTTACATAAGTACTTAGTTATTTCCTGACTATACTTTTAATGGTAATTTTATATTATTACTTAAAAGTTTATCTCCAATAAAGTATTCAAGATTATAATTTATATAAAAATAAAATGATCAAACTTGATCTACAGATGAACTATAACAAGAATAGTTTTATTTCTTTTAAATCTTGAAGAGCTATGAGATATAAAAAATAAAGGCCTCTTTAGAGACCTTTATTTAGTAAGTTTAAATAATTAAACGCTCAGCATGCTATTTAAAGTTTCAGAAACATTTTTCGATTTCACTTTAGGCTGCAATGCTTTTAAAGCTTGTTGAACTTGTGTTCGCTGAGGCTCTGCAAGCGTATACCAGCGAGATAACACCTGTAATAGGCGTGAACCTAAAATCGGGTTTTTCTCGTCAAGATATTCTGCAAGGTTAATAAAGTGAGCTACACCAAAGCCCCAAGTATTTTCAGGATTATTTGACAAGCCACCACTTACCGCACGAATACGGTTTGGAGTTGTTAAATCATAGTCGGGATGTTGAGTTAAGTACTCGATTGTTTCTGTTGTGGCATTTGGGTTTGCAGCCTGAATCATAAACCACTGGTCTAAAGATAAAGCTTCATCTTTAAAGCGGTCATAGAAATCAGCAAGTGCCTCTTGAGCTTGAGGTGCGTTTTGCCAAACCAATACACGTAGCGCACCTAAACGCTCAGACATATTGCCTGTGTTTTGGTATTGAACATGTGCTAATTCAAATGCACTTTGATCACCCTGACGAGCCATCATCATCAGCATGATATTTTTTAATGCGCGTACACCCATGGCTAAAGAGAATTCTTTTTGCAAGTCAGGGTCAAGTGTAAGGTAGGTATCTTTCCAAAACGAACCCAGCTCTTGTGCTAAACGATTTAGTAAAGCTTCACGCTTTACATGAATATCGGCTGGTGCATAGTTCTGATCAATACGACTACCCAAATAACCTTCACTTGGAACATCAAACAAACGTGATGCTAAAAGCGGGTCGCGGCCAACCAACTCAGGCAATGTGCTTTGAATAGCTTGAATGTAAGCATCTGCAGAATGGTCTTCTAGCAAAATACGTTCAAGTAAGGTTTGTGTTGCTTGCCACTGGTTGAAACCGTTTGTTTCATGTTGAATTAAGAATGCTAATTCTTCATCACTATAATCAAATACCAGATTTACAGGTGCAGAGAAATTACGTAGTAGTGAAACAACAGGTTGCTCAGTCACACCTGTAAACTCAATAGTTGCCTCATCTTGGTCAAACAAGTACACGCCATCTTTAACATCATTTACGAATAGGCTTTCACTATGCAATCTATATTGCTCGCCTGTTTGAGCGCTAAAGAGCGCTAAAGCAACAGGAATTGGAACAGCTTTTAAATTTGGATATTTCGGATGCGATTTTAGGCTTTGTTTAAAGCTTAAACGATAAGTTTGCGCTGCTGCATCATATTCACCTTTTGCTTCAAGTTTTGGCGTACCTGGTTGGTTATACCAAGTTAAGAATGCAGATAAATCAACACCTGAACCTGCAGATAATGCAGCAACCCAGTCTTCTACTGTTACGGCTTGTCCATCATGACGGCGGAAGTATTCATCGGTTCCTTGACGGTATTTTTCTTTACCTAACAAAGTCGACATCATACGGTTAATTTCCGCACCTTTTTCATAGACTGTCGCTGTGTAGAAGTTATTAATTTCGACAAAGTGATCTGGACGTGGTGGATGTGACAATGGCCCAGCATCTTCAGGGAATTGGTGTGATTTAAGTACGGCAACGTCATCAATACGTTGAACCGCAGCAGATTGTAAATCTTCCGAGAAAGACTGGTCACGGAAAACCGTTAAACCTTCTTTTAAGCACAGCTGGAACCAGTCACGGCAAGTAATACGGTTACCTGTCCAGTTATGGAAATATTCATGCGCAATCACAGACTGTACTCGCATAATAGCTGCATCAGTTGTGTATTCTTCATCGGCAAGTACGCATGAGGTATTAAAGATGTTTAAACCTTTATTTTCCATGGCACCCATGTTGAACTGGCTAACAGCAACAATCATATAGTTGTCGAGGTCATAAGCACGGCCGTAGTGTTCTTCATCCCAACGCATTGAATGCTTTAATGCTTCCATTGCGATATGGCATTTTGGAATGTCTTTCTCGATTGCATAGATTTCTAAAGCAACATCGCGCCCTTCAGACGTCGTATAGCGGTCTTTAAGAACAGCTAAATCACCAATAACACAAGCAAACAAGTAGCTTGGTTTTTTAGTCGGGTCTTGCCAGATCGCAAAGTGGCGGTTTTCACCTACCTCACCTGTTTCAAGCAAATTACCATTGGCAAGTAACACTGGATATTTTTTGTCGGCTTCTACACGTGTCGTAAAGACTGAAAGTACATCTGGACGGTCTGGATAGAACGTGATTTTGCGGAAGCCTTCAGGTTCATTCTGGGTTACAAACAACTCATCTGCTTTATATAAACCTTCAAGCTGAGTGTTGGTTTCAGGATGAATAATCACTTGAGTTTGTAAAATGACTTCATCTGGTGCATCAGTGATCACCAGTTGTTCACTATCGAGTGAATATTGTGCAGGAGTAAGATCTTGACCATTGAGCTGAATAGATTGCAACTCAAGATCACGACCTAATAATACCAAGTCTCCAGCAGTTTGACGCTTCATGACTAATGTTGAATCAACAATTGTTTTATCGTCATATACTTGAATATCAAGATTAATGGATTCAACCAAGAATGAAGGTTTTTGATAATCTTTTAAATAAACTGTTTGATCTGCCTGAACTGGAGGCTGCGCCGCAATATTCATCTTTATTCCTTATATACTTTTCGGAAACCGTAGTACGAATTTTATGAACTTGATCATACACATTCATACATACCGTGTTTGTTTACCTTTATAAAATTAATGGGACTTCATTTATACATTTCAAATTAGAATCGTCTTTTATTAGCACAGATTAGACCAAATTTACGATAATCGTTGCTTATATAATCAATCTATACAATAAAAATAAAACAACTTCAGCTTTTAACATTTTTTAGAGTCAGCTTACATTTTGGGCATGGTTCTTGCCTTCATTAATACACCAATATAAATATTTCAATTAGAACAAGAGGTGTCAGTATGGAATTAAAAGCACATTTTCATCGTTTAGAAAATATTAAAGCGATTCATGATCTAAACGCAGCAGGTCTCGATCACCATGTGATTGCGGTGTTTTTATCTGCAGAAGGTATTTCAATGACTGCTCAGGAGGTAACTTCTATCGTCAATACTTACGACGCTTTAGGTAAAGTAAAATTACCAAGTAAAAAAGTGCAGGCACTTATTAATGCCAAAAAGCTTGGACAGAATGATGAGAGCTTGCCGTGCCCTGTTTAATCTTAACTTTTAGTCTGTTATGAAAACCTAAAATCAAAATAAAGATTTTAGGTTTTCTATTTTTGCACCAAACAAAAAGACAATCTCAGCTATCGGCAATGTGGCTGTGTATAATAGCTCTATCCTGACTAATTTATGCATTCGGAGCGAAATGGCCTTACAAATTCTACAGAAACAGCTAGATGAAAGTAGCCATTGTCCTCTCTGCCAAGCTTCAATGTACTGGGTAGATGCCGAGCAATTTGAACAAGACATTCAGTTTCATGAATGCAGTCATTGTCAGCACCGTGTATTTAAAGATACGAAAATGACTTGTCATTGTGAAACATGCACAAAACAACGGAAAAAGCTTTTACAGCAAACACGCCTACAAGAACAACGCCAGTTCAAGTCAAAAGAGCAACCACAACGTAGTTTGGAACAGCTCAGTTTTTTACATAAACTTTTTTTACTCAGCCTACTTGATGACTATGCTCGTGATGATCTTGCACATGACGAATACATTCACTGGGACCAGATTAAATATCAGTCCATTACACCAAACTGGATTTTTCAAAACTATCTGATTAAGCAACTCCATAAAGATGGAATTTTAAACGCCCAAGATCAAGCTGATGAACCTCAGTGCTTTTATTTAAACATTCGCTTGGATGGTTATAGTGACCCAAGTTTATTTAGTGTAGCCCAGCAACTACGCTACTGGTTTTATGAAAATTTAAGTCTTGGTATTCCGTTTCGTAGTGCCGATGAAGTAAAAGACGTACTTTTTCAGGTGCTCTATCAAGAGATTATTCAGTTTATGCAGTTCTATTGCCGAACTTGGGGCATTCAAATTGCAGGAAGCTCTAATTTCCAAACTTTTTGCTATCGCTTAATGGATTCATTGGCAATTGGTCAAATTTATTATTTAATTCAAACCGCGCTTGAGTACCTTTATAAACAAAAAGCCCTACAGCCGCGTAATGAAAAATTTATTAACACCAATTTGTTAAAGAAAACCTTAGAGCAATATCGTGAGAGAGCCTTAGCTGAAAAGTGGGAAACCTCAATGTTGCCTCGCCCTCACAATATTCCCTACAGTAAAATGAGTTATATTTTACTTAATCGCTTCTTAGGCTACGACGAACAGATCTTTGTACAACCTGTCTGGAAAGCATGGCGGAAAATTGAACCTCGATTAAACTTTTATTCAGTTAAACGCTGTATGCATTGTGGTTCAAATGATTTAAGTGTTGATTATGATGCGGCAGATTATGTTTCTTTGATTTGCCAAAGATGTAAGCATCAAGATCATTATTTTACTCACTAAATCTACAATCACTTTGGCTTAATAAGGATAGTAACATGACATCAGCATCGACTTTGATTGAGCAGGTAATTGACGCTTGGCAAAACATGCAGGCAAAAACGCCTCTTGTGCAATGCATTACCAATAGCGTTGCAGCCAACTATACAGCCAATGTCTTACTTGCTTCTGGTGCTTCACCTGCCATGATTGATAATCCTTATGAAGCAGAAAGTTTTACCAAAATTTCATCGGCTTTAAGCATTAATTTGGGCACACCTACTTCAGAGCAAATGCAAGCCATGCAAATCTCTGCCAAGGCAGCACAGCTTCATAACATTCCGTGGGTACTTGATCCAGTCGGCTATGGACCAATTTTAGCTTGGCGTAGTCAAATGACAGACGAGCTTTTACAGTTCAAGCCAAGCGTTATTCGTGGTAATGCTTCAGAAATCAGTACGCTTGCAGGCAACCAAGTTCAATCTAAAGGTGTCGATAGTACCCTAAGTAGTGATCAAGCCTATCAACAAGCCTATGCACTATTAGCACATGCGGACTGTATCGCTATTTCAGGTGAGTCAGATTATATTTTATCTAAAGAATTAGATGCTGTGATTCAAGTAAACGGCGGAAGCCCTTTACAGCCCAAAATCACAGCAACAGGCTGCGCTTTAGGTGCGTTAATCGCAGCATATAGCGCTGTGACGACGCCAACGATTGCTGCTCTTTCAGCTCATGTTCATTTTGCGATTGCGGGTAAACTTGCTGCAAATCAAGCACAAACTATGGGAAGTTTTAGTACCATCTTTATGGATTATATCCATATGCTAGATGACAACTTGATCGAACAATATGCAGATATTAGGCTTTTAGAGATACAGGCATAACCTAGATTATGCCTGTATCACGCTAGAATCACTTTAAAAGTAAGTAGATATCTATAATAAGATCGGACTACTTTTACATAGTGCTGATCTCTATTCTTGATTGAAATTGCGCTTTTTTAGAATTATACAACTTGCTTAAAGTAATCTTCTCTTGGCATATCGATAAGCTCAACGCACAATTGAATTTCTTTATTAAACTCTTGTTGTAAATAATTTTTATTGCTGAGTGCCGTTAATAGCTGATCACCCATTAGCTGTTTTTGTTCGTCAGTTCTTCCAGACAAAATATAAACTTTTACATGAATATAAGCTTGATCAGCCCCTAAGCCAATGAGGAAAACGTCATCTTTACGCGCACGGCTTTTAATGTCTTCTGGACTAAATAGCTCTGTCTCAATCAGTGTGGTATTAATTTCTTCAAGTAATTGTTTTGCGTTTAATCCAGTTAAGTTTTCTGAATAATCAACTACAACGTGCGGCATAGCCACCTCAATTTATATAATAAGTCATTAAGCTAATTAAACTTTACTCAATAAATAATAAAGCTAATCGAACCTGATCATATCCCATTCGAGGACTGGTTGCTTCAACAATTGGTCTTAGTTTGATCGAACCATCATCAGAAAAATGATCTGGATTTTGGCGCTTTTTCAGCTTCTTATAAATTTTTCGGATTTCTTCGACCACTTCTTCACCCGGATGGGCAACTGAAATATCCAGCTTTTGTTCTTTATGAAGTCGAGCCAAATGATTAATGATGGTTGCTGGTGTCAGACCACGCTCATGCGCGATGTCTTCAATCTCGTAACCTTCTTCAAACAATGCACGTGTCTCATCTAAAGTTGCCGTAGCATAATTTTGCTTTCCACCTTTTGCGAGTTTCTTCTCATTACGAGAAATCTCGGTTTCATTTAAGGTGCCACCACAGTGACGAATAAAGGCTTTATGCTGAGCCGTTAAATCTACATCTGCAAAGTTGTCTTCGGCCTCTTTTGAAAGCTCTTGAAAACGACGATCCGCTTTTACAGCTAAACTATCTAACTCTAAAGCTTGCTCGTTAATCCCTAATAATTTTAGACCAGTTAAAGATTTTAAGCGCGACAATGCAACATAACCCTGACCTTTTTCAAAGGTGTTCATGAGGTTAATTTCAGCCGCTTCTAAAGTCATCCCTTGGCTTTTATGAATAGTAATCGCCCACGCTAAACGAAGCGGAATTTGCTGAAAACTTGCAATCACTTTGCCTGCTTCATTTTCAACGGACCAAGTTTCAGGAGCAACCAACAAGGTTGTTCCATCGGTCAATTTTACTTTGGGCAGTAAGCCATTTTCATCATCTTCTTCAAAGCCGATGACTTCACCCAAGCTTCCATTGATATAACCCATATCAAAGTTATTTTTTACAAACATAACTTTGGCATGTTTTTTAAGGGTTAGCTCTTCTGGCGCACGAACTGAAGATTTTAAAGTTTCTAATAACTTTTCATTACCATCTAAAACAGCATTGAATTGATGCCCTTCGTTATCAATTTCATTTAAATGCTGATAATTGATGTTGTCGACATCCATATTGTGCGTATAAAGACGAGTAAAGGTCTCACCAATATCATGCGAGCGTGATTGACGCAGTGCTTGCAAATGATCGGGTTGAATATTTTGCGCACGAATAGCGTTTAAAATCTGGTTCAGAATTTCATCATCTTGACGGTGCTGTTCTGTTAAATAACATACACGGAATTTGGCTTCGACCCATGCATCTGACATAAAACAGAACTTATCACGGTTGGCTTCACCATTACGCCCTACAGGCGGCAACTGGAAGAAATCTCCAGCCACAATAACTTGAATACCGCCGAATGCTTCATCACTTTCTTTAAAATATTTTAGAACCTGATTGACCAGATTGAGCTGCTTCGCATGTAGCATCGAGATTTCATCAATCACAAGAACTTGCGCATTTTCAAGGTGTTCCTTGAGATATTTACGCTCTTTCATGCGTTTTAGATCGTCGTCAGTTAACAGATCTTTAATGCCAATGCCAGCCCATGTATGAATGGTCATACCGTTCATATGTGTTGCTGCAATACCTGTAGATGCCGTAATTGCCACAGGCACTTTACGTGCTTTGAGGTATTGGATGTACTGATTAAGTGTATAGGTTTTCCCTGCACCAGCCGAACCGGTTAAAAAGACATTTTCACCTGCTTTAAGCAGTTTAAGCGCAGTTTCCTGTTTCATAATCTCATATGTACATCTTTAACAGCCCATAGCTTAACGATTTTCCCGAAAAAATTAAATGAATGTGCCAAACTTTCTAAAAAGCACATATAAATCAATAATTAAAAACAAAATAATATTTGGTAGGTTTTTGGTAGGTAGGAAAATAAACTTCACATCACAATACTAAGGCCATGGTGAGGCTCACCTTTAATAACAAACAATGGATTTATGGAAGAAGGAATCACTCCATGGCTTTTAAAAATATTGCAGATCAAACAAACGGTTTTTATATTCCATGCGTATCACTCTTTGGACCAGGATGTGCTAAAGAAATTGGTACAAAGGCACAAAACCTTGGGGCAAAAAAAGCATTAATTGTGACCGATGAAGGCTTATTTAAATTTGGTGTTGCAGATCTTATCGCGAACTATTTAACAGAAGCAGGCGTCGCGAGCCATATATTCCCAGGTGCAGAACCTAACCCAACCGATATTAATGTTCATAATGGCGTAAATGCCTATAATGAAAATGGCTGTGACTTTATTGTCTCTCTAGGTGGTGGTTCATCTCACGACTGTGCAAAAGGGATTGGGTTAGTCACTGCGGGTGGTGGTCATATTCGTGACTACGAAGGCATCGATAAAAGTAAAGTGCCAATGACACCGTTAATTGCAGTGAACACAACTGCTGGTACTGCATCTGAAATGACCCGTTTTTGTATTATTACCAATACAGACACTCACGTAAAAATGGCGATTGTTGACTGGCGTTGTACTCCACTTATTGCGATCGATGACCCGAAACTCATGATTGCAAAACCTGCTGGTTTAACCGCTGCAACAGGTATGGATGCATTAACCCATGCAGTTGAAGCATATGTTTCTACGGCAGCAAACCCAATTACCGATGCTTGTGCAGAAAAAGCCATTACGATGATTAGTCAATGGTTACAACCTGCTGTCGCAAATGGCGAAAACATCGAAGCGCGTGATGCAATGAGCTATGCACAATATTTGGCTGGCATGGCATTTAACAACGCATCTTTAGGTTATGTTCACGCAATGGCGCACCAGTTAGGCGGTTTCTACAACCTCCCGCACGGCGTATGTAATGCAATCTTGTTACCACACGTCTGTGAATTTAATTTAATTGCTTGCCCAGATCGCTACGCAAAAATCGCAGAGTTAATGGGTGTAAATACTCACGGACTCACCGTAACAGAAGCTGCCTATGCTGCAATTGATGCCATTCGTAAACTGTCTTCATCAATTGGTATTCCATCTGGTTTAACAGAGCTTGGTGTGAAAATTGAAGACCTTGCGGTGATGGCAGATAATGCTCAAAAAGATGCATGTATGCTCACCAACCCTCGTAAAGCAAATCATGCACAAGTTGTGGAGATTTTCAAAGCAGCACTTTAATACTGATGTAATGGCATATCCCTCTAGTAAGTCAAATCCCTCCGACCGTTGACTTACTTTTTTGGGGAATACTTAGCTCCAGCGGTATTCCCTTTTTTTAGAACCTAAACTCCAACCCTCTCTAAACCTAATTGACAATTCGCCCATTTCATTGAAGGATACTCTGCATGTCTTAATTACAATAGCTCGATAAAAATGAATACATCTTTAGCTAATCAAACTTATGTTCCAGATATTTTAGGCACGGGTTACGAACAGCTCACACTTAGTTTTCCTGATGATTATGAAGGGAAAGTTGTAGCCACCTTAGTCCGTAAAAAAGCTGCTCAATCTACTCAAAAAGCCGTACTATATATTCATGGTTTTTTAGACTATTTCTTTCAAACCGAAATGGCTGAGCAATTTAATGCTCATGGTTATGACTTCTATGCACTTGATTTAAGAAAATATGGCCGCTCAAAGCTGCCTCATCAAATTTTCTATAATGTGCTCGATTTAAATGAATACGACTCCGAAATTACTCAAGCATTACAGATTATTGGCGAAGAGCAACACACTCAGGTTTTACTCGCAGGTCATTCAACTGGTGGTTTGACAGCAACACTTTATGCTGCCCACCATCCAGATCATCCTCTTATTAAAGCGCTATGGGCAAATAGTCCGTTTTACGACTTTAATTTAAGTCTAATCGAAAAGAAATTTGGTATTCCAATGCTCAGTCGAGTAGGAAAATATCTACCAAAAGTTAAATTCCCAAGCCAATTAAACAAATGGTATACCACCAGTCTTCACAAGCAGCTCAAAGGTGAATGGGAGTTTAACCTTGACTGGAAACCAACCTCTGCCCCTACAGTTCAACTCAGTTTTGTACATGCGATTCATACGGCACAAAAAGAGATTCATCGCGGGGTTAAACTAAACGTTCCCGCACTGATTATGCATTCGCATCAAACTAAAAACCCGCGCAAATGGGGTCCAGATGCAACTCAAAGTGACGTGATTTTAGATGTTAAAGACATTGAAAAACATGGTAAAAAAATTAAAGGCGATGTTTCTATAGTCTCTATTCACAATGGGTTGCATGACTTAGTCCTTTCGGCCCAGCCAGTACGAGAACAAGTCTATCAACAATTATTCCAGTGGCTGGATCAAAAAATTACTTAACTAAGCTTAGGTGAGTCAAGGTATTTCACCAGCAGTTGATGCGCAGGATGTTCGCTCGGTAATAGCTCCATAAGGCGTTCTACCGCATCGATTGCTTCAGGGAAATGAGCTAAATGCTTTAACAGTAAATCTGTTTCTTGGGTTTTAAAAATTGCATCGCTTAAACGTGATTCAAGGCAGTCGCGCCATGCGCATAAAAATGGACTTTCAGTTTTTGCCAGAAACACGCCTGTGTAAAGCTGCAAAGCAGATGCGGCATATCCTGCATCGAGTGCCTGTTCAGCTTGTAAAAAATCAGCTTCAACATGCACCAGCAAACGATATGGGCGTGAACCAAGTAAACCTCCCAAAATATCTCTTAGTTGAGACATTTCAGCTTTAAGTGTGCCCATGCTGACTTTACGTTCGCCATAGAGCGCCTGATAAAGATGCTCTAAAGTTAAACCATGCGGACATAAGGCCAAGATGGTTAAAATTTCAATTTGACGCGGCGTTAATAACAAGCTTTTACCGTTAAATTTAACTTGCGGCGTCGAAAATGCCCGGATGTGTAAATGGTGACGCTGCTGCTCTAGCAAAGCAGACTGAATAATGGATGCACAACGTTCAGCAGCCAGAATTCCTAAACTATTATGGTTCTTCCACGTGGTTGATAGATCAACGACGCCTAACGTCTGTTTTGAATATGGGTCGATAATCGGTGCGGCATAACACACCCAATCATGAATTGACTCCATGTAATGTTCATTAGAAAAAACACAACTTGATTGTTGAGTTTTTAAAGATAAAGCCAAGGCATTGGTGCCAACAAATTCTTCACGCCACTGACCACCTTGTACAAAATGTACACGCTCAGCAGCACTTTGCATTTGAGCACTTGGTGCCGTCCAGATAATCGTACTGCCAATATCACCGACAGCAATCACCATAGAAGATTGCTCTGCAATATGACGTAAGTCGTCGGCACATTGGCTTAAAGCCATATCTAAAGCATTTTGTGAAGCAGATTTTTTTTCGACTAATGGAGCCGCAAAACGCTCTTTAGGAATCGCAGCAGAAGCTGATCGTTCCCACGAACTTGCGATACTTTGGCCGAGTTTGGCAGCATTTTGAGGAGAGAGACTATTTTGCGTGCGCAGTTGATCAATCAACGTCCGTTGCTGCAATAAATCCTTTTTTGTGAACATTTGTAAATTCCTTATATATCCACATTTCTATTCCAACCTTTCTCCAACCTTCTTCTTTATATCCTAATTATACAAAGTACGAAAGTACCTACTGACAGGGTTCTTGTTAGTCTTTAGTCCTAAAAAGCAAAGGAATATTTATATGCGCTATATCGATCCAAATCAACCAGGCTCAAAAGTTCAATTCAAATCACAATATGAAAATTTTATTGGCGGTGAATGGGTGGCACCTGTAAAGGGTGCGTATTTTGACAATGTATCTCCTGTTGACGGAAAAGCTTTTACACGTATTCCACGTTCTAGTGCTGAAGATATTGAGCTCGCTCTAGATGCAGCGCACAAAGCAAAAGCAACATGGAATAAAGCATCACCAACAGTACGCTCGAATATCCTTTTAAAAATTGCTGATCGTTTAGAAGCAAATCTTGAAATGCTTGCTGTTGCAGAAACTTGGGATAACGGTAAAGCAGTCCGTGAAACTTTAGCAGCGGACCTTCCACTTGCGATTGACCATTTCCGTTATTTCGCTGGATGTATTCGTGCTCAAGAAGGCGGCATCTCGGAAATTGATGAAGATACCATTGCTTATCATTTCCATGAACCACTCGGTGTAGTTGGTCAAATTATTCCATGGAACTTCCCGATTTTGATGGCAGCATGGAAACTTGCACCTGCTTTAGCAGCAGGTAACTGTGTGGTAATTAAACCGGCTGAACAAACGCCCGTGGGTATTTTGTTGGTTGCTGAACTGATCCAAGACATTCTACCGCCGGGTGTCCTCAATATTGTGAATGGTTTCGGTTCAGAAGTCGGCCGTCCTTTAGCAACAAACCCACGTATTGCTAAAATCGCGTTCACAGGATCAACTCAAACTGGACAAATGGTGATGCAATATGCGACCGAAAATATTATTCCAGTCACCTTAGAACTTGGCGGTAAGTCACCAAACCTTTTCTTTGAAGATATCATGGATAAAGAAGATGATTTCTTAGAAAAAACGCTTGAAGGTTTTGCCATGTTTGCCTTAAACCAAGGTGAAGTATGTACTTGCCCTTCTCGTGCTTTAGTACAAGAAAGCATTGCTGATCAGTTCTTAGAGATGGCTGTCGAACGTGTAAAACGTATTAAAACTGGCCATCCTCTTGATACTGAAACCATGATTGGTGCTCAAGCATCTCTACAACAACAAGAGAAAATCTTACGTTGTATTAACACGGGTCGTGAAGAAGGTGCAGAACTCTTACTAGGCGGTAGTGGTCGTAAAGAAGTAGGCGATGGTTACTATGTCGATCCAACTATTTTTAAAGGTCACAATGGCATGCAAGTTTTCCAAGAGGAAATTTTTGGACCTGTACTTGCTGTGACAACGTTCAAAGACTTTGACGATGCAATCAAAATTGCTAATGACACCATGTATGGTTTAGGTGCTGGCGTTTGGTCACGTTCAGCACATATTTCTTACCGTGCTGGTCGTGCTATTGAAGCTGGTCGTGTCTGGACAAACTGCTATAACATCTACCCTGCACATGCTGCATTTGGTGGTTACAAGAAATCTGGTATTGGCCGTGAAAACCATAAGATGATGCTAGATCACTATCAACAAACTAAAAACTTGTTGGTGAGTTATTCAACTAAACCAATGGGCTTCTTCTAAGTTTCGCACCAAGTTGATACCAAGCTATCAACACTACAAAGAAATAAGATGCCTAATTATATAAGAAGCCAGTAATTTAGATTACTGGTTTCTTTATTCCCGATTGTTAAGATTGAATTTTTATCATTTAGAACAAAAAAGTTCCATCTACTCCCTGAGGCGCTTCATTTAGGCATTGCTTTTGCATTAATTCATACAAATCCACTCGCAGGAGTCTTGTATGAATCAACCAGAAACAGCTTCCGTTATTTCCTCAAAGACAGAAGTCTCGTCAGCAGAATATTTTGCTCAGCGTCAACTCAAACAAGGTACCGTTGGTTGGTTACTCCTGATTGGTTTAGGCGTGGCTTATGTGATATCTGGTGATTTTGCAGGTTGGAACTTCGGTATTGCTCAAGGTGGTTGGGGTGGTATGTTTATTGCAACTGCCCTCGCTGCAATCATGTATCTGTGTCTGTGTCTTTCCATGTCAGAAATGTCCACCATGATGCCGACAGCAGGTGGCGGTTATAGTTTTGCACGTGCTGCGTTTGGTCCTTTTGGGGGCTATTTAACAGGAACAGCAATTCTAATTGAATACGCAATTGCACCTGCGGCGATTGCCGTGTTTATTGGCGGTTATTGTGAATCTCTATTTGGTATTAATGGTTGGATGATTTACCTCGCCTGTTACGCCATTTTTATGGGCATACATCTCAAAGGTGCCGGCGAAGCCTTAAAAATTATGTTCGCAATTACCCTTGTCGCTGCTATTGCCCTTATTGTGTTTATTGTCGCAATGATTCCACACTTTAATGCACAAAATTTGTTTGATATCCCAGTTGGTACAGGTGTTGGTGCAAGTCTTTTTTTACCTCATGGCTATTTGGGTATTTGGGCTGCAGTTCCTTTTGCTATCTGGTTTTTCCTTGCAGTTGAAGGTGTGCCATTAGCAGCCGAAGAAGCAAAAGACCCAGCTAAATCTCTCCCTCGCGGTTTAATTGGTGCAATGCTCATCTTAACGGCGTTTGCTATGCTCATTTTATTCTTGGGTGCAGGCGCAGCAGGTGCAAGTACTTTGCAAAACTCAGGCGCTCCCCTCGTCGATGCTCTCGTTAAAGTTTATGGCACCAACACTTGGCTTGCGACTTTTGTTAACTTTGTGGGTTTAGCAGGTTTAATTGCGAGTTTCTTTTCAATTATCTATGCCTATTCGCGTCAAATTTTTGCACTCTCTCGTGCTGGTTACTTACCTACTTCACTCTCTTTAACCAATAAAAATAAAGCCCCTTATCTCGCAATTATTATTCCGGGTATTATCGGGTTCTTGCTTTCACTCACCAAAGAAGGCGATTCACTGATTTTAATTGCCGTGTTCGGTGCAACTATTTCTTATGTGTTGATTCTTTTGTCCCACATCAAACTACGCCTATCTAAACCCGACATGCCTCGTCCTTATAAAACTCCAGGGGGAGTCGTTACTTCAAGTATTGCCTTGATTCTAGCAGTCGCTGCTGTGGTCGCAGGCTTCGTTGTCAATCCGAAAGTTTGGTTTATTGCTGCCGCTATTTATATCGTATTTATTGCTTACTTTTTATTCTATAGCCGTTATCATTTAGTGAAAGGTACACCAGAAGAAGAGTTTGCAAATATTAAAGCCGCAGAACAAGAACTATAAAAAGGATGCAACTATGAGTTATCGCAATATTGTCGCCAATCAACAGTATCACTTTGCTGACTTGAAGACCTTGATGGCAAAAGCAACGCCGTTACGTTCTGGCGATGAGTTAGCAGGTGTAGCCGCCAGAGACGCAACCGAACATGTTGCGGCACAAATGACTTTGGCCGATGTACCACTTAAAACCTTTTTAAATGAAGTTGTAGTCGATTACGAAACCGATGAAATTACCCGTTTAATTATTGATGAACATGATCCGGCTGCCTTCGCCCCTATTTCACACTTTACAGTAGGCGATTTTCGAAATTGGTTACTTGGCGAAGAAGCCACTGCCGAAAGCTTAAAGGCATTAGCATCAGGTTTAACTCCAGAAATGGTGGCTGCTGTAAGCAAAATTATGCGCAATCAAGATTTGATTTATGTCGCCAGCAAATGTGAAGTAGTCACCCAATTTCGCAACACAATCGGTTTAAAAGGCCATCTTTCTACCCGTTTACAACCTAATCACCCTACCGACGATGTTCTTGGTATTTCTGCCAGTATTTTAGATGGCTTGATGTATGGTAATGGTGACGCCGTGATTGGCATCAACCCCGCAACGGATAACTTGCATAATTTATCAGAGCTACTGAAGTTACTTGATCATGTGATTCAGGAATATCAAATCCCGACGCAATCTTGTGTACTCACACATATCAGCTCAGGTATTCAACTCGCTGAAAAAAATGTGCCAATTGATTTAATGTTTCAATCAATCGCTGGTACACAGCTGGCTAATGAAGGTTTTGGAATTTCACTCGATTTATTACAAGAAGGATATGAAGCCACGCTCGCACTTAAACGCGGGACCATTGGACAAAATGTTATGTACTTTGAAACTGGTCAAGGCAGCGCTTTATCAAGCAATGCACATCACGGTGTTGATCAGCAAACATTAGAAACGCGTGCCTATGCCGTGGCCCGTAAATATAACCCGCTTTTAGTGAATACTGTCGTCGGTTTTATTGGCCCCGAATACCTCTTTAACGGCAAACAAATTATACGTGCAGGCTTAGAAGATCATTTCTGCGGTAAGTTGCTTGGTGTGCCGATGGGCTGCGATATTTGTTACACCAACCATGCTGATGCTGACCAAAATGATATGGATGTTCTCCTTACTCTATTTGGCGCCGCGGGCATTAATTTTATTATGGGAATTCCGGGTTCAGATGATGTCATGCTCAATTATCAAACGACCTCGTTCCATGATGCCCTCTATTTAAGACAACTCCTAGGTTTAAAACCTGCTCCTGAGTTTTCAGCTTGGCTTGAACAGCAAGGTATTTTTAAACAACAAAACTCTCAAATCTGTTGGGCAGACCACATGCCCGATCAATTCTCTCGTCTGCTGATGAATTAGGGAGAACACCATGAAACTTAATCGTGATATTCAATATCCATCAAGTCCCCATCAAGATCAGTGGGAAAAACTTAAACAATTTACTGATGCTCGCATTGCATTAGGACGCGCTGGTTGTAGTATCCCAACACGCGCTTTACTTGAGTTCCAGTTGTCTCATGCACAAGCAAAAGATGCGGTTTATCAAGATATGGATGTTTCATATTTATCTGAGCAATTAGCGCAAAGACAGCTGCAAAGTCTTCATGTCCAAAGCAAAGCCCCTAATAAGGAAATCTATCTTAAACGACCAGATTTAGGTCGTCAGCTTTCAGATCAATCAAAAGATGTCTTAATTAAGAAGTATGCAGAAGCCCCTCAACAATACGATGTTTGTATTGTGGTCGGTGATGGACTCTCAGTAAGAGCAATTGAAGCAAATGCCATCCCATTCATTACAGCGCTAAGTGAACAAATTCAGCAAGAAAAATGGAGCCTTGCCCCAATTGTACTTGCAACAGGAAGCAGAGTTGCTTTAGGCGATGAAGTTGCAGAAATCTTTAAAGCATCCATGCTTGTGATGCTAATCGGTGAGCGTCCTGGTTTAAGCTCTCCTGATAGTATGGGAATTTACTACACATGGAATGCATATTCAGGCTGCCTCGATGCCAAACGTAATTGTATTTCTAATGTTCGCTCAGCAGGTTTAAGTATTCCAGTTGCAGTACAACGCTTAATCGCTTTAATGAAAAAATCCAAACAACTTGGTTTCTCAGGAGTTAATCTAAAGGATGAGCATCAACTTTCAAATATAGATTTTGAAGAAACTCAAAAGATATTATTTTAAGCAATGGAATATGCAAAGAGATTTATTGAAAAATAGATAATCCCTTGTATAACAATATTATCTTAACGAAAAATATCAATTTTCAGGTATTGACGATTTATACAGATATTTTCTTCTTTATATTTATCGCTATACTCCACCTATTGATCTTCTATGAATCATTTGTATGAACACAACAAACGCCTTCCCTAAAACTATTTATGCCATTCAGCATCTTGCTTTCGAAGACTTAGGTTCATTAGAAGATGTCTTTTATCAACTTGGATTTCGCGTTCGTTATTTTGAGGCGGGTGTAGATGATTTAACTGCTGCTTTTGCACACGATGGATTAACTATTATTTTAGGTGGTCCAATCGGGGTTTATGAAACTGAAGATTATCCATTTTTAAAAGACGAAATTGCTTTACTTAAACAACGTCTAGCAGCAGATAAACCTACACTTGGTATTTGTTTGGGTGCACAGCTTATTGCTCATGCGCTTGGTGCAAAAGTATATGCAGGACATCAAAAAGAAATTGGCTGGGGTCCACTCAGCTTAAGTTTACGTCCTAATCAAGTATTATCTGCTTTGCTTAATAATGTCCATGTTCTACATTGGCATGGTGACACTTTCGACCTTCCTGAAAATGCGGTGCTATTAGCAAGTTCAGAGATTTATACCAATCAGGCATTTGAAGTCGGAAATAATATTCTTGCCTTGCAATTCCATATTGAAACGACTGAAGAAAATTTTGAGAAATGGTTAATTGGCCATACATGTGAACTTCGCAATGCTAATATTTCCATTCCGAAACTGCGCGAAGAAAATCAGCAATATGCTCAAAACCTCGAACATGCTGCTTTTGATGTTATTCAAAAATTTCTTAAACGAATTGGATATAGTGGATAAATTATAAAGTTCTTAATAGGCACAAATACTAAATTTTATCATTTGGTATTATTGTTTGCTTATTTTTCAAACAAAGTGAATGCCATGTTCGTTCTTAACAAACATTTAATAAAGTTTTCAGTGTATTATTAATTTGTAACACAAAATATACGTTGATTTACTATGGATATCTGGAAATTTATAAAAAGCTTTAATACGGTTAATACTTATTTATTGCTTTCATGTATTCTCCTTATTATCTTGATTCTTTATTTTTATGTGATTAATCCATCCTAAGCTAATTTGCCAAGGATATAAATCATAAAGAAAAAGAAAATATGAGAAGACATCCAAATAAAAAAGCCCAACTGAGTTGGGCTTTTTTATATCTGTTGTTTACTCACAACATGTTGTTCGTCTTACTTTTTCTCAGGCTTGAAGCTATCTTTTAAATCAAGAATACGGTTGAAAACCGGTTTTTCTGGTGAATGATCATATTGATCTGCAACGAAATAACCTTCACGCTCAAATTGGAAACGGTCTTCTGGATTCGCTTGTGCCAAAGCTGGCTCAATGACAGCTTGTACCACTTTCAATGATTCAGGATTAAGATTTGCCAAGAAGTCATCATCTGCATCAGGTGCGGCTTCAGTAAACAAACGGTCGTAAATACGCACTTCAGCAGGAATACCTTTAGTTGCAGATACCCAGTGAATCACCCCTTTTACTTTACGTCCTTCCGGATTCTTTCCTAGAGTTTCAGGGTCAATTGAACATTTCAACTCAATTACGTCACCATTTGCATCTTTAATAACTTCATCACATTTAATCACGTAAGCATGGCGTAAACGCACTTCACCATCAGGAATTAAACGTTTAAAGCCTTTTGGCGGTACTTCCTCAAAGTCTTTACGGTCTATATAGATTTCCTTGGTTAAAGGAATCACGCGATCACCCATATCTACATTAGGATGGCGAGCATGCGTAAGATCCATATCTTCAGGTAAGTTAGTTAAAGTCACTTTAAGTGGGCTTAAAACAGCCATACCACGTGCAGCAGTATTTTCTAAAGATTGGCGAATACAAAACTCAAGCATTGCAACATCAACAATACCATCAGTTTTTGATACGCCTACACGCTTACAAAAATCACGTAAGCCTTCTGGTGTAAAACCACGACGGCGCATACCAACTACGGTTGGCATACGTGGATCATCCCAACCATTTACATAAGCACCTTCCACCAATTTACGTAATTTACGTTTTGATGTGATGGTGTAATCCACGTTTAAACGTGAAGATTCGTATTGATGTGGAACAGCTTTAGATTTTACTTTTTCAACAATCCAGTCATAAAACGGACGGTGATCTTGGAATTCTAATGTACAAAGCGAATGGGTAATTCCTTCAATGGCATCAGACAATGGATGAGCATAGTCATACATTGGGTAGATTTTCCATTTATCGCCAGTTTGGTGATGCTCTGAATGCAATACGCGATATAAAATCGGATCACGCATATGTACATTGTTACTTGCCATATCAATCTTGGCACGTAAAACTGCTTCACCCTCTTTAAACTCACCGCTACGCATTTTTTCAAAGCGAGCAAGATTCTCTTCAATAGATGCATCACGGTATGGAGAGTTTTTACCTGGCTCAACAAAGCTGCCACGATTTAACTTAATTTCTTCTGGAGACTGTAAATCTACATATGCATCGCCTTGTTCAATAAGTTGAACTGCCCATGCATATAATTGATCAAAATAACCCGATGCATAGCGTGGTTCACCATTCCAGTTAAAACCAAGCCATTTCACATCGTTAGCAATACCGTCAACATACTCTTGTTCTTCAGCATCAGGGTTTGTATCGTCAAAACGCAAATTACACAAACCATTAAACTCTTCAGCCACACCAAAGTTCAAGCAAATCGCTTTTACATGGCCAATATGTAAATAACCATTTGGTTCTGGTGGAAAACGCGTTACGATCTGTTTTGCACGTCCTGTAGCCAAATCATCCGTAATGACTTGGCGAACAAAATCTAATCCAGCCTGTTGTTCTTGCTGCGCAGAATCGACAGAGGCATGAGTATTCGGTGTCGGGTTATTTGGCAGGTTCGAGACAACATCATTAGGCTTCATAGTGTATCAATCACTTCTTTGTAGATAAATTTCGAAAAATTTAAACGCTATCTTCATTTTTCACAAAGATTTTAACGTTTTTTACTTGCCTTGTAGTTTACAGTTTGCTTATGCTTCTCTCAACCAAAAACCCATGGTCATAAGCCCATGTTTAGGAGATTAATGTAATGAGTTTTCCTCAAGTCGAATTAAACACCAATAAAGGTCGTATTGTTCTTGAACTAAATACTGAAAAAGCACCAAAAACAGTAGCAAACTTTTTAGAATATGTACGTGACGGTTTTTATGACGGCGTTATTTTCCACCGTGTCATTGATGGCTTCATGATCCAAGGTGGCGGGATGGATGAAAACTTCAAAGAAAAAGCAACTCGTGATTCTATCGAAAACGAAGCTGACAATGGTTTAAGCAATGACGTTGGTACGATTGCTATGGCACGTACTCAAGCACCTCACTCTGCTTCTGCACAGTTCTTCATTAACGTAAAAAACAACTCTTTCTTAAACCATACCTCTAAAACTGCTCAAGGTTGGGGTTATGCTGTATTTGGTAAAGTTGTTGAAGGTATGGATGTTGTTGAAGCGATCAAAGGCGTTCGCACTGGCAACCGTGGTTACCACGCTGACGTTCCTTTAGAAAACGTGGTAATCGAATCTGCTAAAATTATTTCTGAATAATTTTAGGAATAAGCTGTGACCTATCTGTTTATCTCTGATTTACACTTGTCACCTGAACACCCTCGACTTGTTCGAGGGTTTTTAGATTTATTGGTGCATTATCAAAATAAACAAACACAGCTTTATATTTTAGGTGACTGGTTTAATGCTTGGATTGGCGATGATTACTCGGCACCATGGCTCGATGAAATTATTGAAGCATTAAAAGACTTTAACAAAAAAGGAAATCGGGTTTACTTTCAAGTAGGCAACCGTGATTTTGCTTTAAATCAAGTATTCCTCAATAAATTTAATGGTGTATTACTACCCGATATTTATTATCTCACTATTGCTGGACATCAGTACCGCCTAGAACATGGTGATGCACTATGTACAGATGATATTTCCTATCAAAGATTTAAAAAAATTATTAGAAATCCGCTCTTAGTCGCTTTTTTACGCCGTACACCACTGAGTTTTCGCACCAAACTGGTTAATGGTTTTCGAAAAAGAAGCTCCGCAGATAAACAGCAAAAAAGCTATGAAATTATGGATGTGAATGAACAAGCTGTTATTTCTGCTTTAGCAGATATAGATACACTTATTCATGGTCATACACACCGCCCTTCAATTCATAAATTACAACATAAGCAACGCATCGTACTTGGCGATTGGAGAGAGCATCAAGCCCAGATTTTGGAAATTGATCCTACTGACAATGCTCCACAGCTAAAGTTAATTGACTGGACATACTAATTTAGAAATATATATTTATAAAAAAATATTTAATTTCTATATTACTGCAATACATTTTTTATCAAATTAAAGAGCAAATATCTTTGAATAAAATAGCGTATGATGCCAAAGATTAAAGTCTCTCAATTGCAATAAGATTGATATGGAGTAAAGTATGGATTTATTAAATACGGTTAAAAGTCGCTACACAACAAAAGCATATGATCCTGAAAAGAAAATCCCTCAAGAAAAACTCAATAAATTATTAGAAATTTTACGTTTTACCCCTTCCTCAGTGAATATTCAGCCTTGGCATTTCGTAGTGGCAGATAATCTTGCAGCTAAAGAACGAATCGCAAAAGCACTAACAGGTAAATATGCTTACAATGCACCTAAAGTACTCGAATCATCACATACACTTGTATTCTGTACAAAAACAGACATTTCATCTGAGTACTTAAATCAATTGCTTGAACAAGATGATTTAAGTGGCCGTTTTAAAGATGAAAAAGCAAAATTAGGGCAAAAAGATACTCGCCATGGTTATGTCGAATTTTATAGAAATGAGCAGAAAAATTTATTTGGATGGATGGAAAATCAAACATTCATTGCTTTAGGACAGTTACTGTTTGCTGCCGGTTTAGAGGGCATTGATGCAACTCCGATGGGGGGATTTGATGAAGAAGTTCTAAATACCGAGCTCGGTTTAACTGAAAAAGGTTTACGAAGCTCTGTAATCGTTTCTTTAGGCTATCGCAGTGAAAATGACTTTAATGCCAAACTTCCTAAATCACGACTGCCAGATGAAGTAATTTTTACCTATTTATAATAAAACCTCTATAGTTCAAGAGATTCTATTCTCTTGAACTATCAAGCCATTGCGCTAGCTAAACACACTACTCCGCTTATTCCTAAAAGAATCCCCAAAATAGTAGGCCATTTTAATTTTTCTTTATATAAAATCACTCCGCTTAGAATTCCAAATAACACAACAAGAATATTCATGCTTGCAAAAACAATTGCAGGTGAATCTTTTAAAAGAATATGAGCTTTTACATATAAAGCAATATTTGAAAAATTGAGTATGCCTAATATTAACCCAGCTATCGTACTTTTAAACTGCCACTTTTGAGTCTTCTGTAGTAATAAATATGAAATCGACAATATAAAAGCTGTAATAAAAATAAGATTTAAAGTAAGTGTAAACTGAAGGCCTAAACTACTTGTATATTTTAAAAGAATATCTACTGCCGCATAACCACACCAAACACTTAATAAAGCAAGAATTGCTTTTCTAGATTGATGATTGGAAAAAGACTTCATTTGTCCAAATAAAACAAGTAAAACTGCAAGAATTCCTAAACCTATTCCCCATAGTTTTAATGCATTAAATTGCTCATGAAAAAAGAAATATGCTGCAAGCAAAGAAAGAACAACTGAAAGGCGCTGTGCAAGTTCAGTTTTAACAATTCCTGCATATTCTAGTGATTTAGCAAGACATAAAAAAATACTAGGTAAAATTACCCCCAAGGCAAGGATTAACCACCATGGAGTATGCATTATTGAAACATGTTGGATATCGGGCTGAAACCACAAAAAGCAAAGAAGACTAGCACTTGCATAGTTCCATGCAATCATCTGTAATGGCGGATAACCTTTTTTCTTTAAATTTTTTAATAGGATAGACACCAAGACACTGCTCAAAGCAGCAGCTAATATTAATATCATTAATTAAAGCCCTATCTATTTAAATATATTAGTCATCATGGCCAAATCGCTATCCATGACCGTTTAAATGCTTTGGATTAACTTTTAAATACACATAAAAAAACCAGTCATTATCTGACTGGCTTCTTTTTTAGATTTCAATTAACGATTATTTTCGTCGTCTTGACCATCTTCAAATTTAGAATCGTTGTCAAAACCACCTTGATGACCGCCGAAACCGCCTTGGCCGCCGAAGCCACCTTGACCACCGAAGCCACCTTGACCACCGAAGCCACCGCCTTGACCACCGAAACTACCTTGACCACCGAAGCCACCTTGAGCGCCACCGAAGCCGCCTTGAGCGCCACCGAAGCCACCTTGAGCGCCGCCAAAGCCGCTACCTTGACCACCAAAACCGCCTTGAGTGCCACCTTGTGCTGGGAAGCCTGTACCTTGTGCGCCTGCTGGACGTGGATTACGTGCTGGAACAACAGTTGAAATCGCGTGCTTGTAAACCATTTGACTTACAGTATTTTTTAATAAAACAACATATTGGTCAAAAGATTCAATATGACCCTGTAATTTAATACCGTTCACAAGGAAAATAGAAACAGGGATACGTTCTTTACGGAGAGAATTTAAGAACGGATCTTGTAAAGTTTGACCTTTAGACATTTTTAACTCCAAAAAAAATTTTTAAATCAGCGCAAAAAAACTATCTTTATTTTTCAACTAAAAATTATAAAAAGACAGTGTGCAAATTTTGCTTTATCCATAAGAGTTTCGCAAGTCTTCTTTCGCCTGCTTTATCGTCAAGTAAGTTTTAAAATCGTGTATTTCTTGCAAAGAACGTAACCACGTATATTGACGTTTGGCAAGTTGTCGTGTTGCAAATAAAGCTTTATCCTCCATTTCACGTTTACTTTTGAGACTTAAGTCACTTTTTAATAGAAATTCTAGTGCTTGTCGATAACCCACCGAACGCATTGAGGGTAAATTTTCATCTAAATCGTATTTTTCAATTAGAGCTTCAACTTCACTCAAAAAACCGATATCCCACATTTTGCTTAATCTTTGCTCAATGCGTTGATGTAATTCTACCCGATCTGGAAGTAAAGCGTAGTTATGAAATATGTATCGATATGGTACGTTTTTTGGTTGTTCTGCCTGCAATTTAGTGATTGGTTCACCCGTAATTTTATAAACTTCCAGAGCCCGAATAATTCGTTGCTTATCAGTTACATTAAACTTTATTGCGGCAGCAGGATCTACAGAAACCAGTTCATCATAAACCGCTTGCCATCCTTCGTTTAACGCTTTTTGTTCAATTGCTGCCCGAACTTCAGCATCAGCACTTGGTAAATTACCAGATAATCCTTCTAACAATGCCTTGAAATATAACATTGTCCCTCCTACTAAAATAGGAGTTTTCCCACGTGAATGCATGTCATCAATTAATTTGCAGGAATCATCAACAAACTGAGCAGCTGAGTAAACTTCAAGAGGAGTAATAATATCAATAAGATGATGAGGATAGAGTTCTTGCTCTTCACGAGTTGGTTTAGCCGTGCCAATATCCATATCTTTATAGACAAGAGCGGAATCAACAGAAATTAGTTCAAAATTTCCACGCTCGTATAATTCACATGCCAAAGCGGTTTTCCCGCTCGCAGTTGGTCCCATTAAATTGATGACGGGCAATTGATTTGACATGTAAAACTACTCTCCTCGAGCAAATAATTTATCTAGTTGAGATAATGGAAATGCACGCCAAGTTGGCCGCCCATGGTTACATTGGCTCGCAAATTCGGTTTGTTCCATTTGACGAAGTAAAGCATTCATTTCTGAAAGGCTGAGTTGTCGATGTGCACGCACTGCCCCATGACATGCCATTCCCGCTAACAACTCATCTCTTTTTTGAAGTAATCCTTGTGCTTCATCATTCGGATCTAAATCATTTAAAAGTTCTGGAATAAGATTTTCAAAATCAGCTTTTTGTAATATGGCTGGCACACCGCGAATAATAACTTGCTCATCACCATATAAATCAATTTCCAAACCTAAGCGCTCAAGCTGAGGTTTTAATTCTTCGACCCTAACAGCTTGCATACGACTAATGGAAATCACCTTAGGTATAAGCAGTTGCTGAGATGTCCAAAATTCAGGTTTATCCCAAGCATTTTTCATTTGCTGTAATAAAATACGTTCATGTGCCGCATGCATATCAACAATAATAAGCCCTTCTGTATTCTGAGCTAAAATATAAATTCCATGCAGTTGAGCAATTGCGATACCTAATGGAAATTCATCTACTTTAGCAACTGGCTCAACATCCTCATTTACCGAAAAACTAGCAGGTTGGTCGCGAAGTGGAGCTAAATAAGTTTTTAAAGCATTATTTAATTGAGCAGAACCATTATATTTTGGTGTTTGATCTGCATAGTGAACAGCTTGTGGACGACTAGCGTTAAAATCAGTTAATAATTCTGTCGGTGCATGCTGGGTTCGTGCTTCACTGTCTGAATTTAAAGTTTCATTTGCGCGGTGCAATGAAAATTGTTCTTGATATTTGGGCTGAGGTTGTACTGAATAATCTGAGCTTGCATCCGCTTTCATCGCTTGAGCTAGATCAGCACTCGCTGTCTGAAATTGTGCGAGAGTTTCTTTTGCGTAATGCCTTACAAACTCATGCACTTCTCTTTGATTTAAAAATCGAATCTCATGTTTAGTAGGATGAACATTGACATCAATATTTTCAGGGTCAACTTCTAAAAAAAGTAAATAAGATGAATGTTGATGACCATGTAAAATACCGTCATACGCCATGCGTAGCGCATGCGAAATCGTTTTATCTTTGACAATACGACCATTTACATAGACATACTGCATATCAGCCTGTGCACGTGCATCTGAGGGATGGCCTAGCCAACCTGATAAACGCATACTAATACTTTCAGCATCAATCCAATATGCATTTTGAACAAATTGCGAACCTAATAATTGCTGAACTCGCTGAAAACGTAGTTCCCCACTATCTGCTATAGGTAAATTAATTCTAATATTATCATTGTGCTCAAGCACAAACCGTATATCGAAATGTGTTAGAGCCAGACGACGAACAATCTCTTCAATATGACCAAATTCTGTAGTTGGTTTTTTTAAGAATTTACGGCGCGCAGGAACATTAAAAAATAAATCCTGAACACGAATATGGGTGCCCTTTTGAGCAGCAACAGCTTGTACTTCTTGATGATCAAATGCTGTACCATTTACTTCAACTTGATGACCAATACCACTTTCATCTTGGCTACTAGTCAAAGTCAATCTTGAGACAGCAGCAATCGAAGCAAGAGCTTCCCCGCGGAATCCCAAACTCACAATAGCATGTAAATCCTCAGCAGTTTTAATCTTACTTGTAGCATGACGCATGACAGCAAGTGCTAAATCATCCGGGTGAATACCATGCCCATTATCAATGATTTCGATTAAAGTCGAACCACCTTGAGCAATCCTTACAATCAGTTCAGTTGCGCCAGCATCAATTGAATTTTCTAATAATTCTTTGACCACAGAAGAAGGTCGTTCAATTACTTCACCTGCTGCAATCTGGTTCGCTAACGCTGCGTCTAATGTATGAATACGACGTTGTGTTAGCTTTTTATCAGTCATGAAGCTGTTCCTGCAAAGTCTGATACAAATTTTCTGTTGGTAAAGTTAACGTTACCAAACGGCTCAACTCATCATCTGACTTTTGAATGTCAATGATGATATCTGCTTGTGGAATTTCATCGCCACCTTTAGATGGCCATTCAAATAGAAATAATGCATCTGTGATATCTAAATAATCACGAATTCCCATTAATTCAAGTTCATACGGGTCATTTAAACGATACAAGTCAAAATGAAAAATTTCTTTATCATTAATTTTATATGGCTCAATGAGCGTATAAGTTGGGCTTTTAACAGAACCTTTATGGCCCAAAGCTTGCAAGAAATAACGCGTAAGTGTGGTTTTACCCGCACCTAAGTCCCCAATTAAATAAATTACACCCAACTGAACATGCTGCGCCAAAGCTTGAGCTAGACGCTCAGTATCTTCTTCATGATTTAAGACCAATTTCAATGAATACGACATAGCACACATAACATGATTCGAAATAATCGATATGATAACATTGCCCTGCCTTAAAAGCCTACTTAAGCCCTAGAAGTTGGCTTTTTTTATATCAATTTTCTTAAATATTCACACTTTTTTATGTCTAGTCCGAACGAATTTCTCCCCCCCATGATTGATGGAGTAAGTGCGAGTAAAGTCTATCTTCCTCTGCAAATACAGACTCAAACTATTTATGAGTATCTCTGTGGCCACTTTGCACATATTAAAACTGAAGAATGGAAGCAAAGATTTCAAGATGGCCTTATATATGCGGCAAATGGGGATAAATTAACTTTAACCAGTCCGTATGTCGGCAACACCCATATTTTTTATTATCGCTTTCTTGCATACGAACCTCATGTGCCTTTTGAGCATCAAATTTTATTTGAAAATGATGATTTATTAGTAGTCGATAAACCACATTTTTTAACAATTAGTCCGACAGGACAATATGTTCAAGAAACTCTTTTAGTGCGGCTAAAAAAACAAACAGGCAATGAATTTTTAACACCGATACATCGTTTAGACCGTGAAACTGCTGGTGTCGTTCTATTTTGCAAACGGGTTGAATCGCGTGGTATATACCAACAATTATTTGCAAAGCGCCAAGTCAATAAAATTTATCACGCTGTTGCACCTTATAAAAAAGATTTAAATTTTCCTCAAACCTTACATTTGCATTTAGATAAAGGTCATCCTTTTTATACGATGCACGTTATAGAAAATGCCAAAGCCAATACCCAGACTTATATTGAGCTTATAGAACATAATCAGTTTTGGGCAAAATATCGTTTAACCCCTACAACAGGTAAACAACATCAACTTCGCGTGCATCTTAATTATTTAGAAATTCCGATTAAAAATGATCCATTTTATCCCGTAGTTCAGCACAAAGCTGAAGATGATTTTTCAGAACCATTACAGCTTCTGGCTAAGCATATTTCATTTACAGATCCCCTCACAAAGGAGGGAATGTCTTTCAATTCTGAGTTTGAATTGACATTGTAATGTAACCGTAATGACAAAAAGATTATTTTTTATGCCAAAAAACATTGAAATTACATTGCGATGGTTTAAAATGAATTCCTAAAAATTAAAAATCATTTGGTTTTGTTATTCATGCGAAAAACAGAAGTTTATCAGGTTCGACTTGACTCCCAAGAGAAAAAACAGGCTTTTGCTGTTTTTAAGCAATTGGGAATTACCCCTGCCCAAGCGGTACGACTTTTTTTTAAACAGGTCGTATTAACTAAATCTATTCCATTTGCTATCGAAAATCAGAATATTAATATGGAGCAATTATTAAAACTGAGAAAAGCAAAAGCATCGTCATTAAACCAAAATTCATCGACTTTAGCTGAAGATGATGACCATGAAGATTTATTTGAAGAATTGAATGCACTTCTTGGTGAAAGCGACAAAACTTAACACTGTTGCATTTATAAACAAGTTTTAACGTCAAAAAGCTCTTTTTTTCGTTATGCTCTCTTTGTAAAAACATAATGATAAGTTACAAGGAGTGCCAAATGATCGTTAGACGAGCGACTTTTGAAGATTTAGAGCAACTCGCCGTTTTATTTGATGAATACCGCCAATTTTATGGGGCCTCTTCTAATTTTAATGAATCACTTCACTTCCTTAAACAACGTTTTGAGAATAGAGAAAGTGTGTTCTTCATTCATATTAAAGACGACAAAATTACGGGTTTTATTTTACTCTATTTAGGTTTTTCTTCAGTTGCATGTTCAACATACTATATCTTAGATGATGTCTATGTTACGCCTATTTTCCGTCGTCAAGGTTCTGCTAAACAGCTAATCGACACAGCAATCTTATTTGCAAAACAAGAGAATGCTTTACGGATTAGTTTGGAAACTCAAAGCAACAACCATGAATCTCATCGCTTATATGAACAAATGGGATTTATTCGAGATAGCGAGTTCCAAACCTTCCATTGTTTTCTCAAATGATATTTTGAGCGAGCTGTTTTTGTTGTTCAGATAAATAAACCCATTCTCCATCTTCAAGTTCAGGTAAAACCAATTGCCCTACTTGATGGCGATGTAATGCTTCTACCTTATTTCCCACAGCTGCAATCATTCTTTTTACTTGATGATAAACACCTTGATGAATCGTCATGGTTAATTGATGCGTTTCTAATATCGCTACATTCGTTGCAGCGAAAACACCTTTTTCTTGATGTAGGCTAACACCTTGGCTCAGCATTTCAATTTGCTCAGGTGTAACTGGATCTATAGTCGTAACATGATAAACCTTTGGCACATGTTTACGGGGATGAGTTAAAGCTTGAAGGTATTTACCATCATCGGTAAGTAAAAGTAAGCCCGTTGTATCTTGATCTAAACGACCAATAGCTTGCACACCACGTTGAATCATGATTTCTGGTAGAAGGCTAAATACGCTTTGATGATGATGAGGTTGGTGTGAACATTCAAAACCTTTTGGTTTTTTTAGAGCAAGGTAAACTTTTTCTCGATATTGATAAGTTTCCCCAAAAAGAGAAAATTCTAAATTTTCTGGAGAGAATTGCTTTTTAAGGTCACTTACAACCTCTCCATCAATACTTACAGATCCATTTTTTATTAACTGCTGACAATATTTACGAGAACCAAACCCTTGTGATTGTAAGATCTTTTCCAGCAGCATGAAGTTTTCTCATTAGAACTAAGCTGTTATTTTAACGTAGTTTCCATTTTTTACTAAACACTACTCTCTACTGTTTTCACTACTTGAATTAGCCTCCTTACTCTTCAACGACTCGATAAATATTTTCGTTCTGTTCGCTTTCAAATAATAATTCGGTAGTAGGCAAAATAATTTCATTATCAACAATAATATGCTCAATACGTTGGCTTAGTTTTAAAGATTCATTTTCATGTTCCACTAAATTTTTCTTTAGTTGTGCTTTTGCATCATGGATTTTATCAAACTGATCTTTGATCTTGATATCTATAATGTCCATAAAAATATCCTGTACTCATGAGTAATGACTATTTTTATATCACAATTTTTAAACACTATAATTTTTAACTTGTTAATTTATATAACATTGTGTTCAAGCGTAACCAAAAATTAAAACTCCTTATCATTGAGGGATATACAATCAATTTTTATTAAAAAAAACATCGATCAGCTGTATCTTTTAAAGCTTTAACATTAGGACTATTAAATATTATACAATTCCATTTATTTATAACGCCCCCGCTCGCCATGCTTGCCCAATTTGATGTTAATTTAGTTGTTCTACTCGTTCTGCTTGTCTGCGGCTTATTAAGTCAAAATGCAGCTGTAACTATTGCAGCAGGTGTGCTGATTGTCGTTAAAATCACCCCCTTAAATGAATTTTTCCCTTATATTCAAGCACATGGTCTTAATTTAGGCATACTTATTTTAACCATTGGCGTACTCACTCCAATTGCCAGTGGGAAACTCAGTGGTGAGAGTATTTTAAAATCATTTATTAGTTTTAAATCCCTTATGGCTATCGCAATTGGCCTGTTAGTCGCCTGGCTAGGCGGTCGCGGCGTAAAACTAATGTCGAGCCAACCTGACGTAGTTGCAGGTTTACTGATTGGTACAGTTGCTGGTGTCGCTTTACTCCGTGGTGTACCAGTCGGTCCTCTAATTGCGGCAGGATTACTCTCTTTATTCATTGGCAAATAAGAAATCGATATAAAAAAGGTGCAATAAAGCACCTTTTTAACACTTGGGCTAAATGATTTTTTAGCCAGAATAATAAGCGTTTCGCTTTAAAGAGAACTTTTCTAACTGCTTTAAAAAGCCTTCAAAATAACTTTTCTCTTTTTCTTCAGTTCGATAGCCCGCATATAAAGTTCGTCTTAAACCTGTAGGAGAAACACAATCTAAACGACGACTAGTAACCCATCCCTTTTGTTCATACTCATTCACTACCCAATCAGGTAAAGCAGCAATACCTCGTCCACTTGCAACGAGTTGAATAAGCATTTGGGTTAAATCAGTTGTCCGTATTTGTTTAGGCTGAATATTCGCAGGGATGAAAAGTTTAGACATAATATCTAAACGGTGCTTATCAACTGGATAAGTAATTAAAACTTCTTCGGCCAACTCTTGAACTGTAATATTTTCAGCTCGTACCAAAGGATGCGTATTTGATAAGACTAACCGTGATTCGTATTCAAAAATCGGAAAATACTCAATTCCTTTTAATGCAATTGGGTCAGCTGTAATTAGTAAATCAAATTCTGCATTTTGTAAGAGTTCATGCGGATTGGCTTCAAAACCTGAAGCGAAGTCTAAATCTACATCTGGGTATTGCTGGCGATACTGATTTAATAAAGGCATTAACCAGTCAAAACAACTATGGCATTCCGATGAAAAAATAATTCTGCCTGTCTGTCCATGCACAATACGCGTGATATCACTGTGGGTAATCTGGATTTGTGGCAAAACATCATCAGCTAACTTTAATAAGCGCTGTCCAACATTAGAAAAACTAACTGGTCTACTTCGACGATTAACAACTTCTACCCCATACCAATGATCTAATTCTTTTAATTGATGGGAAATAGCAGATGGCGTTAAACAAAGGTCATTAGCTGCTGAAACTAATGAACCATGCTCACGTAAAGCAACTAAAGTTTTAAGGTGGCGTATTTCTAACATGGGCCCATGCCTAAAAAACAGATTTATCTATAAATGGAAAAAGCTCATATTTGCTTTTCCATAAAACTTTCGATAAATCTTTATTGATGAATTTTATTCACTTTAACATAAAATTAGTTAGTTTGTCTCAACATGAATTTTATTTCACTATTTTTATTTGCGATGAATTTTTTTCCTCAGAACTAAAGAGAAATTAAACTTTTTAATGAGTGAGAAGATTAAAACTAAAAATAGACCTAATAAAGGTCTATTTTTTTAAAACTCTAAAAACTATTGTGCTACATTTAAACTAATAATCGTATAGCTCTGATCTTTAGGTTTTAATTTCAAATTTAGAGGAGCTGTTACTTCTACTACGTACTCTCCAGCTTTTGGAAACGTAAGCTCAACTTGACCGTTGCTTCCTGCCTTAAACTGCTGCGCTTGCTTGTCAGTTGCACCCTTTTCTCTTAAATTCACTTCAGCATAAGCTAAAGGTTGTCCTTTTTCAGTTATGGTTAATTTTACAGGTTGAGCAGCTTTAATCTGGTTAGGATGTACAGAGAAACTAACTTTAATCGGTGTATTCGGGAGCTGGATATCTGAAACTTTTCCCTTAGAAAGATAACTTTGTAATGTCCACTCTCGTGTTACTTGCTCTGTTTTAATTGTTTTTGTTTTAAGGTCAGACGGAATCAAATATTCACGCTCTGCTTTTGGTGGAGCTTTATCAGCTGGCATATCAAAAAATAAATGCCATGCTTTTTGATCATATACATATTTTAAAGGGTAACTTGCCTGAGTTTGAACAATATATGTGCCTTCTTCAGGTAATTCTACATCAAAAAGAGTTGCAGACTTATGCAGAGCTTCTGAGTTGACAGTTTTAAACTCATTTTTAGGTGTAATTAGAGTAAGCTTAGCATCTTTTAAAGCATATTCACTATTTAATGCTTCTTCAGCATAACCAGCAATTACAGGTACTTGAGTCTGTTCAGTCTTATAAGCTACAGGAGCTACATAAGGTTCGTGAGCAAAGCCTGTTGTACATATCAATGTAAGTGACGCCATTAGAAATCTATTCATTATTACAAAATCCTGTTATACGCAAAGTTAAAAATTTCAGACAAAATATAAGCGGATACAGTATACACAAATAAAAATAATTCTTATTATCATTAATAAATTTAATTTTACAAAAAAAGAAATACGCAAACTTTCCCCTCAATATTTTAGTTTTTTATTATTCTGTTCTCTTTTCCCTTATACTTCTCTTTTTGAGTCTTCCTACAACTTATTATGGCGTCCCCGCAATCTCCTCTTTCCACACCTCAACATTACTCTCTCTTTTTAGCAATTTTCTCACTCGCTGTAGGTGGTTTTTGTATTGGAACCACTGAATTCGTCGCAATGGGACTAATTCAGGAAATTGCAAATAATTTAAATATTACAGTACCTGAAGCTGGCCACTTTATTAGTGCCTACGCATTGGGTGTAGTTATTGGTGCTCCTATCATCGCTATTCTTGGAGCTAAAGTACCAAGGAAAACCTTATTGCTGGGCTTAATGCTTTTTTATGGTGTTGCGAATGCTTGTACTGCTTTAGCTCATACACCTGAAACTGTTTTAGTCTCACGTTTCATTGCAGGCTTACCACACGGAGCATATTTTGGAGTCGGTGCGTTAGTTGCAGCCGAACTAGCAGGTCCAGCAAGAAGAGCCTCTGCGGTTGCCCAAATGATGATGGGCCTAACAGTGGCAACTGTGATTGGCGTTCCTCTAGCAACTTGGTTAGGCCAAAATTTTGGTTGGAGAGCAGGATTTGAGTTTTCAGCAACTATTGCTTTCGTTACTTTAATTGCTGTTGGCTTCTTTGTACCCAATATTCCAGTCCAAGCTACTGCGAGTATAAAAACTGAGTTAGCTGGCCTTAAAAATATCAACATGTGGTTAACACTAGCAGTGGGTGCAATCGGTTTTGGAGGCATGTTTTCTGTTTATAGCTATGTCTCACCAATTTTGACTGAATATACACAAGTTAATATCCAAATCGTTCCTATCGCTTTAGCGATTTGGGGTATAGGTATGGTTATTGGTGGTTTAGCCGCAGGATGGCTTGCAGATAAGAACCTCAACAAAACTATAGTGGGTGTATTAATTAGCTCAGCCATCGCTTTTGTTGTCGCTAGTTTTTTAATGAGTAATATCTATACTGCCATTGCATCTTTATTCTTAATTGGTCTCACGGTAATGGGGTTAGGCGGGGCATTACAAACCCGTCTAATGGATGTTGCAGGTGATGCCCAAACATTAGCTGCCTCACTCAACCACTCTGCCTTTAATATGGCCAATGCATTAGGTGCATTTTTAGGGGGCTGGGTACTCAGTCACCAAATGGGTTGGATCGCACCAATCTGGGTAGGTTTTGTCTTAAGCCTTGGCGGTCTGATTATTTTACTTATCGCATTTGCAGTAGAAAAAGCCAACAAAAAAGCTTAATTAAAGAAAAGGCTAACTTATTACTTCTAATCAGTTAGCTTTCCACCACAGTGTGGGCAATAACATTTTTTCTCTCGGACCGACTCTTCTTCCTCTAATACTTTTTCACGCATAATTTGAATAATCAAGTTATGCGCTTGCTCTTTTGGCAATCCTACTTTTTGACGGACTCGCTCTATTTCAATTTCATCATGTAAAATATCAATACCTCGTGCTTGAAGTAACTCACGAAACTCTTGCTCTAGTCTCTGATTCCGTTGATTAAGCTCATTTGCAAGTCCAGACGCCAAAATACCAGCTGGTAAAGCCGCAATACCCACACCCAGAATAGTAATGAGCGCCCCCAATAACTTTCCTAGGCTAGTTACAGGAGTGACATCGCCATACCCCACTGTAGTTAAGGTAACCACTGCCCACCACATAGATTTAGGTATTGAACTAAAAGCTTCTGGCTGAGCCTTGTTTTCAACCACATAAATTCCAGAAGCAGTCATAATAATCATGATAATTAAAATAAAAATAACCGCTTGAAAAGATCCCTTCTCACGTTTAATCACACATAACAATATCTGTAGTGAGATGAAATAGCGCGTTAATTTTAATAAACGAAGTAAACGTAAAATCCGAAGCAAACGAAGATCGATTCGTACAAAGAAATTCAGGTAAGCTGGCAAAATTGCCATCAAATCAATAATTGCTTCCCCACTTTTCATCCAATTCAAACGGGTTTTCCATGCGGATTCTGTCGTATCTCGATCTGCAACACTCCACACTCTTAATAAATACTCAATACTAAAAATTGCGATTGAAATATTCTCAAAGTAATCAAACCAAATACGATAACTTGAGTACAAATCATTTACTGTTTCCAATAAAACAGCAGCAACGTTACCAATAATTAAAATAACTAAAAAATAGTTAATGCATTTACTTACCGTCGTTTCATAGTCATGGTTGTGAAGATTATTATAAAAAAATTTACGCAACCCCTTCCAAGCTGAATTATGCATATTGATCTGACCACTTAATATTGTAGATATAGTAAGCTCATCGCCTCTATTCACCAATATTGTCTCTAACAATTTTTTGTTTCACTTACTTCAATATTTAAAAGTTAGACTTCACAATTTTTTCAATTCGCTGCTACACATCGGAATTCATTTTCTTCCCACCACACCACATCATAGATGCCCGGATGCGATTTTAAGATAATATTTATATAATTTTGCAGCACCATAATATGATGAGTAATATCAAGTTTTCTAAATAAAAATTTTCTTAAAATCGGAGTATTTGGAGAAATAAAAATTGCGAATCCATTGCTATATTCTTCATAAACACTGATTCCAAGGTACATTGTTATTTCAGGCAGTGGAATCTCAATTTCCCACCCCCAACTTTCACTATATAACTCTACATTTAAATGATATCTATTCTTTAATATACTAAAAATATATTGAGCAATATCTTCAGTTTTTTGAACTAAAATACCATCTTCATCTGCATATGTTTTTTGGTCATATAATTGATAATCATCAAATTTAAATTCAACAATTGTCTTTAGCATTCTTAAGTTCCCTATATAAAATACTCGTATTTTTTTTAATTATTATTAAGTTCGTGCAATTATTTTAAAGCAAAAAACGTTTTAATATCTAGAGTAATATTTATTTTTACACTTTCATTAAATAAAATTTGATCTATTTATTATTTTTCAAGTCTTATTAAGTATAAAGTCTCATTTAAATAAAAAAGGAGCTGAATAATCAGCTCCTTTTTTGTACTAAATTGACGTATTAAGTCAATTGAGCAGCTTGGATTTTCTTAGTATCAACTTGATCAGCTTCTTTAGTATATTCGCTCATCTTGTCGAAATTTAAGTATTTGTAGATGTCAGCAGAAGCGCTGTCGATTTGCGACGCGTACTGTTGATATTCTTCTGGGCTTGGTAATTTACCAAGAACCGCAGCTACAGATGCAAGCTCAGCAGATGCTAAGTAAACGTTTGCACCTTGACCTAAACGGTTCGGGAAGTTACGAGTAGAAGTCGATACACAAGTTGTGTTCGGAGCTACACGCGCTTGGTTACCCATACATAATGAACAGCCCGGCATCTCTGTACGTGCACCAGCACGGCCATAGATGTTATATAAGCCTTCTTCCATTAATTGGTGCTCGTCCATACGAGTTGGTGGAGCCAACCATAAACGAGTAGATAATGAACCACCAGGTACTTTGTCAAGTAACTGACCAGCTGCACGGAAGTGACCGATGTTGGTCATACAAGAACCGATGAATACTTCATCAATCTTGTCGCCTTGAACGTCAGAAAGAAGTTTCGCGTCATCTGGATCGTTCGGGCAGCAAAGAATTGGTTCTTTGATGTCAGCTAGATCGATTTCGTAAACTTTTAAGTATTCAGCATCAGCATCAGCTTTTAACAAGCTTGGGTTATCTAACCACTTCTGCATGTTTTCAGCACGACGAGCAAGTGTACGTGCATCGCCATAACCTTCTGCGATCATCCACTTCAACATTGTGATGTTAGAACGTAAGTATTCAGCAACTTTCTCTTCAGAAAGTGTGATTGAACAGCCAGCAGCAGAACGTTCAGCAGAAGCATCAGAAAGTTCGAATGCTTGCTCAACAGTCAAGTCATTTTCCATTTCTGATAAATCGATCTCAAGGATACGACCAGAGAAGATGTTTTTCTTACCTTTCTTCTCTACAGTTAAATCACCCGCTTGAATTGCGTAGTAAGGAATTGCATGTACAAGGTCACGTAAAGTGATACCAGGTTGCATTTTACCCTTGAACTTAACAAGTACAGACTCAGGCATATCAAGTGGCATAACACCAGTTGCTGCTGCGAACGCAACAAGACCAGAACCCGCTGGGAATGAAATACCGATTGGGAAACGAGTATGTGAGTCACCACCAGTACCTACTGTATCTGGAAGTAACATACGGTTTAACCAAGAGTGGATAATACCGTCACCTGGACGTAAAGATACACCACCACGGTTCATGATGAAGTCAGGTAATGTATGGTGAGTTGTTACGTCAACTGGTTTTGGATACGCAGCAGTGTGACAGAAAGACTGCATTACTAAGTCAGATGAGAAGCCCAAGCATGCTAAGTCTTTTAACTCGTCACGAGTCATTGGACCTGTTGTATCTTGAGAACCAACAGTTGTCATCTTAGGTTCACAGTAAGTTCCTGGACGGATACCTTGGCCTTCTGGTAAACCACATGCGCGGCCAACCATTTTTTGAGCTTGTGTAAAGCCTTTGCCAGTGTCAGCAGGTTGTACTGGAGTACGGAATAATGTAGAAGGTGCAAGACCTAATTCTTCACGTGCTTTAGCAGTTAAACCACGACCAATGATCAAGTTAATACGACCACCCGCACGTACTTCGTCTAAAAGTACTGGAGTTTTAAGGTCAGCTTCTGCGATTTGAGCACCATCTTTAAAAGCAGTTACTTTTGCAGCAGCATGGTCAATTTTCAATACTACTTCGTCGCCCATGTTCATGTTAGCAACGTCGATTTCTACAGGTAATGCACCTGCATCTTCCATTGTATTGAAGAAAATTGGAGCAATCTTAGAACCTAAGCACACACCACCGTCTTTTTTGTTAGGAATGTGTGGAAGTTCATCACCAAAGAACCAAAGTACAGAGTTAGTTGCAGACTTACGGCTTGAACCTGTACCAACAACGTCACCAACGTAAGCAACTTGATTGCCTTTCGCGATAAGTTCTTTAATTTGGCTTAATGGACCAACTTCACCTGGTTTTTCAGGGTTGATACCATCACGCTCATTTTTCAACATTGCGTTTGCATGTAATGGAATGTCTGGACGGCTCCAAGCATCTTGAGCTGGAGACAAGTCATCAGTGTTTGTTTCACCAGTTACTTTGAACACAGTGATTTTGATTTCTTCTGGAACGTCAGGACGGCTGGTGAACCATTCTGCTTCAGCCCAAGATTGTAAAACAGCTTTAGCGGCTTCATTACCAGCTTTTGCTTTATCTGCTACGTCATGGAATGCATCAAATACAAGAAGTGTTTTCTTTAATGCTTCAGCAGCTAAACCTGCAAGTTCGGCATTATCAAGAAGTTCAACAAGTGGTGCTACGTTATAACCACCCAGCATAGTGCCAAGTAAGTAAACTGCACGTTCTTTAGAAACGAGTGGTGAAGTTGCTTCGCCTTTTGCAATCGCTGCCAAGAATGCTGCCTTTACGTAAGCTGCTTGGTCAACACCTGCAGGAACACGGTTTTCAAGCAAATCTACCAAGAACGCTTCTTCGCCTGCTGGTGGATTTTTTAATAGTTCAACAAGCTGAGCTGTTTGAGCGTCATCAAGTGGCTTCGGTGGGACTCCGAGTGCGGCACGTTCTTCAACGTGTTGGCGGTAAGCTTCTAGCACGGTGTTCATTCCTCTTTTTTTGAAAAATTACTTGCAAATTCCAGCTTTCTTAAAAGCTTCACAAGTAATATGGACTACAAAAGTTTACTAGAGTTCAAGGTAAAAGTTAATGAGCGCGGGGTGTTTCTCCGTGATGCCCATTATTTTGTATCTAAATACCTGTGTCTAAATAATGAGCATATTGGGCTAAATTGAGCTTTTTTTGAACAAAAAGAGCTTCTGCTAGATGAAAATTCAATAATCGCAACCGCAATTAGAACGATTTATATTTTGGCATTTTGTCATGAGGTGTTGCCAAACATTCATCCGTCATTTGCTTTCTAACTTTTTCTTGAATTGCTTGAGGATCTTTTGTCAGTTCTTCTTTTGGAATCGCATAAACTTTTTCAATAATATTAAGAATGAATTTTTTAGTTATCTCATCTTCAATTTTATTTGCATGCTCAACTGCCTGTGTTTTTTCAATTGCTTGCTGACGATCAAAAACAATACTTCTTGCAGCATTTCCTACGCTAGTACAAAAGCCATGCCACTGCTCTTCTGGTGTTAATGGTTTCTTTTCTGAACAACCAACAAAGAGCAAACTCATTGCAATCAATAAAATCTTTTTCATCATTTCACTACACTAATTATTGCTGTCCATATCATACGGAAAATCATCGTTTTTGCCAAAACTGCTATAAAAAACCGAGATAACAAAATCTCGGTCTTTTATATTAAGCATTAGAAATGCCAGTTTCATGATTTGGATTAATTAAAGAATTTGATATCCGTAGGTGTTGATATTTTTGCTGCATCACCAGCTGGTTTTAAGGTCCCATTTTTTTCATCAAAACGGAATAAACTTATATTATTACTATAAACATTGGTTACATATAGATATTTACCAGATGCATCGAATGAGAAAGCACGTGGTTCAATACCATTCGCTTTATAAACAACTGGCTTACCTAGCAATCCATTCTGTTTGATTTTAAATACTAAGAGTTTGTTGTCTGCGCCTCGATTGGCAGCAATCACATATTTACCATTTGGGCTAAGGATAATTCCACTCGCACTCTTAAACTCAGGTGTTTTGTCCTCATGGATCAGTTTTAGCTCAGCCACTTTTTTCAAATGACCATCTTGCACGTTAAATGTCACAATTTCACTTCGCATTTCTGCGGTAACATACGCATGTTTGCCATTTGGTGAAAAGACCATATGACGCGGGCCAGAACCATGAGTAAAAGTCACATCGCGCTTGGTATCCGCTTCGAGTGGCTGAGCCTTGTTCGGGTTATAACGAAATGCATAGATTTTGTCATTACCGAGATCGCTGGCATATAAATACTTACCATCTGGACTAAAAGTTGTGGAATGAGCATGTCCACTTTCTTGGCGGCCCTTGACGTGACCAGAACCTTCCTCAAAAACAATATTTTGTACTTTTTCACCTAAATGACCGTTTGACAAAATTGGTAAAACAGCCACACCACCTCGCCCTTTATCGAACGCTGAATAGTTCGACACAAACAGGAATTTACCATCTAAACTGATTGTTGCATGTGTTGGATGTCCACCATGACTATCTACTGTGTTCAACACTTCCACCTTTCCGTTTTGAATAGATAATGCAGTCACCGCACCTTCGTTTTCTTCATTTGTGGTATATGCAAAACGGCTATCTTTCGATTTCACAATCCAAGAAGGACTTTTCATTTTCAACACTTTAACAGGAGTTAAAGTTCCATCTTTATTCACTTGAAGCTGGTATAAGCCTTCACTAGCTTGTTTTGGTTTTTGCACAAGCGGTGCATTAGGAATTGATGTCCATGTTCCTACTAAAGCAATTTGTTGTTGTGCAGCATTTACGGTGGAGCACCATCCAAATGACAAAAGCGTCAATGACAATGTTGCTGTTAATTTTTGAATTAGGCCACGATATTTAACGTTTATATCGTTTTCCTTGCCATTTTTAATTTCAACATAAGTATCTATATTCACTAGTATATCCTTGAAAAAACCCACCTTATTTGCACTTATCAACAAGGTATATCAATCTAATTTCATTTAATGTTTCTGAAAACTAATTTATAAAACAACAATTTTCAAGTGAATTTTCTTTAATCAATACCTATCCAAGGTTTCTTTACATTTAAGATAAACGATACTTTAGATGATAAATGCTCACCTTTTTTAAATGTTATGAAGGTGTTATTAAATTAAAAGCCCACAATAGTGAGCTTTTAATTCATTCATTATTGGTTTCAATCAACTAAAAGCGCCAATTGTAGAATAAGTCGATCGCTCTTTCTAAAGACTGACTTGCTTCTAGGTATAAACGTCGATTCATTTGATAACGTAAAGTGAGTTTATTTACAGGAGTAAACACCCCAACACCATAGCGAATAAACAGATCTGGTGTGATATAACCCGTTAAACTCACTTGCGTATCATCACCTGTACCTTGTGCATCTAAAGCTAAACCGCTCAAACCAAACGTACGTCCAATCTGGTTAGTTAAAGCACGTGTACCACCCAAGCCCATACTAATACCTGCAGCTGCAATGGTGTTGTTTACATCAGATTTAAAACCTTCTGCATTACTCAAGCCACTCGAACCTTCATTAATACGACCAGTAACAAGCGCATTTAATGCTTCTTGCTCAGATAAGCCTGCATCGTTATAGACCTGAATGTTTGGTGATGTCGCAGTACCTGTAACACGTACCCCAACCATACTGCCCTGAACATTTTTGTTCGCATCGATATCTAAAGTCGGGTTAGCCAATGGTCCATTAAAACGGGCAATTGCTCGGTTCAAGTCTAGACTTTGTCCATAGGCTTCAATTTTCACTTTTTGGCTGACACCAATTGCCCCATTAGCTCTCATCGCAGTTTCATAACCACGTTGGCTTAAGTTGAGACGACCAACTAAAGGAATATTACTATTAAAGCCTTGGAAGATGACTTGTTTTCCAATATTAACAGCAATGTCAGCTCGAATATCCCAAGGTTTAGCTGCCCGTAAAATTGCAAGTGGGTCTTGACCTTGGCGTACGATACGAACATCTGATGACGTATTAATGATTGGAGCAGTTGTTTCTGGCATTGATATACGTGCACGAGGAACATCTACTGATCCTTTTAAGCTTAAACGCTTATCAAAAGGATACATATCAAGTGTCAGATTCGGATTGGCAATTGCAGTAATTAATGGCGCTTGGCGTACTAGTAAATTATCACCTTTAAGATTTAATTGAAGGCGCGGCGCATCTTTCCATTCAAAACTACCTTTAAGCAAGCCTACACCTTGCCCACTGTTAAATGCCCCATCAATTGTTGCCATATCCTGACGAATTGATGAATACACCTGAACATTAGTTAAATTTACTGGCAGAGAAATCATGCTGATTGCACCATTTTTCAGACGCATTTCACCAGTAAACTGAGGTTGAGTTAATGTACCGTTGACTTTACCAGCCAAAGCTAACGTCCCACTCATTGAGCGAACATCTTGAATAAATGGTTTCAAGACTTTTAATTGGACATCATTAAAGGCCACTTCACCATGCATTGGCATTGAAGGCTGGAATGGGTTGATAATAACGTTCGCATAACCCGTACCAATATCTGGTGTTTTAACATCTACACGGAATAGCAGACCCTCTGATACACTTTTTGCAACCACCCCTAACTCATCATAAGCCAGAGTAGTTGCAGGATCTTGTGGATCCTCAGCAGCTAAACCAATTTCACCTTTACGTGTAATTAAACGTGCATCAAGTTTTGGATTGCCTCCATTTACCCACGATGCCTTAGCGTAACCATTTAATTGTCCGGTCATTGCCAAACCTTCTGGCATAAATGCCGCAAAGTCGCTTAAATCCATGTTTTGAGTTACAAAGGAAATATTACCTCGCGCTTTACTCACCCGTACAGGCTGATCAAAACAGAGCTGACTGTTGGTACTTTGCCAGCAATGTTGACCCACATATAGCTCAGATTTCGCCGAAGAAAAAATTACCGGAGCATTTTGATTTTGTGCCAGACGGATTCGTCGTGAATCAAAACTTCCTTTCTGGATTTGTCCTAACCAATCATTATTTTGGTTAAACCCGCCTGCCAGCTGAACATAGAACTTGGAAATACTATTATTGCCGAGCACTTTCAATAAATGGGCTTTTCTTGTTCCTGTCAAATTCACTTCAGCCGATTGAATTTGTCTATTTCCACTACGCAAATTATCTAATTTTGCGGTTAATTGAGTTGGTGTTGTTTCCGATGTTGGAAGTTCACCCTGAATACTCAATCTCTTCACACTTACTAATGTGTTAAAAGCAAAATTATCTACTGCAATATTTGCTGTTGCTTTTAAACGCGGTTGCGATTGAACATTCAAATCACCATAAGCTCGACCACGCAGTCCAGGATATAACTCGTATAGGGCTGGTGCATTCAGCTTAATTTTTAGATTTTGTGCGTTGCCAGTAGCCTGTAGCTGGTTCTGCCCGTACACTAAAAATAAGTTATTTGCTTCAAACTGTTGTGGTAAAAAGCCATTTTGATTGGAATCCATCAATAGAGATAGATTACCTTTACCTCGAACAGGTTTATTATTTAAAAAGCCTGCAAGATTCAATTGCTGGATATTAATTCGCTTCAAGTGATCAGACCAAACCCCTTGGGTTTTCAGATTCCCTGAAATTTCACCTTTAACAGTTGAGGCAAAATATTGAGGTTTAAAGCGCACTAATGAACTATTAATATCCCATGCGATACGGTCTTTTAAATTTACAGAACCAGTAGCATAGATTTTTCCAGCCACCCCATCGTGTTGTAACTGGCTAATTCGAATAAAATCTGGCGTGCCCGCTATAGAAAACTTCAACAAACCATTTGCCTGTTTTAAGGCTTTTAAAGATCCATCATAATTAACCGCAAAGCCTTTAAAGCCACCACCAGCTTTCACGTCATGAAATAATAATGCTGCTGTACTTTTCCCGCCTAAACTTACAGTTTCTTGACCTGCTTGAGCTAATCGGCCAGTTAAGTCAATTTTCTCAAACTGAATAATTTGCTGGTTTGGTTTAGCAAAACCATTTGCCTTAATCGAACCATTTAGTAGATTGACTGGCGCTGCTGCATGAATACTTTGCGGATTAAAATCTTTTGCATTTAATAAAGCATTCCAAGCGAGCTGACGTTTTTCAGTAGGTAATAAAACTTTGGCCTGACCTGTTAGGTTACCTTTTTCAGCAGCAAAACTAAAATTAGGAACATTTAAGATATTATCTTTAACATTCAGGTTGGCTAGATATTGTCCTGCTGGCAATAAAGTTTTTTCATGCTGATATACTTTTGTAGCAACCTTAATATCTTGTTGACCATCACGTAATGTTAAATCGACTTGACCATTGTCACTACTTAACCATCCAATATAAGGCATTGCACGGTCTATATTCGCCCACGCCACATTCATGAGCATTGGCTGAGGTTTGTTATTTTTTTCAGGTGCTTGATTAAGCTTGAGTTTCCAAGACTCATAACGGTCAAAATCAACATTAGCAAATACTTCTGTACCTTTTTCCAAAGAACCAGTTGAAGCAATAGCAGCATCTAAACTTGGTGGTAAAAAGTCTTGAACCACCTGAGGAATTGCTTTGTCTTTAGGATTAATACGATCTAAACGGCCTTTAATGTCCCAAGTAACATTATCTTTCCAATTTACCAAACCTTTAAGATTAACGGCACCTTTCATAACTTGGCCGTTGAAATCTGTAATATTAAGCTGATGAACTAAATCAGTACTCATTAAAGCGTTGTACTGGCCTTCAGGTAAGTTTTCACCCTTTAAATCTGTATCAAGTGCTAAATTAAGTTGTTTAATATCACCTTGAAACTTGATCACACCATTTTTTGCAAAGAGTTTTTGTTCTTGTAGCAAAGGTAAATGATAGTTTTTTAATAATAATTCACCTTGCATTGGAACTTCATCACGAACAGGATGTAAGATTACCCAACCTGTTAATAAATCAGGAGTAGTTGTTGCAACTCCAGCTTTTAAAGTATCTAAACTTCCGCGAGCAGCAACTTTAATATTTTGAATATTTAAACTTTTTAAAGATGGGATTCTTAAATCTGCTGTGGCATCTAATGGATATTTACCACTGAAATCCATTTTACCAGTTGCGTTGTGAACTGAAAGATAGCCCATATCCATACTGGATTTTTCAAATTCTAGTTTTGTCTCTGACCAGAGCGCATCTTGCAAATGGACATTATAGAAACTTACATCTGAGCTCGACAATTTAAGCTCTAAATGGTCAACATCACCTTCATCTACACGTAGAACAAACGGTAATTTGATTGGTTTAAATTCAAACGGTTTACCAGAAGGCGGAGTTTTATTAATAATACGTAAGTTGCGTACATCAGCATGGCTCAAATGCACTTCTTTTTCTAATAATAAAGAGCGCCATCCTAAGCCTACATCAGCTCGATCTAATGAAACATCCACATCTTTTAATTGCACCAACACATTTTTGAGAATAATGCCCCGCAATAAGTTGCCACCTTCATATTCATATTTAATTATTTTCTGAGCTTCTAAAACTCGATCTAATAAAAAACGGCTTCCACGATCCGTTGACATCATGATGACTAACGAAGAAGCCAATAATAACAATATGATCAATATCGTCAGTAAGAAGCTACGCAAAATGCGACGCTTCTTCTTAGGAGAGCTTGGTGCCGAAGTGGGCTGCTGTTCTACTTCCGCCATAAAATAAACCTAATAAAATTTTATTTTTAAAGTTGTGGGCCTATAAAGAAATGTAAACGAATCGGATGGTTCTCATCTGAAATACCCGAAGCGACATCTAAACGGATTGGCCCAATTGGAGATTTCCAGCGAATTCCGACCCCAACACTATAAGCTGCTGGATTATTAAAGTCTTTATCGTAAGCATTACCAAAGTCAGAGAAAACGGCTGCTCGCCATCCATCTTTGAACTGATAGTTATATTCTAAAGAGCCTACAGCTAAAGCCTGACCCCCAATTTTATATCCATCTACTTCTGGAGAAAGACTTTTATAGTCAAATCCACGAATCGTTTGGTCACCACCCGTAAAGAATCTAAGATTGTATGGAACTTTGTCAAAGTCATCTGTAAAGATATAGCTGAGGTCAGATCTTCCGACGAATTGGTGATCATCATTTTTACCTAGAGAATAAATAAATCTCCAGCCTGCACTCGCAATTGCCATATTGGCATCTGAGAGTAAACTCTCGCTGCCTAATTCTAATTTATAAGTTTGTTTAAAAGCTTTAGTTGGGTTTAAACGTGTATTACTTGAGGTTTTAGATGTTTCATAACTAAACAATAATGCTTCTTGCTCAGATGCAGCTGTTTTAAACGCATCTGGTAATTCAGAAATATCAACATTACCTTTTTGGGTCAAACGATCTAAACGATAACGAACACCAATAGTATGCTGCCAATTTCCTAATGGACGTTTGATTACGCGCTCCCCACCCACAACAGCAGATTCGGTTAACAGGCTTACATCTGGACCAATATCATCCCGTGTTTCACGCTCATAACCGCCCACAATATTGAAATAGTCATTTAACGGATGTTTATAGGGAATACTATATCGACCATCAATCGATTGACGAATTTCAGAAACTTCCAAGTTGGCATCAAATGAATGACCATATTTATTTACGATAGAACGGCGATATTGACTACGTAAACGTGCACCCGTATCGGTTCCATAACCAATACCAGTTTCCAAACTATTTAGCTTGTCAGCATTTAAAGTCACAATAACTGGAATTCTTTTTGTTTCACGTGCTTGAGCTTGTAAATGATCCTGTTCAGTTTCCTGTTCATCATGCTGAGCTGCGGCGCTTTGCAACATCGCAGTTTGAGGCTCTGCCTGTTTTGCATTTTGTGTTCCGGCAAACTGTTTTTCATCGACTACGTTTTGCGTAACTTCTTTATTTGATGTCGCTAATTGACGTGCTTTCGCAAGTTGTCGTTGTTCTGGTGAAAGTAAATTAGACTCATCAACATCAATATTTTGTTCATCCACCAAAGCTTGTAAATCTGGTGGTAGCTCAAGTGGCTTTTCAATTGGGTCTGGTTTAATGCTATCAACCAAAGTGTAATTGAAATAACGTGAGTTGGTTAGGTTATTTGCGAGCACGTTTACACGCCAGAAGGCATAGTCATCACCTTCTTTCCAAGGCGCCATACTTTCTAAGATATTTTGGTTTAATGGCAAAGGTTTCGAAGGATCACTCATACGAAACTCGACCTTGTCTAATTTATAGCGCTCACCAGTCTCGTAGCGTAAATTGATATCGGCCTTATTTTCTGGCTGACTTACTTTTACATCATGCAATCGCCAATAAGCATCAAAATAACCATTATTAGATGCTGCATCAACAATACGGGTTTTAGTAGTTTCATATAAACCGTGGTTAAAGATATCACCTACATCTTGATCGGGAACTAAACGAATAACCTGAAATTGCGGCTGCTTTTCACCAGGCCCTGTAAACTCAATATTTTGCTCATTAATTCGTACTGGTTCATTTGGTGTCACTCGAACACGAACGCGACTCGGACTTAATTTTTCAAATCGGAACTCAGCATTATAATAACCAACCGCTTGAGCAGCCTGATTACTTAATGTTCTAAGTTGAGGTAAAGCAGCATTGAAATCTTCAAATGACTCTTGGGTAAATGTTGAAAGCTTACCTTTAATATTTTTAGCCAACACATCTGAAGCGCCTACTACCTCTGCACTAATACGCGGAACTTGTTCCATCGGAATTGCACGCGGCGGACGTACCTTATTTAAAATACGCTTAAAGAAACCAGCTTGCTCAGGTGGTTCTTCAACCTCTGGTGTCAATTCAGGCAGTGTTTTCCCAGTCTCATTGGCTTCAACTACAATCTTACTGTCAGACTTAATCTCTTGCATAAGCTGATCAATATTTACAGGTGCCTGATTAATTTGATTTAATTCAGATTGAGTTGCATCGCTTACAGTAACTTCGGGGAGTTTCTGAGTCCCATTTTGAAAGTTCTGTGCTTCATTCTTTGCTTCTTCCGCTACCCTATAAATTTCATTTGCCATGTTTTGATCAACAGGCATATCGGGTAAATCTTCAAGGTTATCAAGAGTAATTGGCTTAAATTCATCAATTTGATTTGGAAATTGTTCTTGTTGTTGCAATATAGCCAAGCTATCTTGTTGCTGCTGAGCTTGGGTTACAAGTGTAGCGATATCTATAACTGGAGCAGTATATTGCTCATTAACCTGAGCTGACTGTTCAGTTGACTCCTCAGATACTGTCTGGTTTAAAGTAGTTGACGAACTGTTCTCAACAGAAGTTTGAGCAAAACTTGGCGTTACACAGACGCTTAACAACAAGCTGCTACAAATAAGTTTAGGAATGCCCTGCATTTTTAAAATTAAATGCATAGAATGAGAGAGAGTTGACTGTTTAAACTTAATTTTAGAAGGCATAGAAAACTCTAGACTTATTTTTTAATAAAACGCACCAATGTGAGTGTAAAACTCACTCAAAACCATTGATTTTTCATTTAATCAAGCGTTAAAAATATCATACATGGTTTTCAATGCAAATTAACACTCGGTCACATTTTTTTATAAAACACAATGAAGTTTGCACATGATGAAACAAGATGAGCACCTGATGACATCACGTCGGTTTGTACCGATGTTTTTTACCCAGTTTTTTGGCGCATTAAATGATAATGTTTTTAAGCAAGCTTTATTATTAGTGATTACTTATGGATGGATTCAGCAACAATCTGCTCCTGTAAGCACTCTTAATAATTTGGCAGCTCTCTTATTTATTCTGCCATATTTCTTTTTTTCAGCCACAGCTGGACAAATCGCCGACAAATACGAACGATCTCAACTCGTCCGTGGTATTAAAATTTTAGAAATCATCATTATGCTCATCGGTACCGCGGGTTTCCTGTTAGGAAACTTATGGCTACTTCTTTTTGCTTTATTTTTGATGGGTACGCATTCGACGTTCTTCGGCCCGATTAAATACGCAATTTTGCCTGAAATCTTAAAACCGAACGAATTAATGTCGGGTAATGCGCTATTTCAATCTGGCACATCCATGGCGATCTTATTCGGAATGATCTTAGGTGGTGCCGTAATTGCCTCATCAGATGGAAATTTATTGTGGATTAGTATTACCGTAGTGGCTATTGCTTGCATAGGCTATTTATTTAGTCGCTTCATTTTGCCACAAAAAGTTGCTGCACCTGACTTAAAGATTGACTGGAATTTTATCCGTACAAGTTTCCAGACCATTAGATATGCTAAAAGCTTACCGTTAGTATTCACAATTTTGCTAGGCAACTCATGGTACTGGTTTTATGGCGCGACTTATTTAACTCAAATTCCGCAGCTTACCCAGCAAAACCTTCATGCATCAGAAAATGTCGTTAGCCTGTTACTGACTTTCTTTTCAGTCGGTATTGGTGTGGGTTCTCTTCTTTGCCGTAAAATTGGTGGTTCGGAAATCAACATTAAAATGGTGCCGATTGGTGCAGTTGGCCTTACTGTTTTTGCGCTCTACCTTGCTGCCAGTTTAGCTTTTGTACCAGAAAGAACCGGGACATTACTTACCTTAAAAGACGTTTTTACCCAAGGCTGGGTTTACTACCATGTCATGATTGCTGTGACTTTATTGGGTATTAGTGGCGGTTTTTATATTGTTCCCCTATATGCCATGATGCAGGCTTATTCACCACGTTCACATCGTGCACGTGTTGTTGCAGCGAATAACATCCTAAATGCCGTTTTTATGGTTTCTTCTGCAATTTTTTCAATCTTAATCTTAAGTGTTTTAAAAATTGATATTAAAATACTATTTATTATTACAGCTGTACTTAGTGCAATCTTTAGTATATTGCTTCTTGCCCGACTAAAACCAATGCTTGCCACAGCACATCTTTCTTTGGAGGACTAATTTATGCGCCACTATACTGGAATTGATCAACTTATTAACTCTTTTGATCAAGCATTACGTAGTCTTGTTCCGGGTGCAACAGCAGCACAGCGCCAAAATCCAGCTGAAACAGTAGAAGCAAAACTTGGTGTAGAAGATGCTCGCCATGTTGCAGGTTTAATGCGTGTTAACCATAGTGGTGAAGTGTGTGCTCAAGCACTTTATCATGGGCAAGCATTGACAGCGAAATTGCCAAATGTACGCCGCGAAATGCAACAGGCAGCGATTGAAGAACAAGACCATTTAGCTTGGTGTGAAGACCGTTTAAAAGAGCTAAATAGTCATACAAGCTTATTGAACCCGATTTGGTATGGCCTTTCATATGGTATGGGTGCTCTTGCCGGTATTGCAGGTGATAAATATAGCTTAGGTTTTGTTGCTGAAACTGAACGTCAAGTTAGTCTACATTTGCAAGATCACTTAAACCAGTTACCAGCTCAAGATGAACGCTCGCGCAAAATTCTAGAGCAAATGAATGAAGATGAATTGCATCACCGTCATACTGCACTTGAAGCAGGTGGTGTTGAATTACCATATGCAGTAAAAATCACAATGACTGCTATTTCAAAGTTAATGACAAAAACGAGTTATTATCTTTAAAAAAAACAAAGGATTGATCCCATTCGGATCAATCCTTTTTTAAAATATTATTTTAATCCATGATCATATTTGAAGCGTTCGATATCTCGAATTGAGTTCCAATAGTTTCTGTTAATACGGTCACGATCAATTTGTAATTCTCTTAAAAGCTTACGATAACGTTCACGCTCTTCTGGCTTTAATTTTTCGTTATAAGCACTGTCAGAATATTGCTTAAACTTTTCGTCATAACGCTCATATTCAGCTTTTGCATTGTAGTAATCTGAGGCAGCTCGATAATAAGGTCTTAAACGATTACGCTGCTCAACTGGGCATACATTAATATTACCGTTACCCTCTAAAGCGTTATAAAAAATATTTGCTGGCTGGCAATAATAACCTAGGCCTTCTTTATACCCACGTTCATATGACTTTTGATCTGGAACAATATTGGCTTTTCCACATGCTTTGTAATATTGATCTAAACGTGGCGAAGAACCTTTCGAACCATCTTTCTCACCCACTAATGACCAATTCGCAGTCTTACATTCTTCTACGCTCATTGCAGCACAACCCGAGAGGCTGATTGCTAAAATGGCTAAACCGATATTTTTCATATTAAGAGAACTCAAAAATAAAAATAAAAAAAACGCAAAAAATAAAATTCCAGTACATACACTATATAAGTCTTGCTCAATTCAAGATTTATACATAAATGTTTAACTGGATAAGATTTTAAGTTTAAAGCAGTTTGACCATCTCACCAAATTTAAGGATCACAATTCCTAATTATGTTTAATTTTAAAAGCGAAATCATGAACGATCAGACAACTCTTTGATGGCCTTTATACGTTAATTTTACTTTAAAACCTTACCACAAAAATAACAATTAACTTATTGATTATTAATATAAAAAACTAAATCCACTTATAAATAAACTATTTATTATTTTACTATTTTTTTACGGGATTAACGCCAAAGGCTACGGTAGGATTTGAGCTAAATAACCACCAAGGTTTTTATAATGAGTACTCATATTTACCCAAATTTAAACTTAAAAGATCCTCACTTTAAGGCATTTAAAATATCAGATGATTTTATTCCACAAACGCAAATTCATACGTTCAACTCAGAGCTTTTTTTGAAAGAAGTTGATGAATATTTAAGTTTATATCCTCACACTCAGCACATTGATATTTGTCTACATGACTTAAACGGGCATATTCGTGGCAAACGTATTGACGTTAAGAGTCTAAAAATTCTATCGAATGGATGTTATTTTCCTCTTTCTGTTTATGCCATGAGCCTTGATGGAAAAGTGATTGAAGAAACAGGTCTGGGAAAATATATTGGTGAACCAGATAGACTTTGCCTGCCCATTTTAGACAGCTTGCAACCCAGTGCCTTATCCCCAGAATTAAATGCTCAGCTTTACCTATCAATGCAAGAAGAAGATGGTTCAGACTGTCGCTATGAACCACGTAATATATTAAAAAAATTATTAAATCAGTTACATGCTAATAATTATTTCCCTGTCATGGCTGCCGAGCTAGAGTTTTACCTTTTCTCACCTCAGCATCAATCCGAGATATGTTCAGAAAACCAATGTTTTGATATAGATGCGCCAAATAATTATCAGCAAGTTCTGGATGAAGTTGAAAAAGCTGCCCTACTACAATCAATTGAAATTACCGCTATTGTTGCAGAGTCATCCCCTGGACAATATGAATTAAACCTTCAACACAGCCATGACATTTTAAAACTCTGCGATCAAATTAATGCCTTAAAAAGAATTGTTAAACAAGTTGCAAGAAAGCATGACTTAACCGCTTGTTTCATGGCGAAACCAAACTTGGCAAAGGCTGGTAGTGGTATGCATTTTCATATGAGTATGCTGAATCAATACCATCAAAATATATTTAGCTCAGAAGAAGAAAAAGGTGAGCTTGCAGCCAAATTATTGAGCGCGATTAGCGGACTCATTGAGTTAATGCCTGCATCTATGGCGATTTTAGCGCCTAATATTAATTCTTATAGACGTTTTAAAATTGGTCATCACGTGCCATTAGAAGCCAATTGGGATACTAACAACCGAAATGTTGCAATCCGAATTCCATGCTCAGACGTACAAAATCAACGCTTAGAATATCGTGTTGCTGGAGCGGACTGTAATCCCTATTTGGTAACAGCGACTATTTTAGCGGGCGCGTCTTATGGCTTATCTCATAAGTTACCGCTACCAAAACCTGCACATCTTTTAAAATTTCAAGACGAGCATATTTTATTAGCCAACAACCAACCAGAAGCCTTAAAAATATTTAAAGGAAGTCTTATTTTAAAAGGATATTTAGGGGCCGACTTTGTCGAACATTGGTACACAGTTAAGCAGGCTGAATATCAAAATATTTACAGCCAAATGACTGAAGCAGAACAACATTGGGATATATAGATAAAAAAAGCAAAAAAACTATAAACCACTTTGCAAAACCTTAGGGAGAAATACCCTAAGGTTTTTTTTGTATCTAATTAATGATTTTTCTGCTTAGCTAAAAAACGCAATCCAACACCAGGTTCAGTAGCAATATAACGTGGCTGAATCGCGTTATCTCCCAGTTTACTGCGTAACTTGCCCACCAAAATACGTAAATAGTGCGTATCTTCCTGATGGGTTGGCCCCCATAGTTCTTTTAAGAGCTGTGGCTGTGTTAAAAGCTGTCCTTGATAGCGCATTAATAGCGTCAAAAGTTGAAACTCTTTTCGAGTTAACGTAATTGGCTGTTGCTCGACCCAAACCAAACGTTGCGTAACATCAACTTTGAGATAACCATCGTCATATACATGTGCTTCTTGCTGAATCGGTTGATTTCTTAAAATGACACGTATGCGCGCCAAAAGCTCTTGCACACTAAAAGGTTTGGTCATGTAGTCATTTGCACCTGCGTCTAGCAAGGCAACTTTTTCATATTCATCAGCACGTACAGATAACACAATAACGGGAACATTCGACCAGCTACGTAATTCTTGAAGCACTTCTTTTCCGTCTAAATCGGGTAAACCTAAATCTAAAATAACCAAATCAGCCCCTTGGGTTGCCAATGCCTCTAGGCCTTTGTAACCCGTTTCACAGAGCGTGGTTTTGTATTTTTGAGTTCTTAAAGCAATGCCTAAAAATTTACGGATTTGAGGCTCATCATCAATAATCACAATACGTGTTTCTACAGGTGATGTTTCTGAACTTATCATGAATTTACAACTTATTCTTTTACTGGATGAATGGGTAATTTGATTTGAATTAAAGTACCTTTATTTTGGCGCCCTGAAAATGCTTCTATTGTACCCATATGAGCACCAATAATCGCTTTTACAATTGTTAGCCCTAAACCTGTACCGAATTTTCCACGGTCTCCACGCTCCATAGTATAAAACATATCGAAAATGCGGTGTCTTTCGTCTTCAGGGATTCCCGCACCTCTATCTTCAATTTCAATTTTTACTTCATCTTCTGACAAAAGTTGAGCACGAATCATGACTGGCTCATCGGGAGGTGAAAAGTTTGCAGCATTTTCTAAAACATTAAAAATAGCTTGTTCTACCAGTGCTGGGTGGACATACAAACTAATCTGTTGCTCAGGTAACTGAATTACCACTTGCGTATCTGGTTTATAACGCTTTAACCGGCGGGTTGCCGAACCAATTAATTCATCTACACCAATCCAATCTCTTTTTAAAGTTAGACCTTCATGTCCCAAACGGGTCATATCAAGCAAGTTTTGAATATAACGGTCTAAGCGCTCACCTTCTAAATGAATTGTTTCAAGTAAATCTTGCTGGTCTTGTTCGGACATATCAGCTTTAAAATTCGCAAGTGTGTCTGCTGACCCAATAATAGAAGCGAGTGGCGAGCGCAAATCATGCGATACCGAAGATAATAAAGCAGAACGTAAGCGCTCTGTTTCACTGGTGACTTTTGCTTGTTCAAGCTCATTCACCAAGTGGGTACGAAGTACTGCCTGTGCAATGTACTCAATTACACTTTCAGTCAATTTCTTTTGCTCAAAATTTAAGGAAACCACTTCATCATTAAAGTAAATTCCCACTATACCTAAGCTATTTTTTTGTTCTAAAAGTGGTAAAAACCACCAGTTGGACTGACTCAGAGTATCGGTAAAACGTCCGCACGGTTGTTGATGTTTTAAGCACCAATCTGCCGCGACTTTTTCTTTATCGTTTAACTCTATATCAGATGAAATGACTCTATCTTGAATAGAAATCCACACCTTAGTTTGAAGTTGGGTTTCTAAAGTCATTCGTCCTGTTTGCATAACTTCGTCAAGATTTACTGCACTAGAAAGTTTACGTGCTAAGTCTTGCATTACCATAGTGTAAGCATTTGCAGCTTTTAAGGATAAAACCTGCTGACGTAATTGAGAGGCCAACCGTCCAGCAATTAAAGCTGCCGCAAAAAAAGCAACAACAGTGACCACGCCTTGGTGTGCTGAAATTTGTAAGGTAAAACGTGGTGCAATAAAGAAAAAATTATAGGCCAAGAAACAGATTAAAGCTGCGACTACAGCAGCGAGCATTCTAGTTTTCGTCGCTACAATTAAAACTGAAATAATGAAAATGACAGAAAAGTCTTCAATACCTAAGAGAACTTCGGCAAAGTGAGCTATAAAAATACTTGCGCATGTAACCGCTAAAACAAAAATACTTTCTTTTAATGATAAAAATGATGGTTTTTCAATCTGATTGATCTTTTTAGTACCCTGTTCTGGGTGCAAAATGGTTAAAGCAATTGAGTTTTCTTGATTTAATAATTGCTGAGCTAAATTTTTCTTAAATAACTTTAACCACCACGGTGAAATACTTTTGCCAATGACCAGATTGGAAATACCTCGATCAACAGCCGCATCCATTAATACTGACGCAACTCGATGGCCATATAAAACTTCAGTCCGACCACCGAGTTGTCGAGCCAGCTCAAATGCCCGGTCAATCTCGATGTATTCTTTTTTATAAGAACTCACTGAACTCTGTCCAAAGTCCAGACTTTTAGCAACATTCACTACAGTCCATGTAGCACCATTACGTTCTGCTAAACGACAGCCTGCTCGCACTAAATATTCAGAAGAGCCTTGCCCATCTATCGCAATCATCAATTCATTTTGCAACGATATAGATTTCAAACCCTTTGAGGCATAACTCTCTTTTAAGTCTGAATCGACATGCTCAGCAACGCATTGCATTGCGAGTTCACGTAATGCTGTTAAATTTGAAATGCTAAAAAAACCTTGTAATGCCAGATTTGCTTGCTCTGGTACATAGACTTTTCCTTGATGGAGCCTTTCAATAAGCTCACTAACGGGTAAATCAATTAAACGAATGTCTCGAATACGATCAAATACCCGATCTGGTACCGTTTCATTTACTCGAATCCCCGTAATCTGGTAGACCACATCATTTAGGCTTTCTAAATGCTGAATATTAATGGTCGTAAATACATCAATACCTGCGTCTAGCAATTCATTGACATCTTGCCAACGTCGTTCATGACGACTATTCGGTACGTTACGATGAGCCAACTCATCGACCAAAACAATTTCTGGATGCCGAAGCAGAATAGCATCTAGGTCCATTTCTTCTAATGTATGCCCCTGATATTGCATTTCCTTTCTAGCAATTTGAGGCAAGCCTTCCAAAATTTTTAGAGTTTCTATTCTTCCGTGGGTTTCAACAATACCCACAACAACATCTGTGCCCTGTTGAAATAACTCTTTGGCACGGGCAAGCATGGCATAGGTTTTTCCAACACCAGGTGCCGCACCTAAAAAGACCGTTAGTCGACCGGCTTGATATCTGTTGACATGATTTAATAAGGCCTCAGCCTGATTTTCGCGATTGCTTTGCACTTGATATCATCCGGTAAACTAACAACTTTATTTTTAAGTTAATGTGTAGATTGTAATTGATCTAAAGCAATATTGAGCTGTAATACATTAACACGAGCTTGCCCCAATACACCAAACTGCTTCGGTTCAACATACTTTTGCAAAAGCTCTTCCACAATCTTAGGGTCTAAATGACGAGATTGAGCCACTCGAGCAACCTGTAACTGAGCAGATTCAGGACTAATATGCGGATCAATACCACTCCCCGATTTAGTCACCAAATCGCTTGGAATAGGTGTATTGCCCGTGTGATCTTGTTTTTTCACGTCAAGAATCTGAGCATCAATTTGTTGCTGTAGCTCAGGATTAGTGCGCGCTAAGTTTGTACCTGCCATAGCCATCGGGTCATAAGCGACTGCTGAAGGTCGCGGATGAAAATAAGCCTCTCCAACAAATGGCTGAGCGACTAATTTTGACCCTAGAACTTTATGGTCTATTTCAACCAAACTACCATTCGCTTGATTGTTAAATAACACCTGTCCCGCACCTGTAGCAATCGCACTGTAAACAGCACCACATCCGACAAGGGTAAAAATTAGAAGTCCGAAAGATGCTCTTAAGGTCTGACCCCAATTTGCTTCTGAATTTTGTACATAAGTTTTCATTTCAAACTCCAGATTACAAACCAAATAATTGAACAATCACTACATCAATCGCTTTAATGGCAATAAATGGTAGAACCACACCACCCACACCATAAATCAACATATTTCGACGTAGTAACTGAGTCGCAGTTGAAGGTTTAAATTTCACGCCTCGGAGTGCGATCGGAATTAATAGCGGGATAATAATCGCGTTAAAAATTAATGCAGATAAAATCGCGCTGTTTGGACTTGCTAAGTGCATCACATTCAATACTTGCATTTGTGGAATCGCAGCAGCGAACAATGCAGGCAAGATAGCAAAGTATTTAGAGACGTCGTTTGCCAACGAAAATGTTGTTAAAGCACCACGGGTAATCAGCTGCTGTTTCCCAATCTCGACCACAGCAAGTAGTTTGGTTGGGTCAGAGTCTAAATCAACCATATTGCCAGCTTCTTTTGCAGCTTGTGTGCCCGAATTCATGGCTAAACCAATATCTGCTTGCGCTAATGCCGGCGCGTCATTGGTTCCGTCACCGACCATCGCAACTAAACGACCTTGTTGTTGTTCGGTGCGAATACAAGCCAATTTGTCTTCTGGTTTTGCTTCGGCAATATAGTCATCTACCCCTGCTTCAGCAGCAATCGCGGCTGCAGTTAATGGGTTATCACCTGTAACCATAACGGTTTTGATGCCCATTTCTCTTAAACGAGCAAAACGTTCTCTAATGCCGTGTTTAATCACATCTGAAAGTTCAATCACACCCAACACATGATGTTGATTTGCCACAACCAATGGTGTTGCACCTTTTTTAGCGACTTGTTCAACACGTGCTTTTAACTCTAAATCTTGAGAATAATCTTCATCGACAAATTTCAAAATGGCATCTAACGCACCTTTACGAATTTGATCACCATTAGGGAAATTCACACCAGAAATTCGGGTTGATGCACTAAAAGAGATAAATTCAGCCTGCTCAGGTTCTTGCTGTTTTAGCCCTTGTTCTTTTGCTAATTTAACAATTGATTTCCCTTCTGGTGTTGGGTCTGCAAGCGAACTTACCCAAGCAGCCACTCGTAACTCAGACTCAGTTACCGAAGTTAAAGGATAAAAAGAGGTCGCTTGACGATCACCATAAGTAATGGTTCCTGTTTTATCGAGTAAAAGCACATCGATATCACCAGCAACTTCAACAGCTTTACCTGATTTCGCCAAAACATTGGCTTTAAGTGCACGGTTCATCCCTGCAATCCCAATTGCAGGCAATAAGCCCCCAATAGTTGTTGGAATTAAGCAGACCAATAGCGCCACAAGCACCACCGGATCGAGTTCAACATGCAAATAATTGGCAATAAACGGCAAGCTAATCACCACAATTAAAAACGTGAGTGTCATCACCATTAACAAAAAGCCAAGTGCAATCTCATTCGGTGTTTTTTGACGATTTGAACCTTCAACCAAAGCAATCATACGGTCCAAGAAACTTTGGCCAGATTCAGCAGTAACCTGAACGATAATACGATCTGTAAGTACTTTGGTCCCGCCAATAACACCTGAACGGTCAGTTCCAGCTTCACGTAACACAGGTGCCGATTCACCTGTAACAGCCGATTCATTAATGGTGGCAAAACCTTCTACAATCTCGCCGTCGGCTGGAACAAGCTCACCTGCATGTACTTCAATAAAATCATTTAAATGAAGTTTGGTCGCTGCAACTTGAGTCGCTTGACGGTCTGTCAAAGAGTTGAGTCTCCGAGCCGTTAAATTTTCTCTTGCTGCACGTAATGAAGATGCCTGCCCACGGCCTCTAGCTTCTGCAACCGCTTCAGCATAATTAGCAAATAAAATGGTAATAAACAGAATTGCTGTAACCACTAAACCAAATAACAGCGTGGTGTAACCTAAGATTGTACAAATGCCTGTAACCACTGTTCCAAGCCAGACAATTGCCATGACAGGATTTTTAATTGCATGCTGCGGTAGCAGTTTCACAAATGCATTTTTCCAAACTTCAAAATTTGGCACTGCCATGGTTTGTTTATGGCTATTTACATGAGTTTGTGTATTCATTTTCACTCGCCTCCTTAGCCTTTAACCAACAAAAGTTGATCGGCAATTGGCCCAAGGACAAGAACTGGCATAAATTGTAATAAGGTAAGCAACACCACAATCGTGATCAGCGTTAAGGCAAAAGTTGGAGTTTCAACTTGGAGGCTTCCTGCTGTTTCAGGTGCTTTCCTTTTTGCAGCTAATCGCGTAGCAATCATTAATGGCAAAATTAAGGTCGGAAAACGTCCTAAAAGAAGAGCAATACTACAAGTGACGTTCCACCATACAGTGTTATCTCCAAGGCCTTCAAAACCTGAACCGTTGTTGGCAAATGCAGAGACATATTCATAAAACACTTGGCTAATACCATGCGGTCCTGGATTGCTGATGCCTGATAGACTCGGAATGCTGAGGGTTAATGCAGTAAAGGCAAAAATAACCAGCGGTTGAATCAAGATAATAATCGCGAGTAACTTAATTTCTGCGGCTTCAATCTTGCGCCCAAACAACTCAGGGGTACGACCTGTCATTAAACCGGCAATAAATACTGCGAGTAACAGATAAATCATAAACTGTTGCAGACCACAGCCCACACCACCCCAAATCGCATTAATCAGCATGTTAATGAGTTCGACCAAACCGGTAAGCGGTGCAGAGGAATCATGCATCATATTGACTGAGCCGTTATTCACCTGTGTAGTAAGCGCTGCCCAAACTGCTGATGCTGCTGGTCCAAATCGTTGTTCTTTACCTTCCATTACAGCAAGCTGAGATGCTGTCGATGACATACTCTCAGACCAGACAGCCGCTGCACCTGAAATAATCGACATGAAAAGCATGCTACCAAAGACAAAGTAAGCAAACTTTTTACGCTGGGTAAAATGCCCGACCATAAAAATGACTGTGATTGGAATAAGTAATATCGCAATCATTTCTAATAAATTAGAAAGCGGTGTTGGATTTTCTAAAGGCACAGAACTATTTGGACCATACCAACCGCCACCATTACTACCCAATTGCTTAATCGCTACCATTGGCGCAACTGGCCCTAAAGGAATTTTTTGAGTTTCAACGCTATTGGCTTTATCAATAAGTTGTACTTCTGGCCCACCTTGGAAAGTTGCTGGCACGCCTTGGCTGTTAAGCAACAATGACCAGACAAAACAGAGTGGAAGCAAAAAGCGAACTGTAGGACGAATTACATCTGCCCAATAGTTCCCAATTAAAATTTGATCTGGCTGCTCGGCAACATCGGCCGTAATATGGCTTGGACGCTGATAAAAGAAAGCTCTTAATGTTGCAACAACCAAAGCCAGCCCCATCATTGGAGTAATGACTTGCAAACCTACAATACCTGTCATTTGCGACAAATAAGATAATTGAGCTTGACCAGAATAATGCTGTTGGTTGGTATTAGTTAAAAATGAAATAACCGTGTGTAACGCTAAATCCCAACTCATATTTGGTGCATGGTTAGGGTTTAATGGTAGCCATGCTTGCGTCATAAAAATAGTAAGAATAGCCACTGCAAGAAAAATACAGCTCACAACAAATGCTAGAGAATATTGTTTCCAGTTCATTTGTTGCTGTGGAGAGACACCTAATAAGCGGTATACAGGATTTTCAATCCAACGAAATAATCCATCACCCCACATCGGCTCATTCGCCATCACTTTGGATAGATATTTACTGAGGCACCATGCTAGAAAAATAGCAATAAATAAAACAAGTATAAGTTCTAACATAGCTATTCTCCTCTATACCCCTTGGCTTGATTTGCCAAACTGGAAATAAGGAGAGATAGAGAAATATCATTTGTTTTAAGTCCGCATAAGACAATGCCAGACTGATGCAAGATGCGCATTTGAGAATTTATAAGCATCTTTATTGTCCTGAAATAACACTAATTTAGTGAATTTCAGTATCGATAAAATGCCCGTAAATTCTCTATTGAGGAAGTCAAAGACCGCGTAAAGTTTGCGTAAAATCTAGTTTGAAAGGCATTAAACTTTAAAATTAACGACTGGATAAAGTGTGCTATCAGCCTTTAAGGTCTCACAAGGCCAAAGTTCATATAAAGGAATTTTTACATCGAGTGCCAAAGGTAGCTTTTTAAAATTAAATTGCATATGGTCCAGATCACTTCCCCATGCAATCAAATCTACATCTAAAGAAATATGATGCGACGGACGAACACGCCCCGAATCTGTCTCAAGTTTCTTTAGAAAAGATTCAATTTGGTCACACGATAAAGTGCTTTTTAATAGACATGCTGAATTCCAGTAATCATCTCCAATACCATCTCGGCATGGAATTTGATAAACAGATGAAAACTGCACTTTCCCCAATGTTGCCAATTGCATATAAGCAAAAGTAAAGTGCTGATCTGCGTCTAAATTACTCGCTAGGGCGAGCGCAAAAATTGTTTCTGGTGCGTTCAAGACGAATTCCTACAGCATTTGCTTCTGCAATAATGGCTGGCTTACGGATGGTTATGGTAATTTTTTCAATTGATGGAAAGGTTTCAAACAAACATTGTAAAACCAGTTGTGCTGCATGCTCGATTAATTCAGGTTTGGCTTGTTGAATGGTTTGAGCCGATAACTCACAAATCTGGGCATAGTTGAGTGTGTCCTCAAGCTTGTCAGACGCTGCAGCTCGGCTCAAATCATTATGGATGGTTAAATCCAACATTAAAGGTTGAATAATTTGTCTTTCCCAGTTGAAACAGCCAATCACTGTCTCAACTTTCAAGCCTTCAATAATAATGGCATCCATAAATTTAAACTGACCTTAGTGCTTTAACAACGAAGCAGGTTCCATATTTTGAACCATTTTCAAACGCTGGTCTGCATAAATATCAGTATATGGTGCGAGTACGCGCATAAAACGATCGAAATAAAGCATTTGCTTAAATAATAAAGCAAAATCACGTGGGAATTTAATCCCGTGGCGTTCGCCTACACCTACCATATCCATCATGATGTCATTTAAATCGGCTGGATTAGAAGCCAAAATCTGCTGTGGATCCGCCATTAACACACCATTAAATAAACGCTCTAGGTCTTGTGCTAAAACCTGAACGTCAATTTTGTTATGGGTCATACCCATTTTCAGCATATTTTCAGCCATTGCCTGATAATCGGTCTTTTGTAAGGCATCCATAAATGCAATACATGCAGTCCAAACTTCAGGTTTTAACTGTCCCACGATACCAAAATCGATAAAACCAATACGCCCATCTTCAAGCAACATTAAGTTCCCAGCATGTAAGTCAGCATGGAAACTCTTACATAGCATGAGACTACCAAACCATGTATTCATAGCAGTAATCAGTACTTGCGATGGATCTTTAGCATATTGTTTTACGACACTAAAATCTGTCAAAGACACACCGTATAAACGCTGCATAGTTAAGACACGGCGCGTAGAAAACTGATGATAAACTTTAGGCGCTGTCGCTGCTTTATTTTGTGAAATATTAAGATATTCCACAAAATCATCTAGGTTTTGTGCTTCTTCAATGAAATCGACTTCACGGACCATACGGCTTTTAATTTCATCTACAATTTCTGAAAGAGCTGCGAATTTGATCTTTGGTACTGCGCGTTCAAGCAGCTTGGCAGCCCAATGCACCACACTTAAGTCCGTATATAAAATGGTTTCAACGCCAGGCTTTTGTACTTTAATAACAACATCTTCACCTGTAGTCAGCTTAGCTGCATGAACCTGAGCAATTGACGCAGAAGCTAATGGCTTTTCATCGATGTAGCTAAAAATCTGGCTTAAATCACGTCCTTCAAACTCAGATGCAAGCACACCTTGAATATAACTAAATGGTAGTGTTGGTGTCTGGTCTAAACAACCTTGAAATTCTTCTACATATTCACGTGGGAAAAGCGATGGCGTACTCGCAATAAACTGACCAAGCTTAATATAAGTTGAACCAAGGGACTCAAAAGTCTCTCGCATGAGTTTGGCATTACTTGGTTTTTCAGTTGCGTATTTAATTCCAGCTTTGGCGGCAACCACTGCTGTTTCACCAATGCGGGCGACTGAACGTAGCCCATCAAACAAAATATTTTTTTTCATATTTCTTCAAAACCAAATCATTCAGGTTGAGTGTAGCAAATTTTGTTTAATTTACTGATTAGCTTGCCTGACAAAGTGGGCAATTTACATCTTTATCAAAACTAACAATACGTTGTGTCATATTTAAACCATCCCACAATAATAGTTTCTGCTTTAAAGGTACACGATTTAAACCTAAATACAGCAAAGTGTGATGTGATTGTAATGACGCTATCATTACAGGGGTGGTTGCAAGTACCCCTGACTCTGCACAGCGCAGCCCTTCATTGCTATGTTGTTCTTTCGGAAAAAGGCATTCATAACAAGCTGAATCTCCTTCAACCATAAACATTTGCGCCTGAAAACCAATTGCTGAAGCGCTAATTAATGCGACCTGATGTTTCTTACAAGCTGCATTTACCAGATAACGGGTTGTAAAATTATCGCAGCCATCTAAAACCACATCTTGGTGTTCAATAAGTCTATCAATGTTATGTTCGTCTAAACGTTCGTTGTAGTATTCAACACAGATATAAGGGTTAATTTTCTGTAACCGTTTAGCCAAAATCTCTGCCTTGTAGCGACCAATATCTTCATGACCAAATGCGATTTGTCGTTGTAAATTACTTATCTCGATCGTATCTGCATCAATCAATGTAATTTTCCCAACTCCTGCTCGCGCTAGTAATTCCGCACTGGTACAGCCTATTCCACCGGCACCGACAATCAGTACATTAGCAAGTTTGATTTTTTCCTGAGCTTCAATATCCCATCCATCAAGTAAAATCTGACGGCTATAGAGATGCATTTCTTCATCACTTAACTCTACAAAATCGATATCTTGAAGCTCGGTCACGCGTTAATCCTTTCACTTAGAAGCCAAGTGATTTTATGATTAAGTTCGTTATTATGAAAGCTATAAAATGGAAACAACTTTTTTATTCGGTTAATACCCTATCACATTACTTCTCTCACACTTTCTGCAACAATAAGGCTATCTGTTTTCTGTATTACTTAGGCTAAATATGTCCCAATCATATATTGCACCTGTAGAGTTAGAAAAAGCTTATCGTTTGTTAAATCATGGTCCAACTGTCCTTGTTTCCGCACAACATGGTGACGACCGTAATGTAATGGCTGCCGCATGGGCATGTGCTTTAGAATTCAAGCCAGCCAAAGTGTCCGTTGTTCTCGACAAAAGCACTAAAACACGACAGCTCGTTGAGCAAAGCGGCTATTTCACACTACAAGTTCCCTGCTATGCACAGCTCGATCTGACTCATCAACTTGGAACCATTAGTAAGTTGGATGATCCAGAAAAACTTGAGCATTGCGGTGTTGAGCTATTCTATCAAGAAGGCATTGCCAGCCCACTTGTATCAGGTTGCGTCGCATGGCTTGTATGTAAACTTATTTCTGAACCGCATAATCAATCAGCTCATGATTTATTTATTGGTTCTGTTGTAGGTGCATGGGCAGATAGCCGTGTCTTTAGAGATGGGCACTGGCATTTTCAAGATGCGCCGAAAGAACTTCGAAGTCTGCACTATATTGCTGGAGGAACCTTTTATTTAATTGGTGAGGAAGTCAAAGCTCAAATTTAATCATTAAAAAGTGAGTTTCATTTAATTGCAAAAAACCGCATAACAATTGCGGTTTTTTGCAGCCAGTGATTCTTTTTTAAAATCTAATATTTAAACTTGAGCCACTTCGCGAGCAATCACCAAGCGTTGAATATCCGAAGCACCTTCATAAATCTGGCTTACACGAACATCACGATAAATTCTCTCTACAGGGAAATCACTCACGTAGCCATAACCACCATGAATCTGGATCGCATCCGAACATACTCGCTCAGCCATAGTAGACGCAAATAGCTTTGCCATTGAGGCTTCTTTTAAACAAGGCAGCCCAGCATCTTTTAAAGTTGCAGCATGCAAAACCAACTGATGCGCAGCTTCAATCTGGGTCGCCATATCGGCTAAACGGAAACCAACCGCCTGATGCTGAACTAATTCGACTCCAAAAGCTTTACGCTCATTTGCATATTGCACCGCTGCATCAAAAGCCGCTCTTGCCATACCTACCGATTGAGCTGCAATACCAATACGTCCAGCTGCCAAATTAGATAATGCAATTTTATAACCTTCACCCTCTTGCCCCACCAAATTTTCTAAAGGAATTCGGCAGTCCTCAAAAGTAATAGTGGCTGTATCTGAAGCATGTTGTCCCATTTTATCTTCAATATGAGTGACCAAGTAACCTTGTGTATTGGTCGGCACAAGAAAACACGAAATCCCTTTTTTACCAGCTTGTTTATCGGTGACCGCAAACACCAAAGCCACTTGGGCATTTTTACCACTGGTAATAAATTGCTTTACGCCATTGAGTACCCAGTGGTCGCCATCGCGCTCGGCTTTACATAGAATTGCACTCGCATCGGAACCGACATGTGGCTCAGTTAAACAAAAGCATCCTAGCCATTCGCCAGAGGCAAATTTTGGCAAATAGGTTTGTTTTTGCTGCTCTGAACCGTATGCCAGTGTAATACCGCAAATCAAAGAGTTTTGTACGCTTACAATTGTCGAAATAGCACCATCGCCTGCGGCAATTTCCTCAATTGCGAGTACCAAAGATACATAGTCCATTCCGGCACCACCCCATTCATCGGGCACGGTCATCCCCATAGCGCCTAGTGCACCTAAATCTTTGAGTTCCTGAGCTGGAAATTCATGAGTTTTATCGCGATGTGCAGCAGTTGGTTTTAACTGATTTTGCGCATAGTTACGCATCATCTCCTGAACCATACTTTGTTCAGCATTTAAGATCATTTCAGCATCCTTATTTTTATTATTTTGCTGCCATGCGAATTGCACCATCTAGACGGATGACTTCACCATTTAAGTAAGAGTTTTCAGCAATATGTGCCACCAAACGGGCGAATTCTGCTGGTTTTCCTAAACGAGATGGATATGGCACCATTTGTCCCAAAGCATCTTGCACATTTTGTGGCATGCCCTTAAGCATTGGGGTTTCCATAATTCCTGGCGCAATGGTCATAATACGAATAGCATGTCGCGCTAGCTCACGAGCAATCGGCAAAGTCATCGCCACAATAGCGCCTTTAGATGCTGAATAAGCTGCCTGACCAATTTGACCGTCGAATGCTGCAACGGAAGCAGTGTTTATAATAACGCCACGGTCTTCTTCACCTTCTTCAAGCGTGTTTTTACTCATTGCATCTGCTGCAAAACGCAGCATGTTAAATGTACCTGTAACATTAATATTTAAAGTCTTTGAAAATAATGCCAAATCATGTACGCCTTCACGACCAACCACTTTTGCAGAAGGGCCAATACCCGCACAGTTAACCAAACCATGCAAATGACCATGTTTGACCAACACATCTTTAAAGAACTGTTCAGCAGCAGCTTCATCGGTTACATCAAGTCTTACAAAGTCAGCTTTTGGCCCCAACTGTTTCGCTTGTTGCTCGCCTGCTTCTATATTCATGTCTACCAAGGTAACCGAAGCACCTTGCTTTATCAAATACTCAGCTGTTGCAGCACCCAAACCTGAGCCACCACCTGTAATGACGAAATGTTTCCCTTGAATTTTCATTATGTATTGTCCTATAGAAATGTTCTTTACACTTAGTAGTGAGAGTAAAAGTTGTTGTTTTCCGATACAATTTCAAAAAGCCTCAAAATGTTTGCAGCTTTTGATCAATCCAAATTTTAAATATGTAGTATTTCACTTGAAATATATGAAGAAAATATGAGTCTTTGACATGGTTGTCCAATCTTCTTTAAGTAAAGGCACAATTTCGATTGCACTAGTACATGAAGCACTGAGTGCGGCTTATGCCAAAGGCCTAAATACACAAATAATTCTAAATAAAGCAGGTATCCCCGCTGAATTACTGATGTCTCCAAAGGCGCGTGTACCTGTTACAACATATGCCCAATTGTGGATAGAGCTTGCAAATGCCATGAACGATGAGTTTTTTGGGATGGATAGCCACCCTATGCGTCGTGGAAGCTATAAATTACTGACTAAACTCGTCAGTACGGCTGAAACTTTAGAAAAAGCACTTTACGATATTTTGAAGTTTTTTAACTTTGTTTTAGATGATATGCACGGAGAACTCATTCGAGAACAAGAAAAAGCTTATTTAGTGATTCATGATCGTGAACAACCTAAACGTATGTTTACCTATGCAACCTTTTTAATATTAGTACACGGACTGATGTGTTGGTTGGTAGACCAGCGAATTGGTTTAAATACTATTATGGTACGTTGTGCTAAACCTCAGGATATTCAGGATTATCTCGTACGTTTTGGTGAAGACATTCAATTTAATGCTGAGGCAAATCGAGTTGAGTTCGATGCCCACTATTTAGATATTAAAATTAAAAAAGATAAAAAAGCGCTTTATGATTTTTTAGAGCAAACTCCGCAAAATCTTTTAGTTCGCTTTAAAAATGAAAATGCCTTGAGTGTACTTATTCGTCGCCATTTATTGAAACTCCACCCTGCACAATGGCCTGAACTCAAAGATGTAGCTCACCAACTCAATATTTCAGAAGCCACTGTTCAACGTCGACTGAAACATGAAGGTGTAAGCTATCAACAAATTAAAAATGAAATCCGCTGTGATATTGCTGTTGAACGCTTAAGTAAAACGAATGACTCAATTCAAGATATTAGTGAAGATCTAAATTTTCATGACCCAAGTGCATTTCACCGTGCTTTTAAAAAATGGACAGGTGTCAGCCCCGGCGCTTATCGAGAAGCTACCTTGAATTCTACAGTTTAAGTTATTCTTATTTTGTTAGTAATGATGCTAATGTGACTCGATCATTTTGGCCATAGTCTTGAATAGTTTTAATTTCACTAAAACCATGCTCAGCAAATATTTTTCGAACAGCTTGCCCCTGATCATAGCCATGCTCTAGTGCAATCCAGCCTTGTAGTTCTAACCAGTTTTTCCCCTGAGCAATAATAATTTCAATATCAGCTAGTCCCTGATGATCTGCAACCAATGCACGGCGCGGTTCTGTTGCTAAAGCTTGCATGTGCTCATCTTCAGGGTCGATATACGGTGGATTAGAAACAATTAAATCAAATTGTTGTGGTTCGAGTGCTTCAAACCAAGCGCCGCAAGCGAATTTCACACGTTGTAAATTATGAGCTAGTGCATTTTCTTTTGCGACATCTAAAGTAGGCGCATAAATATCGGTTGCGGTTACCTGCCAATCTGGACGTTCACTCGCTAATGCAAGCGCAATTGCACCTGTTCCCGTTCCTAAATCAACAATGTTTGCTTTCTTTGGCAAATTTAGATTTAAAACAGTTTCAACTAGAATTTCAGTATCAGGTCGTGGCACCAAAGTATCAGATGTTACTTTTAAATCGAGCGTCCAAAATGGCTGTGAACCCGTCACATAAGCTAAAGGCTCACCATTTTGGATACGTTCAAGACCAGCCAAGTAATCTTGCTCTTGTTGGGCAGTTAACTCTTGCTCAAGTCTAAACTTTAATTCAAGCGAATTGATTTTTAGAAAATGCTCAAGTAACCAAGCATTTTCTTGTCGTTCATAACTGTCAGGCTCACCACGAATTGCAAGCGCTTGAGCAATATTCATTAGCCGCCATTTTCCTGTGCAAGCATCGCAAGCTGATCTGCCTGATATTCACGATGTAAACTATCGAGCAATTCAGTTAAATCACCTTCCATAATCGCGTCTAACTTATATAAAGTTAGGTTAATACGATGGTCCGTCATACGCCCTTGTGGGTAGTTATAAGTACGGATACGTTCAGAACGGTCACCAGAACCGACCAAATCACGGCGCATTTCAGAAGTCGCTGCATCTGCTGCTGCACGTTTAGCATTTTCTAAACGCGATACTAACAATGCCATCGCCTTAGCTTTGTTTTTATGCTGTGAACGCTCTTCTTGGCACTCAACGACTGTACCAGTTGGAATGTGAGTAATACGCACGGCCGAATCGGTTTTGTTAATGTGCTGGCCACCCGCGCCTGACGCACGGTAAGTATCAATACGTAAATCTGCCGGATTAATTTCAACGTTGGTATCAACATCAATTTCAGGCAAGATCGCAACTGTACACGCTGAGGTATGCACACGACCTTGTGATTCAGTGGCTGGCACACGTTGCACACGGTGAGCACCACTTTCGAACTTTAAGCGACCATAAACGCCATCACCATCTACACGGCAAATAACTTCTTTAAAGCCACCATGTTCGCCTTCATTTTCAGAAAGAACTTCAATACGCCAGCCTTGTGTCTCGGCATATTTACTATACATACGGAACAAATCACCAGAGAAAATCGCAGCTTCATCACCGCCTGTCCCGGCGCGAATTTCTAAATACGCAGCATTAGAGTCATTTGGATCTTTTGGAATCATCAAAATGTTGAGTTGGCTTTCTAATTCTTCAAGCAATGTTTTATTTGCTTGAATTTCTTCTTCTGCCATATCTTTAAAGTCTGGGTCCGACTTCATCATTTCAGCAGTTTCAATATCTTCTTCTGCTTGACGGTATTTGCCCCAAACTTCGGTAATTTCAGATAAATCACTATGTTCACGAGACAATTTACGGAAACGTTTGTTATCGGAGATCACTTCAGCATCTGCAAGCAATGCAGTAAGTTCTTCATGTCGATCACAGAGTTGATCAAGTCGTAAACGGAGTGACGCTTTCATAAGAGGAAATATCTCAAAAGTCCAAAAAGCTTATCGAACGCTATGTAAGTATAGAAGATAAGCAAAATCGTAAAAATAGCGCATAGTTTACAGATTATGCTGCTTAAATGACATATATAATCAGCCAATTCATCAACTTTCCCAATAACTAGAGGCGTATAAATATAATGATTTCGAATAAGATTTATTTACTTGGCTATAATTTGACTGTTCTGTAGGAAATAATAAGTCATCTTTTTTACTCTGTAGGACAATAGAGGCTTTGTTTAAAAACCTCTTTGCTCAGCCTAGTTATTTTAATTTTTCTAATAAGGTTTTACCCACCAAAACAGCCGATGCTGGATTTTGTCCTGTAATAAGTTCACGGTCCACCACTATGTTTGGAGTCCATGCAGTGGTATTACTTTGATACTTACCGCCAAGTGACTGTAATGCAGTTTGAGGATAAAACTTCATTTCTCCACCTTTTAATAAAGCTTTAGCCTGCTCTTCTTCCTGATTGCTAATTACAGTCATCCGATAATTTTTATAAATCCATTCGCCAGTTTTCACTGTTTTACCTTGTTCTAGTTGACCAACTACTTCCGAGGCATTAGGTAAAGTAGACATCAACGCAATAGGGCCATGACAAACCAACGCAGTAGGTTTACCAGCTTTATGGAAAGCTGTAAGTACTTTTCCAAGTTGTTTATCTTTTAAGAGATCTTGCATAGGTGCATGTCCACCTGGAATATAAATAGCATCAAACTGCCCCACGCCAATTTGCTCAATACGAGATAGGCTCACAACTGGAGAATCTTGAGTAGATGTTAATTTTAGATCATGCAATAAACCTGCATATTGCTTTAATGTTTTTTCATCTTGGTTAAAATACATCGCATTATTTGATGATTCATCTAATGTTGGAGCTTTACCTTTTGGAGTAGCAAAAGTTACTGTATGGCCTGCATCTAAAAGCATTTTTGTAGGCTGCATCAATTCATTTAAATAAAAGCCCGTTTTAAAAATTTGACCATTTTTTAGCTCTAGCTGTCCTTCATCAGACAATACAACCAATACATGAGCAGCATTTGCACTTAATGCTGCTGAAGCGGTAACTATTGCAAGCATTATTTTATTTAGAGATTTCATCATTCGGCCTTCATTTCAACCATTTGCTGGATTTATAACTGGGATGGATATATTCTATTTTTGCCAGTAAGGTAAAAAAACAACCATATACACAAATCTTTTTTGCGTTTGAGGACAAAATGTCTCGTCAATTTGACCATCTTGCAGATGTAGAAGTGTTTTTAATTGTGGCTGAGAAACTTTCTATTAGTGCGGCTGCAGTCTATTTATCCACGACTCCTTCAGTCATTAGTAGAACAATTACGCGACTGGAAAAAAAGTTAGGTATCCAGTTTTTTAGAAGAACAACTCGCCATTTGAGTCTCACTGAAGCAGGTCAGCTTTATTATGAGAAAATGCAGTACGCCTTTCAGTTAATTGACCATGCAGAGCGTGATATTCAGGGTGAACAACTGCAAATTTCTGGCAAAATTAAATTAAGTGTACCTACCACCTATGGGCACTATCGCCTCCCACACTTATTACAGAAATTTCTTTTGCAATATCCCAGCATTCAAATTGAAGTTAGTATTTCTAATCGAAACGTTGATTTAATTGCTGAAGGATTTGATTTAGCTATTCGTCAAGGTCAGCTTCCTAATAGCACACTTATTGCCAGACCTCTGGAACTTGCACCTCTTCAACTTGTTGCCTCACCCGAATATTTAAAACGTATGGGTGTTCCTAAAACCTTGCAAGAATTAAATAATCACCAATGTATTGCTTTTGAATTACCGAGCAGTGGTAAGGTCATTCCATGGTTCTTTAAGAATGTAGATCAAGAAATTCAGTGGGCACCAACAAATAGGATTTTGGTAAAAGAAGATATTTTAGGAGTAGTATCACTTGCCGAAAGTGGATTAGGAATATGTCAAAGTTACAGCTTTATTGTTGATGAAAAAATTCAACAAGGAAAACTACATCCTTTACTTGAGGGTTATGCAGGTCATACACGCCCCTTTTCCTTACTTTACGCACAGCACAAGCATATGTCTTCTGCCACAAGAGCTTTTATAGATTTCTTATGTTCAACTGAGAATAGATGAACTTGGGGCCAGTTAAATGAGAATCACTTTTTTCTACATGGGCATTAAATACTCTATTTTAATAGAAAGCATACAAACCAGACACTAAACTCCAATAATCGAATCAAGGTTCTCCACATTTAAGAAGAAGTCTTTTGTTACATTTGCTCTAACAAAAGATATAGCGTCCTGCAACTAGGGACACGGAGTCAAAAATGAAATTAAATGCTTGGTTATGTAGCGCTGTTCTAGCAATTTCTATGGTTACTGTGGCACATGCTGACAATACAACACATGTAGCAGCTGCGTCTGCTTTAGGTAGTGTAGCTGGTACTGCGATTGGTAAAAGCATGGGTGGTACATCTGGTGCAACAATCGGTGCTGCTTTAGGGGGTGCTGGTGGTGCAGCTGTTGCAAGTGACCGTCGTCACCGTACAGAATCTGCGATTGGCGGTGCTTTAGGTGGTGGTGCTGGTTATACCGTTGGTAAAAGCATGGGTGGTACAAATGGTGGCTATGTAGGCGCTGCTTTAGGTGCTGCCGGTGGTTCTGCTTTAGGTAATAAAATTTCTAAAGACCGCTATACAACTAAATCTTCTAAACACTGGAAGAAAAAACACCGTCGTCATCACTAATCAAATTTGACGAACAGATATTTAAGCACCTTCGGGTGCTTTTTTATTGTGATGAAGCTATACGCTCATATTCCGTATGCTCATGGTTTATCCATAAATTAATATAAACACTACAAACAGACACAAAACTATCGTAACGCCTTTTGGGTTCTCCATAATTATTACGAAATTTTTTATTACATTTACCTCAAGATAAAAATACTGTCCTTTCAGTAAAAGGACATGGAGTTCCAAGATGAAAATGAATATTTGGTTAGCTAGTGCATTAATTGCAACATCTTCAATTGTTACAGTTGCACATGCAGATAACGGCACCCGTGTTGCTGCAACCTCTGCGTTAGGTAGTGTAGTGGGTACAGCAATTGGTAAAAGTATTGGTGGTACATCTGGTGCAACAATCGGTGCTGCTTTAGGGGGTGCTGGTGGTGCAGCAGCAGCAAGTGACCGTCGTAATCGTACCGAAGCTGCAATTGGTGGTGCTTTAGGTGGTGGTGCTGGTTACACCGTAGGTAAAAATATGGGCGGTACGAACGGTGGTTACATTGGTGCAGCAGTCGGTGCAGCAGGTGGTTCTGCACTTGGTCGTAAAGTTGCTGAAGATCGTAATTATGATGACCGCTATGACCGCGGCCGTTATGATCGTGATGACCGTAGATATTACGATGGTGATCGTCGCTACTATAAAAAAGGTAGCCGTCACCGTCATGACAATGGTCTACACCGTGGCTGGTATAAAAACCGTTAATTCAAATATGAAGCAAAAGAGCACCTTCGGGTGCTTTTTTATTAATTGATAAAATTTAATATCGAAAAAAAACGATATACATCACACCCTATATATCGTATTATTTCGATATATCCTTATTCGAGAATATCGCATGCGATCACTTCAAGATACCAAGTTTTCAATTTTGGAACTTGCTCCCATTCGTAATGATAAAACCATCGAATTCTCATTACGACACGCTCTAGAATTAGCACAACATGCAGAAAAGCTTGGTTATGAACGTTTCTGGCTTGCAGAACACCATAATATGGATGGGATTGCGAGTTCTGCTACAGCTGTCTTACTTGGTTTTATTGCCGCTCATACACAGCATATTCGTTTGGGTTCAGGCGGAATCATGCTGCCAAATCATGCTCCTTTAGTTGTCGCCGAACAATTTGGAACACTTGCTACTTTATATCCAAATCGTATTGAACTTGGTTTAGGTCGTGCTCCTGGTACAGATCAACTCACTATGCGAGCTTTACGTCGTGGCCATCAAGAAACCGAAGATCAATTTCCTAGAGATGTTGTCGAAATCTTAAAATATTTCGATGTACCTCAAGCTGGACAAAAAATTATTGCAACACCGGGACAAAGCACACATGTTCCTGTTTGGTTGCTTGGGTCTAGCCTATTTAGTGCACAACTCGCGGCAAAACTTGGACTTCCCTACTCGTTTGCCTCGCATTTCGCACCACGTATGCTAGGTCAAGCCATTCAACTTTATCGAGAGAACTTTGAACCTTCCGAGTACCTAGATAAACCTTATGTTTCAATGGGTGTACCAGTTGTTGTGGCAGATACAGATGAGGAAGCACAATTTTTAGCAACCAGCGCATACCAACGTGTATTAGGTTTAATTCGTGGGGACAGTTTAAAGCTTAAACCTCCAGTTGAATCAATGCAGGGATTATGGAATACAGCAGAACAACTTTCTGTCGAAAACTTCTATGCAATGGCGCAAATTGGTTCTGTAGATACGGTTCGCTCTGGCTTACAAAAGTTATTAGCTACATACGATGTTGATGAATTTATTTTTACATGCGATGTATACGATACAGCTAAACGTTTAGAAAGCTTCACACAACTCATGAATGTAAAAACAGAACATTAAACTCTACTTCAAGCTCCCATACTTGAATTGATTTCGAGTATGGGATGACCATCTATCTGAAAAGACTTTACCCCAACTTCCTGCTTGGTTATTTATATTAAAACGATAAAAACATCATGATTTAAAAAACCAAAAGGACTTTTGGAAAATGAGTATTAATATTAAAAATAACACTTCAAAATCAGTGATTTTTCAGAATATCTCTCAAGATTTCGAAGATTTTACTGGTCAAGTGATTTCATCAACATCAATTAAAGAGTTTGACTTTTCACATTCATCTGTCGCGATTATTGGTACAAATCAAGATAGCGTGACTCATCTTGAAAAAATCTGTCAGCAAGCAAAATTTGTGACTGTCTTCCAAATCACTCCTCATTTTATTTTGCCCCATAGTCAGGTGGGTACACATAAGTTAATTACTCACCCACTTATTATCAAAAACCGCAGGTTATTTAACAATCGTGTTAAAAGCATTCTGGCATTACGTTTTCTAGAAACTCAAGTAAACGAACCATGGCTTAAGCGTCTTTTGACTCCCAATACTGCAACCACGAAAAAAGTATTTTTTAAATCCGACAGTTATTATGCAGCACTTCAGAAACCCAACTGTAAATTGCAAACATGGCCAATTGTTAAAATTACCAATAGATCTATTCACAGCATGGATGGTATGGAACAACCCGTTGATATTATTATCAGAGCAATCCCATAAAAGTAAAAAAAGCATGGTTTTAAGCCATGCTTTTTTATTTACTCATATTTTTGCAAATTACCATGATCATCGTAATGCAAAATGATTCGCTGTTTTTCTTGCAACTCAGTTAACATTTCGGGAGTAACCAAGAATTGCGCAGCTAATAATTCAACAGAACTATTAGGCGCTTTAGCTCGTCGATCCTCACCACTAAACCTAATCCAGTTATAACTTGCCCACAAAATTAAAATGAGCGCGCTAATTCCGATCAGTAGGGCTAAATGAAGTAAAGTCTTAACTTCTGATAGATGATCAACCCAAACATAATCATAAATTAAGTGCCCTTCAAAAACCCATAAAAACAGGGAAACCAATGGAAAAAGCAACCACATTAAACAAAACCAACCAATCGTTTGTAAAGTATAGTTTGCTGTTTTATTTTTGACGTATTCCGGCTGGTCAATATATTCAGGGATATCTAATGTCTCTATATCCTTATTTTCCTCTGGTTTCATGGGTTATCTCCACGGAAGCCTCGATCTGGACTTACCCAACGGGCACGTTTTTTTGTGTTAAATAAAGTTTTTGGTACTGCAACAACACTTGTAAATAAAGTCAGTAACCAGAAAAACAACGGATACCAAATGACCCAGAAATAATTTCTAAAGAAGCGGCTGCGGTCATAGCGCTGATCAATCCACAAGCTCACCAAAAACTGAATCAGACATGTTCCACCTAGTATCACACCGTACCACTGTGGCATAAGCGTTTTAATCTGCCATTGCTGAGGTAGTTCAACAAATAATCCAACAAAAAATAGCGTGAAGATCATAATCATGACATAAGACCAGATAATACTGACTAGCGCCTCAATCATGACTGGCCACATTCTACGAACACGCAATTTAAACATCTGTGGAATATATTCTATAAGAACCTCCACCCCTCCTTGCGCCCAACGAAGACGCTGTTTCCACAGCCCCTTGAATGTCTCTGGCATATAGATATAACAAAGCGCTTGTGGAATATACTGAATATCCCAATGGTCGAGTTGTAACTTCCATGAAATATCAATATCTTCGGTAATTTTATCGTCAGACCAAAACCCGACTCGAACGAGTGCAGTTTTACGGAATGCAGCAATCACACCAGACACAGTAAAAATACGACCATATGTACGTTGTGCACGTTTAATTAAACCAATAATCGAAGAAAACTCACCAACCTGTAATTTTCCTAAAATACTAGATCGATTTAAAATTCGTGGATTACCCGTTACAGCACCAATTCGCGGGAAGTTAATAAATGGCTGCATTAACCAAAGTACCGCATGCGGATGTAACAACGCATCTCCATCAATACACACAAGATATTCGTATTTACTAACCAATACTCCTGATCTTAAAGCTACGGCCTTACCCTGATTTTCTGCTAAGTGTACAACCCGAAGTCGTGAATCTTGCACTGACAATTCATCGAGAATTTCGGCGGTCCTGTCACTACTTCCATCATTGACGGCGATCACTTCAAAATTCGGATATTTGGTTTGTAGCGCATAACGAATTGTTTGCCGCACTTGGGCTTCTTCGTTAAAACACGGAATAATAATACTGCATCCTTCGCTAGTCGGTTCGGGAAGTGCTTGTTCACGGTATTCTCTTTTAAAGAAAAACCAAAGTCCCCCTACCATCCATGTCCAAGCCATCAGTAAGGGATATAAAAAAGCAAAAGCAAACAGAATATCGAGTAATACTCTCATTACTTTTTCCCCTCTACCAATCCAGCAAAAGGCTGATACATCACAGGGCTAGCATTTAGACTAAGTGGATTATATAAATATTGATGAACATCTTTTGATTTTTCAAAATTATAGCCATCAATACCGAATTTCTGGATTCCTATTCGCTGAATAGAAAAGAGCCCTTGCTGAACCTCTTCCCAAGCATTTTTTTGCGAGTTTTCTGGTAATACTAAAGTCAGCATTATTCTTTGCTTATCATTTTCATTAAGTGTATTTAAAAGCATTAACAACTGATTAAATTGTTTTTTCTTGCCAATCACATCGAACTTCAAATTAACTAAATCATGTTGCAATAAAAGCGTTTTTATAAGCTCAGGTAGATTTTCGATATGGTCTAAATCAGGTGTAAGTAATAAACTAAACTGTGCCTGATTACTCATATTTAAATAAGGCTTGACCGCTTTTTTAGTCAATTGACTCAGTTGTTCGAGTTGTTTTGATTGTTCAATGCAACTGCTTTCTTGCACTGTTACTTTTTGCATTGCGCAATTTAAAGATGATCCTGCATTAAGCTGAATACCACTTAAATTACTGTTAAAGCGTGCAATATCTTTAGCCAAATCTGAAGTTAAAAATGGTTTATCCTTTTGCAGATAAGCAGGCAATTCTAATATTACAGATTGGCCTGCACGGGTTTGAGCCTGCCATAAACTACGATTTAAAATATCTTGTTGAACAGACATTTTATTTGTAGGGAAATAGGCAACATCATATTGCCCATCTTCATCTTTGTCTTCCAAAGGCTTTAAGATTAAAGCGTTGTTTTTCAAGCTATACAGTTTTGATAGCAACTGCCCTAATTTTTCATCAGTCTGAGAGTTTTGTTGTGCTGCTAAGTGCTTTAAATCCATACTCACAAAATGACGTGGTTGCTTAAATAAATCTGCCTCTTCGAAGTTCAGGATATTTAACATACCCTCTGTCAGTTGTTCAGCTGTTGGGTTATCAATGACTAAGCTACGTTTAAAAGTTGAGTCACTTACGCGATTCATACCATCACGTCCCAAACTGAATGAAAACTGGAAACCTGCCTGTTGTGCTAGCTTCTCTAACTGTTCATTCACGGCGCCATAAGGCCAAATAATTGCTTTAGGATTAACCCCTACTTCTTTTTTTAAAACTGCATAAGATTTTTTTAAGTCCTGCAAAATGCGTTGTTGATATTCTGCATCGGTTTCATAACGTGATTGCGATTTTAAATATGCATAAGAAGTCGCAGCCGGTTGCTCATTGCCTTGAGGATTGGCCAATACGCCATGATGTAAATCATCGCTATGGCTTGCAAACTCGGCTAAGCCAGATGCTTGCATTTCACGAACTTGAGCCCAGTTCACCAAGTTACCTTGACCATAGGCTTCATAACCCGCTTTTGTATTACCATTTAACCAACTGGTTGGAAGTGCAAAAACTGCTGGAATCTGATATTGCTTAAGTAAAGGAAATACTCGGCTATAACTACTCAAAGCACCATCATCAAAGGTGAGTAAAATAGAGTTATGAGGTAATTCCTTACCTTGCTTACGCGCCTCTTCAATGTCTTTTAAACGAATTGGTTTCCAGTCCGACTGACTAAGCCAATCGAGAAACTGCGCCAGATTATTGGTCTGAATCGCATAAATATCACGATCACCTTCCTTTAGCACGTCATCTCGTACATCATGAAAAGTTAAAGAAACCGTATGATTTTTTGGTAATTCAGTTTCAATGTGGGCATAGGAAAATTGTACGGGTAATAATGTTGAAGCAAACACACAGCTCAACATCTTTGACTTCATATTATTCATTAAAAACGCCCTTCAAATCCAAAAATACCGTAGGTATGTTGTTCATCATGACCATCGTATGGATGGTATTGCCAACCAACTCCATAATTAAGTTGCCAAGTCCGTGAGAGCTGCCATTGATGTTGATATTGCAAAGAATATGTTGGTCGAGCTGAGTAATCTGCTTGTTTATAAAGCCCGACTCCAGCTTCAAAATGCTGTTTAAATGAGCGTTCGTATTCTCGCCAAGTGACCCAGTCATGGCTTAAATTCAACTCAGCACTGTAGTGATTGCTTGGGCTAAAGTAAGCGGTCTCATCTTGGCTATTGCTGCCATAAAATCCACGTACCGTTCCATAGGTAATATGATGAGGCGCATCAAATAGTCGTTCACGCCAAAAGGTCGAAAATTCTTGTTGTTTATTACCGTCACTTATATCAGTTAAGCCATAACTTGCCCCAATTTGGCGTGACTCATCTTTTTGCCACGTCAAAGCGGCGCGGTAAGCTTGTCCATCCTCACCCGCATCAATTGCTTGTAATGGAATATTAGCCTGACTGTCATATTGCAATTGATATTGCCAGTGGTCGTTTAGCCATTGTGACCAATCAAGACGAACGCCTGCTTGTCCACCATCTGTACTTTGCGACAAGATTGCCGACAATGCCTTACGGTTTGCTTGCCACTCAGCACCGACACCATAACGTTGATCATGCACATCACCAAAACGGTATTCTCCGTAGCGATCTTGATGCCAAGCAAATAGGCGATAATTATCTTTAATCCAAGGGCTATTAATACGAGTTTCCATTTCTCGGTCTTTCAAACCATTTTGCCCACTCACAGAATCACTGTTCTCTGCTTTACTTTGACCCCAAGTTGTTGAATGTGAGATGGTTGCTCTATCACGATCATCTAACTCTTTTCGACTTTTAACTACACCACTATCTTCAGGATAATATTGCAAAAGACTTTCTGTGCTTTTGCGCCATTCAGGAATATTCCCTAAAGCCTGGGCATTTTGCATTTGGTTAATATGCGTATCTTTAGCAACTGGCGTTAAGCCATTTAAACGATCAATTGTTTGCTTCGCTTGTAATGGCTTATCTCTCCAGCGCTCAACACGAGCAAGGTTGTTAATTAAACCTTCATTAGCAGGTGCAAGATCTACTTGTTTCTGAAAATGCTTTTCTGATTTATCCAAATGATTTGCATAAGCTAAATGCATGCCTTGTAAAGCGATATAATCATCACGATCAGGATGACTTGATTTATCCACCCCTTTGGCTTGACTATATTTATACGTAGGAATCAACCGATCAACATCATTCAAAAGTTGCTCAGCTTGTTTATATTTTTCTTGTTCAATATAAGAATAATAAAGCCCCGTATATACCGTCATATCTGAATAGTTTTTTTCGGTAAGTAAGGTTTTAAAAGCGAGTTCAGCCTGCTGCGGTTGTCTTTCTGCTAAATAACTATCCGCAATCGCATGACGTACATAAGCCGGTAGCTTTTCTAACGATACATTTAATTTAGTAAATTCATCTAATACCGTACGGCTACGCCCACGAAAGTCCAAAGCATATAAATAGTCATAATGAAATCTTAAATAATTGGAGTCTGACGGTTGAATCAAATGCTGTATTTGCTCACCTTGTTTCAACACAGCATCAAGCTCAGCAAAGCCTTCACTATCCGACATCCCTTCTCGATTGAGATATTTATAGCGAGTAATTGCATTATTTACACGTTGAGAAAACTCACTGACTTTTAGCCAGTGCTGTAGCGCTTCTGTTTGTGCATTTTTATCGCTGGCAAGCAATAACTGCTGAGCTTTTTTATATGAACCAACAGCCGCTAAGTCATAACTATATTCTTGTAAAACCGCAAAAGAGTTTGGTTGCTGTTGATAAGCTTGCTCAATTACAGATAAAGCATCTACGGGTGAATTAATGAGTCGATATGCATAAGCAATTTGAACAAATTGCTCAGCTGTAAGATTTTTACTCTTAATACTTGTTAAATGTACCTTAGCATTTACAGGATCTTGGGCTTCAGCATATAAAACTGCTAATAAAATCTGCCCATCAGATGTCTTGTGAATATTAAATTTGTTCGACCACTCAATTGCATCTTTAAAGTGTTTAAAATCACGCAAATTACGTATTAATGGTAATTGGCCATATTCTGGAAAAGTCACATAATTAATATTTGCTAAATGCTGAGAAAAAGTCAGTAGATCTTTTTTTTCACTTGACATTACAACTAAATAATCAGCTAGCAATTTTTGGTCATGTGGGTATTTATTTAGCAATTGATCTAATTTCAATATTGCTTGTTGAGTTTGTCCAGTTTTGTAAGTATGAATAGCTTGCTCTCGCAATTCATCCACTTGAGCGGCATATAAATTAAGTGGCAAGATATATACCAATGAAAAAACACATTTTTTTAGCATTTTGATAATCAGATAGTCCCATATCGAGGTGGGAAAGTATAATTAAAATAAAAAACTAATCACATAACACTAAAAGAATGTGAACTATTTAACATTTTATAAATTATGGATTTTTTATGGATGATTTTCTAAAATATTTAGAAAAATTAAATAATTACTATTTTTTAGCACAATAAAAAATATACACTTCTTTTCAATAGTATTATTTAAATTTACAAATGAGTTTCAAAATATCCACGGGTTTATAACCAATAAAAACCTTTTAATAACATTTTGTTTTATATTTAAAACTTTTATTTTTCACTAAGATATATGTATAAAAAAACCATTCAACTTATCTATAACTAATATACAAAAATTGAATGGTTAAAATAAGCATTTGATTAAATTAACCAATACGACGTTTTAATCCCGTCATTTGTAAAATACGTGTTGAAATCTCTTCAATCGACATTTCGGTCACGTTTAAATATTTAATGCCTTCTGAAATATAAATCCCTTCAATTGCTCTTAGCTCCATTTGGCATTGGCTAAAACTTGCATAACGGCTATTCGCTTTACGTTCACTACGAATTGCGACCAAACGCTCAGCATCAATCATCAAACCAAATAACTTGCTACGATGAGCTCTTAATACTGCTGGTAACCGGTTATCATCTAAATCTTCTTCAGTTAATGGATAGTTTGCAACACGAATACCGAATTGAAGAGATAAGTAAATAGAAGTCGGTGTTTTACCCGAACGGGAAACTCCAATTAATATTAAATCGGCTTTGTCATAATGACGAGTACGTGCTCCATCATCATTATCAAGCGCAAAATGAACAGCATCAATACGGGCTTTATAATATTCAGAATCGGTTACCGCGTGGGTCTGCCCGACCAATGTTGTTGGTGGTGTCCCAAGCTCTTGCTCAAGTTTACTAATTAAGCCTTCAAAGACATCAAGATTAACTGCTTTAGCCGTATTAATAATTTCCCGCACATGCGGATCGACTAAAGTATCAAATACTAAAGGTAGGCAACCGTCTTTGGTTTGGCATCGATTAATCTCAACCACCACATCCATTGCCGCCTCTTCAGTTGTAATATACGGCATGATGTGAATATCAAAATCTACATTGGGAAATTGTGCTAATAACGAATGTCCAAGAGTCTCGGCAGTAATTGCAGTTCCATCAGAAATAAAAAAAACACTCCGCTTAAATTGTTTACTTTCTGACATTAAAATTCTCCTTAAACATTTGTCTTAGTGCTATATAATCTTTATAGTAAACTGATCTTACATGACTGTCGCTTAGTATAATTCTCAACTAAGCACTTTATTTTTATAATTTCATGCCAAGATAGACATTAATACTGCAAAAGTGGAGTGAAAACTTTGGAAGCGCGCGTAATCGGTCTAGAAAAATTAGGGAAACACGATGTCGAACTCGTAGGTGGGAAAAACTCATCTTTGGGTGAAATGATCAGCCATTTATCAAATGCTGGTGTATCGGTACCTGGTGGCTTTGCAACTACTGCTGCTGCCTATCGTGAGTTCTTAGACCAAAGTGGTCTTAACGCTCGAATTCAAGCAGAACTTGCTCAACTCAACGTCGATGATGTAAATGCTCTTGCAGAAACAGGTGCAAAAATTCGTCAATGGATTGTAGAGACTCCACTCACTGCAACCTTAGAACAAGAAATTCGCGCCGCTTTTACAGCACTTTCTAACGGCAACCCTGACATCGCGGTTGCCGTTCGTTCATCTGCAACTGCTGAAGATTTACCAGATGCTTCTTTCGCGGGTCAGCAAGAAACTTTCTTGAATATTCGCGGTATTGATAACATACTTATTGCGATTAAAGAAGTGTTTGCTTCTTTATATAATGACCGTGCAATTTCTTACCGTGTGCACCAGGGTTTTGATCATGACATCGTTGCACTTTCTGCGGGTGTTCAGCGTATGGTTCGTTCTGAAACTGGCGCTGCGGGTGTAATGTTTACACTTGATACAGAATCTGGTTTCCGTGATGTTGTATTTATCACTGCATCTTACGGTTTAGGTGAAATGGTTGTACAAGGTGCCGTTAACCCAGATGAGTTTTACCTATCTAAACCATTATTAAATGCAGGAAGACATTCTGTTTTACGTCGTAACCTTGGTTCTAAACACCAAAAAATGATTTATGGTGAAGAAGGTTCTGCTGGTAAATCTGTTGTTGTTGTTGATGTTGAAAAACAAGATCGTCAACAATTCGCTTTAAATGACCATGAATTACAAGAGTTAGCTAAACAAGCACTTATCATTGAGCAGCATTACGGTGCGCCAATGGATATCGAATGGGCAAAAGACGGTGATGATGGTCAAATTTATATTGTTCAAGCTCGTCCTGAAACTGTAAAAAGCCGCCAAAATGTAGGTACTATGGAACGCTACCTTCTTAAACAAAGAGGTACTGTTCTTTGTGAAGGTCGTTCAATTGGTCAACGTATTGGTTCTGGTAAAGTCCGTATTGTTAACTCAATTAAAGAAATGGACAAAGTACAAGAAGGTGACGTTCTTGTATCTGATATGACCGATCCTGATTGGGAACCGGTAATGAAACGTGCTGCTGCAATTATCACTAACCGTGGTGGTCGTACATGTCACGCAGCAATTATTGCACGTGAACTTGGCGTACCAGCGATTGTAGGTTGTGGTAACGCAACAGAAGTATTAACTGATGGTCAAGAAGTAACTGTTTCTTGTGCCGAAGGTGATACAGGTTTCATTTACGAAGGTGCATTAGATTTCGAAGTTCAACGCAACTCAATTGAATCTATGCCTAAGCTTTCGTTCAAAATTATGATGAACGTAGGTAACCCTGACCGTGCATTTGACTTTGCTCAAATTCCAAACGAAGGTATTGGCCTTGCTCGTCTTGAGTTCATCATTAACCGTATGATCGGTGTGCATCCTAAAGCTCTACTCAACATTGACAGCCTACCTCGTGAAACTCGTGCTGCTGTTTTAACTCGTACAGCGGGTTATGCTTCACCTGTAGATTTCTATGTTGAAAAATTGGTTGAAGGTATTGCGACTCTTGCTGCTGCATTTGGTGACAAACCAGTTATCGTTCGTATGTCTGACTTCAAGTCAAATGAATATGCAAACTTAATTGGTGGTAAGTTATACGAGCCTGAAGAAGAAAACCCGATGCTTGGTTTCCGTGGTGCAAGCCGTTATGTATCTGATAACTTCCGTGATTGTTTCGAACTAGAATGCCGCGCACTTAAGAAAGTTCGTGATGAAATGGGTCTCACCAATATTCAAATCATGATTCCTTTTGTACGTACAGTATCTGAAGCGAAACGCGTTATTGAATTACTTGCACAAAATGGCTTGAAACGTGGTGAGAACGGTTTAAAAGTAATCATGATGTGTGAATTACCAACTAATGCCCTGTTAGCTGAACAATTCTTAGAACACTTCGATGGTTTCTCTATTGGTTCTAATGACTTAACTCAGTTAACGTTAGGTCTTGACCGTGACTCAGGTATTGTTTCACACTTATTTGATGAACGTGATGCAGCTGTTAAAGCACTTCTTTCAATGGCAATCCATGCCTGCCGTAAAGCAGGTAAATATGTAGGTATCTGTGGTCAAGGTCCTTCAGACCATCCAGATCTTGCAAAATGGTTAATGGAACAAGGTATTGAATCTGTTTCTCTTAACCCAGACTCAGTTTTAGATACATGGTTCTTCCTTGCTGAAGAAAAAATCAAGCAAATCTAATATGTTATAAAAAAAGGCCCATCCGTGGGTCTTTTTTCATCTTTAGAATAGAGAATTTTTATTTATGCAAATTTACTTGGCACGTAATAATCAACAAGCTGGGCCTTATACTTTAGAACAAGTAAATCAAATGTTGGCTAGCCAACAAATTTTGTTAACTGATTTAGCTTGGCATGAAGGCATGACAGAATGGAAAGCTTTAGGAGAATTAACCCAAGGTAAACTTGTATATCAACCTATCGGTTATTCTGTACCTACAATAAATACGAATACATCAACTAATGAAACTATTCGTCAAATTCGTGTAGAACCTAAAGTTCATGAACTTGCGTCTATTCCAGCTCGGGCTTTAGCAAAAATTATTGATTTATTGCTTTGGTTACCAATCGCTGCAATTCCTTCTTTTTTCTTTAATGAAGCTCAATATAAGCAATTATTCGAGCTGCAAAAACAGATGCAATCTGCCGAAGTCGCATCGACTAAAGCTGCAGAATTGCAACAGCAACTTTTTACTTTAATTCCAATAGAAGCTTGGCATTCAATGCTTCTTTACGTCGTAATTATGCTTGCAATTCAAGCCGTTCTTTTAACAAAGTTTGGTCAGAGTATAGGCAAGAAAATCGTTGGAATTAAAATTGTAGATGCTGAGGACAATAGCAAGGTTAATTTAACTCGCATCTTCTTATTAAGAAGTATTGTTTTTATCATATTAAACTTACTGTTTATGCCGATCAGTACAATTATTGACTACGCTTTTGCATTAGGACAAAAGCGACAAGCTTTACATGACAAAATTGCAAGAACAAAAGTGATCAAATGATAGTGAATGACTCATTCATTTAATGTCTAAAAAAAGAGGAGGCACCCCGCCTCCTTTTTTCTATAGTGAGTTGATATTTAAATAAAAGCTCTATTGAAAATAGATACCCTACAAAAAAAATCGGGTTTTAAAACAATTATTTCAGCCTACTTTATGTATAGCTTAGTTTGTCGATATGAGGCATAATGCCCTACAACGTAGCGGTGTCATATAATTGAGAAGTCTAAATTTAAGGATTAGCGTTCTCAATCATGCGACACTTTAATCGCTATCCCATATTTAATTAGGGAATGGGACTCTTCACCGAGGTTGTAAAATGAGACAAACGATTTTAGCTGTATTGTCTTTATCAACGCTTGCCGCACTTTTGACTGGGTGTGGTGGTGATATGGTACTTCTAAACTCTAAAGGTCCAGTTGGTCAAGGTCAAAGTGACCTTATGATGACTGCGATCTATTTAATGTTACTTGTGGTGATTCCTTCAATCATCATGGCATTATGGTTTGGTTGGAAATATCGCGCGTCAAATAAAGATGCAGACTATAAACCTACATGGGCACACTCAACTGCAATTGAAGTTGTAGTATGGGGTATCCCTGTCATTATTATTGGTATTTTAGCTTGGTTAACTTGGTGGGGTTCCCACAAGTATGACCCATACCGTCCTTTAGAATCAGATAAAGCACCTTTAACTATTCAAGTTATTGCTGAACAGTTTAAGTGGATCTTTATTTATCCTGAACAAAACATTGCAACAGTTAACGAAGTACGTTTCCCTGAAAAAACTCCGTTAAGCTTTAAAATCACTTCTAACTTTACAATGAACTCATTCTTCATTCCACAGTTAGGCGGCCAGATTTATGCAATGGCAGGTATGCAAACTCACCTTCATTTGTTAGCAAATGAAACTGGTGTATATCGTGGTTTCTCTTCTAACTACTCAGGTTACGGTTTCTCTCAAATGCGTTTCAAGGCGCATAGTGTTACAGAGCAACAATTCAACGAATGGGTAGCTGCGGTTAAAGCAGGTAATGGTTCAACCATTAACCCAGAAGCAGTTCAAAAAACTACGCTTGACCAAGCTGAATTGGCAACCTTACGTGATGGTAACCGTTCTAAGCATCAGATCGAGCATTTAGTCAATCGTGCTAAAGCTGCTGGTGATGAAAAAGCAGTTGCTGAAGCTGAAGCTATGAAACCGTTCCCGACTAAGCCACACCCTGTGACTTATTACTCTACTGTTGAGCCTAAATTGTTTGAAACAATTATCAACCACTATATGAGTAACTATCATGGTGTTGACCACTCTGCTGAACACGCAACAGCTGACACTCATGCTGCAGCTGAACACGCTGCTCAAGGGGAATAAGACATGGATATGATTTTTGGTAAACTGGGTTGGGACTCTATCCCGACAGAGCCAATCGTACTTGTCACCATGGTCCTTATGGCAATTGGTGCAATTGCAGTGCTTGGCGGTATCACCTATTTCAAAAAATGGGGATATTTGTGGAATGAGTGGTTTATTACGGTAGACCATAAAAAGATTGGTATCATGTATATCATCGTATCTGTTGTCATGCTTCTGCGTGGTTTCGCCGATGCGATCATGATGCGTTTACAACTTTTCCTCGCTAAAGGCGGCGGCGAAGGTTATCTACATCCTGACCACTACGACCAGATCTTCACCGCACACGGTGTAATCATGATCTTCTTCGTAGCAATGGGTCTCGTTGTAGGTATGATGAACATCTCTGTACCTTTACAGATTGGTGCTCGTGACGTTGCTTTCCCATTATTGAACTCTTTAAGCTTCTGGTTATTCGCTGGTGCTGCTGGTTTGATGATGCTTTCACTTGTATTAGGTGAATTTGCTGCGACTGGTTGGATGGCTTACCCTCCTCTATCTGGCATTCAATATTCTCCTGGTGTAGGTGTCGACTACTATATCTGGGCACTTCAGGTTTCTGGTCTAGGTACGCTTTTATCTGGTGTTAACTTCTTTGTTACCATCATCAAAATGCGTGCGCCTGGCATGAAATTAATGGACATGCCTATTTTCACGTGGACTTCACTTTGTACGGCTGTATTAATCATTGCATCATTCCCTGTATTAACAGGTACTCTTGCAATGCTTACACTTGACCGTTACTTCGGCTTCCATTTCTTCACAAATGAGCTTGGCGGTAGCCCAATGCTTTATGTGAACTTGATCTGGACATGGGGTCACCCTGAAGTATATATCTTGGTATTACCAGCATTTGGTCTATACTCAGAAATCGTTGCAACCTTCTCTCGTAAAGCGTTGTTCGGTTACAAGTCTATGGTGTATGCAACTATCGCGATTACTGTTCTTGCGTTTGTTGTATGGCTTCACCACTTCTTCACCATGGGTGCTGGTGCGAACGTTAACGCGTTCTTCGGTATCATGACCATGGTTATTGCGATTCCTACTGGTGTGAAAATCTTCTCTTGGTTATTCACCATGTATAAGGGTCGCATCACCTTTACTACTCCAATGTTATGGACGCTTGGCTTCCTTGTAACATTCGGTATCGGTGGTTTAACTGGTGTACTTATGGCGGTTCCACCTGCGGACTTCTTGGTACACAACTCATTATTCTTGATCGCTCACTTCCATAACGTAATTATCGGTGGTGTGGTGTTTGGTATGTTTGCCGGCATCATTTACTACTGGCCAAAAATGTTTGGTTGGAAGCTCAACGAAGCATGGGGTAAAGCTGCGTTCTGGTTCTGGTTCTTCGGTTTCTATTTTGCATTCATGCCACTTTATATCCTTGGTTTCATGGGTATGACTCGTCGTTTGAATACATATGACAACCCTGAGTGGGATCCGTACCTTGCAATTGCATTATTTGGTGCTGTTCTTGTTGCAATTGGTATTGCATGTTTCTTAATGCAAATCATCGTTGGCTTCTTACAACGTAAAGACAACATGGACCTTACTGGCGACCCATGGGATGCTCGTACGCTTGAATGGGCAACCTCTTCTCCTGCCCCATTCTATAACTTTGCGCATGAACCAGATGCAAGCGGTATCGACCGTTTCTGGACTGACAAAGAAAATGGTGTAGCATACGCACGTAACACTAAATATGAAGACATCCACATGCCGACCGATCGTGCTGCTGGTTTTGTCATTGCAATGTTCATTACTCTTCTTGGCTTTGCACTCATCTGGCATATTTGGTGGCTCGTTGTTGTTTCATTCGTTGCAGCTGTTGTTAGCTTGATCGTAAGCTCATTCACTAAGAATGTTGACTACTACGTTCCTGCTGCTGAAGTTGAGCGTATTGAAAACGAACGCTATGCTTTACTTGAAAAACACTTGAAGAAGGACTAAGGAAATGGCTGAAGTACTTCATCACGACAACCACGGCCATGACGGTCATCATGAACATGATGATACTGATTTAACGGTTTTTGGTTTCTGGACATACTTGATGAGTGACTTGATTCTTTTCGGATCACTCTTCATTGCGTTCGCTGTATTAAGCAGCCATGTGCCACCAGGAACTCCAAGTGCATATGACCTATTCCATGACTCATTAGGCTTCGTGTTAACTGAAACATTTGCCTTATTGATTTCATCGGTAACGTTTGGTTTTGCTGTACTTGCATCTTATAAAAAGAATGTAAATCAAGTTATCACTTGGTTATTTATTACATTCCTTTTTGGTGCATCGTTCATTGGAATGGAAGTCTATGAATTCCATCACCTTGTACATGAAGGCCATGGTCCAACTCACAGTGCATTCTTATCATCGTTCTTTACTTTGGTTGGTACACACGGTATCCACGTAACTTCTGGTTTAGTGTGGATGCTTGTATTAATGTATCAAATCAAGACTAAAGGTTTGACTTTACCGAATACACGTCGTCTTGCTTGCTTAAGCTTGTTCTGGCACTTCCTTGACATCGTTTGGATCTGTGTATTCAGCGTCGTTTACTTACTGGGAGTTCTCTAATGAGTAGTCATGAGCATAATGCTGCTGGTGCGTCACACGGTAACTTTAAGCAATACACTGTTGGATTTATCCTTTCTGTTATCCTCACCATCATTCCTTTCGGAATGGTGATGGCGGGTGGTTTCAGTCGTGGTCTTTTAGTTACAGTGATTGCAATCACTGCGGTTGCTCAGGTTCTTGTACAACTTGTGTACTTCTTACACATGAATACATCATCTGAACAACGTTGGAATATGATTGCATTCATCTACACAATCCTATGTATCGCCGTGCTTTTAATCGGTTCTGTGTGGATTATGAATTACCTTCACTACAATATGATGATCTAAACTGATTGTCATGTTGAAAAAATATCTATTCCTGACTAAACCAGGAATTCTCTTCGGTAATTTCATTACCACCTTGGGCGGCTTTTTCTTAGCCGCCCAAGGCTCTATAGACGTCTCATTATTACTTCTCACCTTACTTGGAACAACTTTAGTTGTGGCCTCTGGTTGCGTGGTTAATAATGTTATAGATCAAGATATTGATACAAAGATGCAGCGTACGCAAAACCGTGCACTTGTTAAAAAAACAATCTCTCCTACTGTTGCGCTGATATATGCATTAGTGCTTGGGGTAATTGGTTTTAGCATTTTATGGTTTGGTGTAAATGGTTACGCATTTTTGTTTGCAATGATTGGTTTTATTGTCTATGTCGGTTTTTATAGCTTGTGGACCAAACGTACCTCAATCCATCAAACCGTCATTGGTAGTATCTCCGGGGCGAGCCCTCCTGTTATTGGTTATACAGCAGTAACTCATCAATTTGATGTGGCAGCCTTGCTTTTGTTTTTAGCATACGCTTTATGGCAAATGCCCCATTCTTGGGCAATTGCAATTTATCGTTTTGATGATTACAAAAATGCGGGAATTCCAATTTTGCCTGTAGCACGTTCTATTTATCGTACGAAAATTGAATGTGTAATATATATCCTATTATTTGCAGCTGTTTTGAATGGGTTATATTGTTTTGGCTATACCAATGTATTCTTTTTAATTACCTTTAATGCTCTGACTGCATATTGGTTATATTTATCAGTTATTGGATTTAAAGCCGAAAATGATCAATTGTGGGCTAAACGTTTTTTCCTATACTCGGTCATATTAATTACCATGTTAAGTTTAAGCTTTAGCTTTACCTATCAATCCCCTGCTCCAAATCTTCCTCTCTTTTAAACAAGAGAGGATTTCCTCTTTATAGTAAAGAAGTTTTACTTTTCTGATCAAAAGATTTGTTTTTAGTCGAACTTTTACCTATAATTCAGCCTTCGCAAATTTTGCGGCATAACTTATTAAGTTATGACTCCTTGCTTCTAATTTTTTATTAGGGGCTGTTTAAACCGTAAGGAGCTGACAATGCGTCATTACGAAATCGTACTTTTGGTACACCCAGACCAAAGCGATCAAGTTGTAGGTATGGTTGAACGCTATATCTCTCAGATCAAAGAAGCTGAAGGTCAAATTCACCGTTTAGAAGATTGGGGCCGTCGTCAATTGGCTTACCCAATTAACAAAATTCACAAAGCGCACTACATTCTTATGAATGTTGAATGTGGTCAAACTACGCTTGATGAGTTAGAAGAATTATTCCGTTATAACGACGCGATCATTCGTAACCTTATCATCCGTCGTGAACACGCAATCACTGAAGAGTCATTGCTTGCTAAGAGTGCTGAAGAAAAGCGTGCGCGTAAAGCTCAACGCGAAGAAGCACAGCAAGTTGCTCAAGAAGCTGAATAAGGAGAACATCAATGGCACGTTTTTACCGTCGTCGCAAGTTCTGCCGCTTTACAGCTGAGAATGTTGCGTACATCGACTACAAAGATATCGACACTTTAAAACAGTACATCACTGAAAACGGCAAGATTGTTCCTAGCCGTATCACTGGTACTAAAGCTCGTTATCAACGTCAATTAGCACTTGCTATCAAACAAGCTCGCTATTTGTCTTTGATTCCGTACACTGACAACCATAAGTGAGGTGATCTGTGGACGTTATCTTATTACAACGCATTAAGAACCTTGGTAAATTAGGCGATAAAGTATCAGTTAAAGCTGGTTACGGCCGTAACTTCCTTATCCCTCAAGGTAAAGCAGTTGCAGCTACTGAAGCTAACACTGCTGCTTTTGAAGCTCGTCGTGCTGAACTTGAGAAGCAAGAAGCTGAAGTTTTAGCTGCTGCTCAAGCACGTGCTGAACAATTGAACGAAGTTAACATCGTTATCACTGCTAAAGCTGGTGACGAAGGTAAACTGTTCGGTTCTATCGGTACTCGTGACATCGCTGACGCATTAACGAATGCTGGTCTTACAGTTGACCGTGCAGAAGTTCGTTTACCAAATGGCGCGCTTCGTCACACTGGTGAATTCAACATCGCAATCCAATTGCACCATGATGTTGTTGCAGAAGTTCTCGTTACTATCGTATCTGAGTAATTTCTCATCAAAAAAAGAGCATGCTTTTGCATGCTCTTTTTTTATGTTTCAAATTTTAAAATAAGATATATTAATTCCTGATCAGTTCTTTAGTTTAATTGGTTTTTTAATTAGGTAGTTTATTTAATTTTGTTTTAAGATAGTTCTCGGCTTTAGAGCCTCGTTGTGTACACTCTTCTTTATCATCAGGTCTAATTATGTCTCAGGCGAATGCCACTTCTTTAGCGCTTTCATCTCCAACAGAAAATAAAACGAGTGAATCAAGCCAACTTAAAGAGTTTCGCACTCCCCCGCACAACTTAGCGATTGAGCAAGCTGTTCTGGCTGCTTTGATGACAGTTGCTGAATCTTTTGAGCAAGTCAACGATGTACTAAAAGAAAATGATTTTTACGCGACTCGTCATAAATATATTTTTCGTGCAATCGAGAAATTAGCACAAGAAAACTCACCTTATGATGCTGTCTTAGTAAGTGACTGGCTCTTAAAACAAAATTTACTTGATGCTATCGGTGGCGAAGAATATTTAATGCAGCTTATGGCTGACTCACCTTCAAGTTTCTATAACTTAGAAACTTATGCTACGAAAATTAAAGAATTTTCTACCCTACGTAGCATGATTAAAGTTAGTACTGAAATTTTACAAAATGCTTATGACACAAAAGGTCGCGGTGTTAGTGAAATTTTAGACTTGGCTGAAACAAGTATTTTCTCTTTAGCTGAACAGCACAATAATAATAAAAAAGATGCTGGTCCTAAATCTATTAGTTCTGTTACCGCAGACGTAATTAGTAAGCTTGATGAGCTTTCAAAATTAGATGGCAATATTACAGGTTTAACGACTGGCTTCTTAGAACTTGATAATAAAACATCTGGTATGCAACCTGGTGACTTAATTATTGTTGCTGCACGTCCATCGATGGGTAAAACTACATTTGCCATGAATTTGGTTGAGAGTGTTTTGCAATATAACAAGTTACCTGCTCTGGTATTTTCAATGGAGATGCCTGCAGACTCGATTGCAATGCGTCTTATTTCTGCAATGGGCAAAGTTCATCAAGGACATTTACGCTCTGGTAACCTCGATGCAGATGAATGGACCAAGGTGACTGGTACAATTTTGCAGCTTCAACAAATGCATCTATATATTGATGACTCATCTGCCCTACCTCCAACTGAACTTCGTGCCCGTGCTCGCCGAGTAGCCAAAATGCATGATGGTAAAATTGGTTGCATCATGGTCGATTACTTACAGCTCATGAAAGTCCCAGGCATGGGTGATAACCGTGTAGGCGAGATTTCAGAAATTTCGCGTAGCTTAAAAGCATTAGCGAAAGAAATGCAATGTCCTGTTATTGCACTTTCCCAGCTTAACCGAAGTCTGGAAAACCGACCAAATAAACGTCCTGTAATGTCCGACTTACGTGAATCCGGTGCGATCGAGCAGGATGCCGACTTAATTATGTTTATTTACCGTGATGAGGTTTATAACAAAGAGTCAAAAGAAGCCGGCACTGCAGAAATTATTATTGGTAAGCAGCGTAACGGTCCAATTGGTTCAGTTCGTCTTGCTTTTGAAGGTCAATATACTCGATTTAGTAATCTCTCTCCTGAGTATTACAGCCAATATGATGATGAAGAATAAGCTCTATCTCTAGCCCAAAGGAGTAAATGAGGGTGCGCCAAGCAACAGTTTATATTGACCGTAATGCACTTCAATATAATTTAAGCCGTGTCAAACAACTCGCAACAAATTCAAAAATTGTAAGTATGGTAAAAGCTAATGCTTATGGACATGGAATCAAAGACTGTTTAGCAGCCTTAAATGCATCAGATGCCTTTGGTGTCGCCTGCCTACAAGAAGGTTTGGAAATCCGTGAACTCGGATTTCAACAACCTGTCACTTTAATTGAAGGGGTATTTTCTGAAGATGAAATGCCAATTGCAATTAAACAAAAATTTGAATGTGTCATTCACCATCAACAACAGTTTGAATGGTTGATTAAGCACAAACAAGCGTACATCAACCAAGGTTTAAAAGTCTGGGTTAAGCTTAACAGCGGCATGAATCGTCTAGGTTTTAAAAATCCAGAAATTATTGAAGTTATTAAAACTTTAAAATCTGAAGGATTTACTTGTGTACTTGCGATGCATTTCGCAAATGCAGATGTAGACCATCCACTTAACGAGCAACAAAAACAACAATTTCTACAAGTTAAACAAGCTTGTGATCCAGTTTTAGCTTCTTGCTGTAACTCAGCTGCCATTTATAAATGGCCAGAGTTACATTTTGATTATGTTCGTCCGGGTATCATGCTTTACGGCGCCTCACCTTTTGCAGATCAAACAGTCTATGATCTTGACTTAAAACCAGTGATGACTTTCTCAGCAGAAGTGATTGCACTTAATCATATTCAAACTAATGAACATGTCGGTTACGGCTCTACTTTTTGCGCCAAGCAAGCAATGGATATCGCGATTGTTTCTATAGGTTACGGTGATGGTTATCCACGAGCTTATGTTAAACAAAACTATGTCGCTATTGATAAACATCTCTGTGCAGTTGTAGGAAGAGTGAGCATGGATATGATTGCAATCGACGTGACAGGCATGCAAGTAAAATTAGGCACTCCAGTTGAACTCTGGGGTCCACATCGCTTAGTTGATGATGTTGCGGATGCAAACGGAACGATAGGATATGAATTACTCTGTCGCTTAAGTAATCGCCCCACTCGTAAAAGCAGTTAAATAATAAATATAAAAAAAATCCAAGCATGCTTGGATTTTTTTATTTAAACACGCAAAATTTATCGCCAGTAATCATCTGTAGGTTTTGGCATTTCCTGTAATCCCCGACGAAGAGTATCTGACCATTGTTTACTAATCTGTGAGAAATAAGGATCATCCTCGGTTATTCGTTTTCCCATGGGGATAACAAAGCTATCTTTAATGTAGACCAATGCATCAAGTGGTAAGCCAACAGAAACATTTGAACGCAAAGTCGAATCAAAAGAAATCAGGCTACAACGTAATGCATCGTCTAGTGGCATTGCATAATATAAAGCTCGATCCAGAATAGGCTTTCCATATTTACTTTCACCTATTTGAAAATAAGGTGTGTCTGTAGTTGCACAAATAAAATTGCCTTGTGGATAGACATTATAGAGTTGCATATCCCCACCTTTAATCTGCCCACCTACCAAAATACTACAGGCATAATTCATTTGTTCTTGGGTGTCCGAACTAATATCCTCTAAAACAGTTTTTAAGGTTTTGCCAATTAGTTCAGCCGCCTCAAACATCGTATTAACACTATATAGGTTAGGCTCTTGCTGCAAAGTAAGGGCATTTTGTAAATGACCTATAACAGCTTGCGTTGTTGCTAAGTTACCTGCTGTTTGCAAGGCAATAAAACGTTCTCCGGTAACACCGAAAGTATGCAGTTTTCGGAACACAGAAATATGGTCAACTCCTGCATTGGTCCTTGTGTCACTAATAAACACTAAACCTTGTTCCAATCTTAGCGCACAACAATAGGTCATTTCATTCTCTTTACATTCAACATGCCAACACTTGAACCACAGACATCATGTTCTCAACTCCACCTTGCTCTCTTACGCCACGAATAGGTGCCACATCGAGATAGTCACGTCCTACAGCAAGGTAGATGTGATGTTTGGGTGTAAACAATTGATTGCTTACATCAAAACAATACCACTGATTTTCTAAAAATACCTCCGCCCAAGCGTGACTGGCAAGGTGCGGATAGTTTTGATCAAATAGATAACCAGAGACATAACGTGCAGGTAATTGTAGCGCACGACACATCGCAATTAAAATGTGAGCATGATCTTGACATACTCCTTGACCTGCATGAAATGCTTCAATCGCAGTTGTCTGAACCGAAGTACTTTCAGGTTGGTAAAGTATTTTTTGCAAGATATATTCGCTTAATAACGCAATATGCTGTCGGTCCTTAGCCACTACAATATTTTTGGCAAAGTCCAACATTTCCGAATCACATCGAGTTGCACCTGTCATCTGCAAAAACAAATTTGTAGGTGTAGAGAGATCAACACAACCCAATTCTACATTTTGAAGCTCAACAATGCCTTGAGCCATAAATGTCAGATGTTGATATGGATAACGCTGACTAGCCGTCATCCATACATTGTTAAATATATCTCTCTTTATTGTCTTATCACCCGGCACGCTAATTGCCCAATTTATAACATGTTGATGAGGCGATGTTTGAGGCATCATTTTAATATACTGAATGCTGTTCCGAGCAGTTTCAGTATAGCTATAATGCGTTTGATGATTAACCATCAATTTCATAATCAGCCCTCAAACATATTTTCTAACTGCTGTGTAAAAGTATAGTAAGCATCCCAAGTAAGTTGCTGCTTTAATACTTGCCAATTTTCATCTATATTTTCCCAATTCAAATTAGCAAGCTGTTGCACCACCAAATCTAGTTCTAATACAAGAACAGATAAATCTTCTCCAAAACGCAGCTCTATATCAAATTGCTCTATTTTTTGGCCTAAATGCAAAAATAAACGTACATCCTCATGTTCTGCTTCTAGTATTTGTGTGCATTGTTCGACAGCTTTACTTAATGCATCAGGTTGAGGTTGAAGTGTATTAATAACATTATTTAATTCTGCATAAGCATGTGATGACAAAATACCTCTTAGTTCCTGAATATTATCTTTAGCAATAATGAGCTGGTTCAGTAATGAAAATGTTTGCTTCTTGTCTAACATATAGTGATTTAGTAATTCTGCATTTTCTATAACCAAACCAAATGCTGCTGCAAATTTTGTTGCTTTCTCATCTTCTGTAAAGGGTAAATGAGAGGCTGCAAATTTAACTCGCATCAAATATCGGCCCAACCAATATATTTGATGCGCACTCGAATTGAGTAAAACCATAAAGTTCCTCTTTAACCCACAATCAGGAATGTAACGTTTCGACAACCCATGTATCTTTTATACCGCCACCTTGAGATGAATTTACGACCAAGGAGCCAGCTTGCATTGCAACTCGGGTTAAGCCACCAGGTACAATCTCGGTACGATAAGGTGAACTTAATACAAATGGACGTAAGTCAATATGACGCTCAGCTACGCCGCCTGTCGTTAAAGTTGGAGCAACGGATAAAGCTAATGTAGGCTGTGCAATATACATATGTGGCATAGCAATTAATTTTTTTCTAAAGTCATCAATTTCGCATGAGCTTGCTTTAGGCCCAATCAACATGCCATATCCGCCTGAACCTTGTGCTTCTTTAACGACTAATTGATCAAGATTAGAGAGTACATAATCTAAGTGTTCTTCCTTACGGCACTGATAAGTAGGTACATTTTTTAGAATTGGTGTTTCATCCAGATAATATTGAATCATTTGATCTACATAAGGATAAATAGATTTATCATCGGCCACACCAGTTCCAGGTGCATTTGCAATCACAACATTTTTTTGCAAATAAGCAGACATAAGACCTGCAACACCTAAAGCACTGTCTGGTCGAAATGCTAAAGGATCTAGAAAATCATCATCTAAACGGCGGTAAATTACGTCTACTTTTTGACGCCCACGAATAGTTTTGACAAAAACTTGATCATTTTCTACAAATAAATCACGATTTGTAACTAAGGGCACATCCATTTCACGCGCTAAAAAAGCATGCTCATAATAAGCACTATTAAAACGTCCTGGTGTTAGCACCACGATAAAAGGTTGATCGGCAGGTGAATTCTCTTGCAATATTTCTTTTAAAAGTTTTGGATAATGCTCAATTCCTTGTAAATTATTGGCTGTACATAGCTCAGGCATTAATTTCTGGCTAATATTTCGGCTTTCAATCATATAAGACACACCTGAAGGTGTTCTCAAGTTATCTTCTAATACAAAGAACTCCCCTTCATCGTCACGAATAATATCAATCCCACTAATTTGTGAATAAATTTTCCCCTTTAAAGAATGTTTAAGCATATGAGGCTGGAAAGCATCATTCCCCATAATTTGTTCTTCAGGGATAATTTGCTCTTTTAAAATATGTTGTCCATGATAAATATCGTCCAGGAAATAATTTAATGCTTTAACACGTTGCGCACAGCCTGAGGCAATCTTTTCCCATTGTTTTTTCTCGATTACTCTTGGAATTAAATCAAATGGGATAGTGCGTTCCGTCCCTTCTTTATCACCATAAACATTAAAAGTGATCCCATGGTAAAGAAAATGCTGTTTTGCTTGGGTATTTAGCTCCTTTAGCTCATCTAAAGTACGGATGCTCAACCATTGTTCAATTTTTTTAGAAGCTTCACCATTTGACGTTACATCATCAAGCATCTCATTAAAGAACTGTGATTTGAGTTGCTCAAAGAGATTAGTTTGAACAGAAATATGTTCTAAAAAAGAGGTTGGGTTAATGAGTGCCGTTGTTGTCTGCTCTTGTATAAAAAAATCATTATCAATATGTAATTCATGCTCTTGTTCTGACATAACCACCTCGTCTTATCATTTATCTATATTTCATTTTTAAATAAGCAATTTCAGTGCCACTTATATATCTATAGTACTTTTACGGCATTATTGTTCTAACTTTCTTCTAAATATTAACATCGTTTGCCCAACGGGCTATAAACCGAATCTGACAAACTTGCTAAATCTGTAAAGATTTTTTATTGTGTTGACACCAAAGCAATTGGATATAGATGTATTACGCTTATGTCTGTAATAGAAAAAGAAACTTCGAATAGTTTATATCGCCAATGGCAGATTTTATCTCGCCTACCGACCGGTAAATGGATCGGAACTCGAGAATTACAAGAAATGCTTGAACGTGAAGGTATTGATATTAGTTTAAGGACTATTCAACGTGACTTAAATCAAATTGCTCAACGCTTCCCGATAGAGAGCAATAAAGCCGTACCTCAAGGGTGGCGGTGGCAATCGGATGCACCTATTCAAAGCTTACCTCACATGACAAGTTCTCAAGCAGTAACCTTTATGATGGTTGAGGAGCACCTTAAGCACTTACTCCCTCCAAGCCTGCTTGATGAGATGGGACCATGGTTTGATTTAGCCAAACGAAGTCTTTCTACTCAAAATAATGTGAGACAGTGGATTAACCGTGTACGTATTGTTCCTGCAAGTCAACCTCTTATTCCACCTGTAGTCGATCGAAATGCTCAACAAGCAATTTATGAAGGCTTGCTCCAAGACAAGCAAATAGAATGCATTTATCGAGCACGAGTCAATCAGGGTGAAGACCGAACGTATATCTTAAATCCGTTAGCATTGGTACAAAAAGGTGCAGTAATTTATTTAATTTGCACACGACATGACAAAACTGAAGTTCAAACTTTTGCTCTGCACCGTTTTAAATCAGCAAAAGTATTAGACAGTCGAGCACTACATCCTGTTAATTTTGATATTGATCATTATATTGATTCAGGTGCTTTAGGCTTTAGAGTGGACTACAACCAGCCAACTGAATCAATTCAGCTCACCTTAACCATGACAGAGCAAACTGCTAAAACTTTTTATGAAAGTCAGTTAAGTAAAGATCAAACAATTACTCCACTTGAGGAAAATATTGTAGAAGTCACAGCGACTGTACCTTTTACATCTCAATTGGTATGGTGGTTACGTAGTTTTGGTAAGAAATTACTCCATATTGAACCAGTACAAGTACACAATGCTGTGCGAGAAATTGAAACTGAGAGTAAATAGATATAAAAAAAGAGAACCATAAGGTTCTCTTTAGATTTTGAATTGTAATTTTCTTAATTTTATATTGTTCTTATATTTTTACTTGTTTTCAGATCAAGATGCTCTCCCCCACCAAAACTGATCTGCTCTTTCTTTTGCGCTATTTTGAACATGAGCTTTGGCATGCCATTTCATATCCATTGTAGCGAATTGATTTCATTGTCATCATTAAAGCCCTCTTGTTTGAACGTGAATTTAATATAACTGGCGGCTCAAAATATGTGAAATAAGAAATAAAGGAAGCGAAATCTCTTTTCTTCCTTAGGAAGTTTCCATATATTTTTTGAACAGAAATAAAAAAAGCCCAGTCTTAACTGGGCTTTTGTACATTTAAATAATTAAGCTGTTTTCTTAATCATATTGTTCTTACGAATTGTGATCATTACAAGCTGAACGGCAGCTGGCGTAACACCAGGAATACGGCTTGCTTGAGCTAAAGTTTCTGGAAGAACTGTTTTTAACTTCTGTGTAATTTCACGTGATAAGCCTGACACTACATCATAGTCAAAATCGGCAGGTATTTTGGTTTCTTCAAGACGCTTTAATTGAGCAACATCTTCGTGCTGACGGTTAATGTAACCTTCATATTTCACAGCAATTTCAATTTGCTCACCCACTTGTTCTGAAACTTCAGAACCAGTAAGTTCAGCAATTTGACCGAAGGTGATATTAGGACGTTTAAGCAAATCAATCGCACTACATTCCTTACTCAAATCAGCACCCGTCATTTCAACGAATTTTTTACCCATAGGGTTATTTGGTGCTGCCCATAAATGTTGTAGACGAGAGGTTTCACGCTCAACCGCTTCCATTTTTTCGCAATAAGCAGCCCAACGTACATCATCAACCAAACCAAGTTCACGACCAATAGAAGTTAAGCGCTGATCCGCATTATCTTCACGTAACATCAAACGATATTCAGCACGTGAAGTAAACATACGGTACGGTTCTTTAGTACCTAACGTGATGAGGTCATCAACTAGCACACCCATATAAGCTTGGTCACGTTTAGGTGTCCACTCTTCCTGCTCCCACGCACGGCGTGCAGCATTTAAACCTGCAAGTAAACCTTGAGCACCAGCTTCTTCGTAACCTGTTGTACCATTAATTTGACCAGCGAAATACAAGCCATTAATCGCTTTAGTTTCGAGGGTAAATTTCAAAGCTTGCGGGTTGAAATAATCGTATTCAATCGCATAGCCTGGACGCAAAATATGCGCATTTTCCATACCACGAATAGAGCGAACAAGTTCAAACTGCACATCAAATGGAAGTGAAGTTGAAATACCGTTTGGATAAAGCTCGTGTGTATCTAGACCTTCTGGCTCCAAGAATACTTGATGTGAGTCTTTATCAGCGAAACGGTGAATCTTATCTTCGATTGATGGACAGTAACGCGGACCTACACCTTCAATAACACCAGTGTACATTGGTGAACGGTCTAAACCACCACGAATAATGTCGTGGGTTTTTTCATTTGTATGCGTGATATAACAGTTTACTTGTTCAGGATGCATAGAAGCATCACCCATGAATGACATCACTGGAGACGGGAAATCACCCGGCTGTGGAATCATGACTGAAAAATCAACTGAACGTGCATCAATACGTGGTGGAGTACCAGTTTTTAAACGTCCCACTGGTAATTTTAATTCACGTAAACGTTGAGCAAGTGCAATAGAAGGAGGATCCCCCGCACGACCACCGCTTGATTTTTCTAAACCAACGTGGATTACACCACCCAAGAATGTACCTGTAGTCAGCACAACTGTTTTAGCATCAAAGCGGATACCCATTTGGGTAACAACACCTTTAACGGTATCGCCTTCAACAATCAGGTCATCAGCTGCTTGCTGGAAAATGTCAAGATTTGCTTGATTTTCCAAAGTATCACGAATAGCAGCTTTATAACGCACGCGGTCCGCCTGAGCACGTGTTGCACGTACTGCAGCACCTTTACGCGAGTTTAAAATACGGAACTGAATACCGCCTTTATCGGCAGCTAAAGCCATTGCGCCACCAAGAGCATCAATTTCTCGGACTAGGTGAGACTTACCAATACCACCAATTGCTGGGTTACAACTCATTTGGCCCAAAGTCTCAATGTTATGGGTCAAAAGCAAAGTCTGTCGTCCCATACGCGCAGCAGCAAGGGCCGCTTCCGTACCTGCGTGACCGCCACCGATAACGATAACATCATAAACTTTAGGATAGTGCATGAGTACAAAAACACCAGAAAAAAAAGACGGAACATTATAGCAAAATTATCTGCTTATTGATGTACATAATTACAAAATTGTCTTCACATAATTTACGCTATGCCACATGATTTGACATTTTGTTTCATGAATTCAATACAAAGTGAATGTTTTTAAAATTAATTCATCTTAGAATAAAAAATGTACAGCACTTCTATGACTTTAAAATTAACGCAACGAGAAGGAATACAAAATGAAAACGACCATGTTAAAAATCTTAACTGCATCTCTAATTTGTTTTTCAGGCGTAACTTTTACCCATGCTGCTGATACGAGCAAAGCCGAAATGCAAAAACAAATTCGAGTCTGTGCAAAAAAACAGCAAGGTGAATGGGTTTCTTACAATCACAACGGTGTGACCTTTAACGGTACTTGCCAACCAAACGAAAATGGCAAGTTACAATTTAAGGCCCCTGCTCCTTAATCTGTTTTAACATAGGTATAGAAGAAGTCATTTATTTTCCGCTATATCTCATCAGTATTTTCAAAGACGGTCCATTAAAGATGGGCCGCTTTCTTTTTTAAAATGGTCTAGTCCGCTACAATACGCCTTTAAATAAAATTTTTAGGTCCTTTTCGTGAAGTGGTTACAAATACACATTACCGTTGATCAAGAACAAGTTGAGTTCACAGAAACACTTTTAATGTCTCTAGGTGCGGTAAGCGTAACGCTGGATGATGCTGAAGATCAGGCTTTACTTGAACCATTACCGGGTGAAACACCTTTATGGAACAAAGTTATTGTGACTGGCATCTATCAACAAGACGAACAAGACCCAATTGATGTCGACACTTTAGAAGCTTTCTTAAAAGCTCAACTCCCAGATGTTCCTATGCGCCATGAAGAACTTGAAGATCAAGTGTGGGAACGCGCATGGATGGATTATTATGAGCCAATCCAAATTGGGGAAAAGTTCTGGATCGTACCTGAATGGCTAGAACCTCCAGAAGCAGAAGCAACTAATATTAAGCTAGATCCAGGTCTTGCATTTGGTACAGGTAACCATGCAAGTACGTTCCTATGCTTACAATGGTTGGGCAAAACTGACGTTAAAGATAAAATCGTAATTGATTATGGTTGTGGTTCAGGCATTTTAGGTGTAGCCGCTTTATTATTAGGCGCTAAAAAAGTATATGCCACTGATATTGATCCGCAAGCTGTTTTAGCAACAAAACAAAATGCTGAACTTAATGGGGTATTAGATCGACTATATGTAGGTCTCCCTGAAGAATTCGATCAAGAATTCAAACCTCTGCAAGCAGACGTTTTAGTTGCAAACATTTTAGCTGGCCCATTGATGGCACTTGCGTCTGAGTTTGCAAATTTAACTAAATCTGAGGGCGAGTTTGCACTTGCCGGCGTAATCGAAGAGCAAGTTGCTGATGTTTCAGGTGTTTATTCTGAATTTTTTGATATATTAGATGTCGAAAAACGCGAAGAAAACTGGTGTCGCATTTCAGGAAAACGTAAAAAATAAATTGAGATTTTAACTCATGAATGAAAAACAAACCCGCTGCCCTAAGTGTTTAACAGTCTATAAAGTATCTCTTACTCAATTGACTGTTGCTCAGGGTATGGTTTGTTGTCCTAAATGTGATTCAAACTTTAATGCACTAACCAATCTGATTAATATTGAACAGCCAGTTATGGTCAATTCCAATACTTTAGCTAATGGTTCAATGCAAACAAAGTATATGACGCATTCTCACGTATTAGATATATTTGATCAAAAAGTTGAGAATTCTAATATTGATCTTTTAACCTATCTCAACAACTTAAATTACTTTCACAACGAACCTATTAATGCTCTACCAAATCTTAATTTAGCTGAGCAGGCATCATCACAAGAACAAGACAACAATAAAAAGCATAGTTGGCTGTACTACACGCTATGGATTTCTGCCAACCTTATTTTAATTTTAGTTTTTACTTTTCAAATTCTTTGGTTTAATCCTAAACTCATGCATGCAAGCCCAACCGTCAGCCATGCATTTAATTATGTTTGTCAAATACTGCATTGCAATAAATCAGCCGAACTTTATCAACTTATCTATATAGAAAAGTTAAAAGTTCGCAGAATTAATGCAGACCATACTCAGTTCTCAGGCATATTGCTCAACCAGAATGATAAAAGTATTGAACTTCCTAATCTAAAGTTGATTTTTGCAACAGAGCCAGACAAAACAGAGGAAATCATATTAACTCCTCAACAATATCTAGTTGAAAACTTAAGGGGTATTCAACGCATTCCTTCCAATACTCCTTTTCGATTTCAATTTGAGCTAAACAAAAGCAAAAAAAGGCTAGTAAATTATCGATTAGAAATTGTCCACCCCTAAAATGTAAAAAAAGTGAAAAAAAAATAAAAAAAAATGCAGTTAATTTGCTCACTTTTTCCTAGACAATGGTATTATACGCGCCACGAAAGCTTTGACTCATATACTCCTCGCTCTCAATCCCAAAAAAATACTGTTAAGCATGTGTGCTTTTCTACTTTAAGCACATAGCCTAACTTTTTTTGTTTTTGAGGGGGCTGTAACAAATATTTAATTATTGTTACGCTTATTTTTTATTCAATACGAAGAAATATGGCAAGCTAATTGTTCTTATGTTTTAGAGTCACTGTTTTAGGATCTAAAACAGGACTCCGTATTTTTAGACCACATTTATATACTACTTTACCCAAGTTAGTATTTGATTTTCGGATTAACTCGCATGAATAGCAAATCTCCTATTTTTACTGCACAATCTGATGTTGCTCTTCGCATCCACGTGGATCGCGCAGTTCGTCATTATTTTGCACAATTGCAAGGTGAGCAACCATCTCAGGTATATGACATGGTGCTAGCAGAAATGGAGAAACCTCTTTTATCTGTAGTTCTTGAATATACACGTGGTAATCAAACGCGTGCTGCAGAAATTCTTGGACTCAACCGTGGCACTTTACGTAAAAAGTTAAAAGCTCACGGTTTAATGAGTGAATAAATGATAAAATGCTCACGACGTCGTGGGCATTTTTTTATGCTTATTGGTTTTAATCCGTAGACTTGAAATTGTTGAATTAAACATCATGACTATTAAACGTGCTTTGATTTCTGTATCTGATAAGACAGGAATTGTCGAATTTGCTCAAAACCTTGCAGCTTTAGGGGTAGAACTATTATCTACAGGCGGCACATATAAGTTGCTTAAAGATAATAATATCGCGGTTGTTGAAGTATCTGAACATACTGGCTTCCCTGAAATGATGGATGGTCGTGTTAAGACTTTACATCCAAAAATTCATGGCGGTATTCTTGCTCGTCGTGGTTTAGACGAAGCAGTTATGGAAGAACACAACATTGATCCGATTGATCTTGTTGTTGTAAACCTTTATCCATTTGCTGCAACTGTTGCAAAACCTGACTGTACTCTTCCTGATGCAATCGAAAATATCGACATCGGTGGTCCTACAATGGTTCGTGCGGCTGCTAAAAACCATGCTTCAGTAGGTATTGTAGTTAATGCTTCCGATTACGACACTGTAATCAATGAATTAAAAACAGCTGGTTCACTTTCTTATGAAACGCGTTTTGATTTAGCTGTTAAAGCATTTGAACATACAGCTCAATACGACGGCATGATCGCTTCTTACTTAGGCGCTCGCATTGGTAAGACCGAAGGCGAAGCTGACTTATTCCCTCGTACGTTCAATACTCAATTGAACAAAGCACAAGATTTACGTTACGGTGAAAACCCACATCAATCTGCCGCTTTCTATGTTGAAGCAAATGCAAAAGAAGCATCAGTTTCTACTGCAAAACAGTTACAAGGCAAAGAATTGTCTTATAACAACATTGCAGATACAGATGCAGCACTTGAATGTGTTAAATCATTCGCAAAACCTGCTTGTGTTATTGTAAAACATGCTAATCCTTGTGGTGTTGCTGTTTCTTTAGACGGCATTAAAGCTGCTTATGATCTAGCTTATGCAACTGACCCAGAATCTGCTTTCGGCGGTATCATTGCATTCAACCGTGAATTAGATGTTGCAACCGCTCAAGCAATTGTAGAGCGTCAATTCGTTGAAGTGATTATTGCTCCAAGTATCGCTGATGGCGTACTTGAAGTAACTGGCGCTAAGAAAAACGTACGTGTTTTAGTATGTGGCGAGTTACCTGCAATTGATGCACGCGCACCGCAACTTGACTATAAACGCGTAAATGGTGGCTTACTTGTTCAAGATCAAGACTTAGGTATGATCACTAAAGATGATCTTAAAGTAGTCACTAAGCGTGCACCGACTGAGCAAGAAATTGATGACCTTATTTTCGCATGGAAAGTTGCGAAATATGTAAAATCAAACGCAATTGTTTATGCTAAAAACCGCCAAACTATTGGTGTAGGTGCAGGTCAAATGAGCCGTGTTAACTCAGCTCGTATTGCTGCAATTAAAGCTGAACATGCTGGTTTAGTTGTTGAAGGTGCGGTAATGGCTTCTGATGCATTCTTCCCGTTCCGTGACGGTATTGATAATGCGGCTAAAGCTGGTATTAAATGCATTATTCAACCAGGTGGTTCTATGCGTGATGAAGAAGTAATCGCAGCAGCAGACGAAGCTGGTATTGCAATGGTCTTCACTGGTATGCGCCATTTCCGCCACTAATTTAAATTTAGTCCTCCCTAACCCTCCTTTTATTCAGGAGGGTTTTCCACAATAATGGAGCTAAACTCCACCTTGATGGATAGAGGGGGATGAAAAGGATTAAAGTTAAGGAACAAATTAAAAATGAATATTTTAGTTTTAGGTAGTGGTGGTCGTGAACATGCTTTAGCATGGAAAATCGCGCAAGATACCAAAGTTACTCAAGTTTTCGTTGCACCTGGTAATGCGGGAACTGCGACTGAAGACAAATGCGTTAATGTTCAGCTTGATATTTTAGACAACCCAGCAATTATCGCTTTTGCTAAAGAAAATAATGTTGAACTTATTATTGTGGGTCCAGAAGCACCTTTAGTTAATGGTGTAGTAGATGCTGCTCGTGAAGCGGGTTTAAAAATTTGGGGACCAACTCAATACGCAGCACAGCTTGAAGGCTCAAAAGCATTCGCTAAACATTTTTTAAAGCGTCATAACATTCCAACTGCTTTTTACGAAGTATTTACAGAAGTTGATGCAGCTAAAGCTTATGTTGAAAAAAATGGTGCACCAATTGTAATTAAGGCAGATGGTCTCGCTGCTGGTAAAGGTGTAATCGTTGCCATGACCAACGAAGAAGCTTTTGCTGCAATTGATGACATGCTTGCAGGCAACAAATTTGGTGATGCTGGTTCACGTGTTGTAATTGAACAGTTCCTCGCAGGTGAAGAAGCTTCTTTCATTTGTATGATTGATGGTAAAAACATTTTACCAATGGCAACTTCACAAGATCACAAGCGTATTTTTGAAGGGGACCAAGGCCCTAATACTGGCGGTATGGGTGCTTACTCTCCTGCTCCGGTGGTAACTTCTGAAATTTTCGAACGTGTTATGACTGAAATCATGCGTCCAACTGTTGAAGGTATGGCTGCTGACGGACATGTCTACACTGGTTTCTTATATGCTGGCTTAATGATTGATGAACAAGGTCAACCACGTGTAATCGAGTTCAACTGTCGTTTTGGTGATCCTGAAACTCAGCCAATCATGATGCGCTTAAAGTCATCTCTTGTTGAATTGGTAGAAGCTGGTATTGCCGGCAACTTACCAAAAGAAGCTGAATGGGATGAACGTAAGTCAATCGGTATTGTACTTGCAGCCGAAGGCTATCCTGATAGCGTACGCAAAGGTGATGTAATTTCTGGTATTGGACAATCACCAGAAGATACTAAAATCTTCCATGCAGGCACTGCAACTCGTGAAGATGGTCACATCGTAACTTCTGGTGGTCGAGTTCTTTGTGTAACTGCATTGGGTGACAGCGTTCTTGAAGCACAAATCAATGCATTAGAAGTATGTGGACAAGTGACCTTCACAGGTATGCAATATCGCAGTGACATTGGTTACCGTGCTATTGCCCGTGAAAAAGCTGAATAAAACTAAAATAATGAAAAAGCTCTCTCTTTAGGGAGCTTTTTTATAATGTGTCACATTATAAAAAACATAAATTTTATTATATTTTCAAAGATATAAATAAATAGAAAAAAGCCCCCCCTATATCAATCACACTTTTATTGATATCATTAGCACACTGTTGGAACTGTCAATAAACACTGCTGTTTTAATAATTTCCATAGCGACTTGCTCTACTCATTATGACGGTAGAGAGTTTTTAATGTTCTAAATTTATGAACACTCGTTTGGCTACAGTTTGGGGATTAACTGTTTGGGGAAACAGTTTTTGTTTATAAACAATTACCCTCTGTCATAGCCCAAATATGCAAGCAAATTATGGAACCCCAGAAAAAGATAACAGAGTTTAAACAGTTGTAATTCCAACTCCTCCCTTTTCATATTGATATAGATCAATACGGATTGTTCCATATCTCCTCAATCAGGACTTTTTTACATGAAAAAGCTGATCAGCCTTTTTTTAAGTATGTCAGTAGTATTATTGGCAGCATGTGGTAAACAAGAAAGTACACCACAAACAGAACAAAACAATGATAGCTCCCAATTACAAACAGTTGTGATTGCCTCTACAGGCTCTGATGCTGATATTTGGCGTTATATCGCAACCTTACCTGAAACCCAAGCTGCTGGACTGAAACTAGAAGTAAAAAACTTCACAGACTATGTTTCTATGAATACAGCAATTGCAAATAAAGAAGTAGATTTGAATGCTTTCCAATCTTATTCTTATCTTGTTGCATTTAACAAATCAAACCAAGATAAAATTGCAGCGGTTTCGACCACATATCTTGAGCCAATGGGCATTTATTCAAGTAAACATAAAAAAGTTGAAGAGCTTCCTGAAGGTGCAACTATTGCAATCCCAAATGATGCTGCCAACGAGGCTCGCGCTTTACTTTTATTACAAAGTGCTGGCTTAATCAAACTTAAAGCTAATTTTGACCCCGCTCAAGGTAGTCCAAACGATATTATCGAAAATAGCAAAAAGATTGATATCAAACCAATCCAAATGGCAACTGCATTACGTATTAAAGACGAAGTTGATGCCGTTGCATTAGGTAACACTTTAGCAATGGAAGGTGGTTTGAACGTACTTAAAGATTCTATTTTCTATGAGCCTGTTGATCAAAGCACAAGACTTAATGTAAACGTTCTCGCAACTGCTGAATCACGTAAAAATGATGCAGTTCTGCAAAAAGTTGGTAAGCTTTACCACACAGAAGCAGCTAAAAAATATGTAACAGAACGTTTTGGTGGAACAAAAGTTGACGTAGATCAACCAATCAGCTATCTCTCAGAAGCTAAATAGTAATATAATACCCCCAAACGCGAAACAGGCAAATTCTCTTTGCCTGTTTTTTCTTTCCAGCATAGTTTTTGACGATATGATCCAATTTAAAAACATTTCAAAGCACTATCAGCTCAAAAGCCAAACCATACGCGCACTCGACCAAATCAATTTAGAGATTCCAGAGGGCAGCATTTTTGGCATCATTGGCTATAGTGGTGCAGGTAAAAGTACCTTAATTCGCCTGATTAATTTACTTGAACGCCCAGATGAAGGTCAGGTTATCATTAATCAAAAGGACTTCACTGCTTTGGATGCGCGTTCATTACGTCAAGAACGTGCAAATATTGGTATGATTTTTCAGCATTTTAATTTACTTCAAACCAAAACAGTTGCTGAAAATATCGAAATGCCAATGCGCCTGCTGAATTACAAAAAAGCAGAACGAGAAAAGCGCTTAAATGAATTATTAGATTTTATTGATCTTAAGCATAAAAAAGATGCTTATCCAGATGAACTTTCTGGCGGTCAAAAGCAACGTGTTGGTATTGCTCGTGCTTTGGCAAATCATCCTAAAATTTTATTATGTGATGAAGCCACATCTGCATTAGATCCACAAACTACACAATCCGTTCTCGAGCTTTTAAAGAAAATTAATCAAGAACAAAAGATTACAATTGTTATGGTTACTCATGAAATGGATGTAATTGAATCCATTTGTGATCACGTTGCAGTTATGGAAGCTGGTAAAGTGATTGAGCAAGGCTCAACCATTGATATTTTTAGCAATCCTCAACATCCAACAACTAAAAACTTCATACAAACTGTTTTACATCAACAGTTGCCGGTTAATATTTTAAATCAACTAGAAAACCAGCATCATCACAGCATCTACTGCTTACAATTCTTAGGCCGCTCGGCTCAAGAGCCAGTAATTCAATCACTTATTAAACAATTTGATATTAGTTTAAATATCTTGTTTGCCAATATGACTGAAATTAATGGCACAGTGATAGGTCAAATGTTTGTGCAACTTTTAGGTGAGCCTCAGTTGGTTAAACAGGCTATCGAGTTTTTAGAAAAAAATGAAGTGAGTGTAGTTCAATCAGGAGATCAAGTATGAGAGATTTAATCGTACAGTGGTTAACTGAACTTACTCAACCTTTCTGGCACAGTTCCCTTTCAATAGATCAGTTTGTAACAGCATTGCAAGAAACATTTCATATGGTGTTTTTTGCGCTTTTATTTGGTGGTATTTGGGGTTTCATCCAAGGTGTTATTCTGCTTGTAACTCGCCCAGAAGGCATTCTACCAAATAAATTTATTTACCATTTGCTCAATCCAATTGTAAATGCGCTACGCTCTCTCCCATTTATTATTTTACTTATTGCAGTTATTCCTCTTACCAAGCTATTGGTAGGCACTTCAATTGGTACTTGGGCAGCGATCGTTCCTTTAACGATTTACGTTGGTCCATATATGGGACGTCTGATTGAAACTTCATTACTTGAAGTAAATGAAGGAATTATTGAATCTGCTCAGGCTATGGGTGCTACACCTTGGCAAATTATCTATCGCTTTATTTTGCCAGAAGCACGCAGTTCGCTCATCTTAAACTTGACCACAGCAACAATTAGCCTAATTGGTGCAACGGCAATGGCTGGTGCCGTTGGCGCAGGTGGTATTGGTGATTTAGCGATTTCTTATGGTTACCAACGTTTTGATACAAGCGTTGTGATTTTAACAGTGATTATCCTATTGCTCTTAGTACAGATTGTACAGACGTTAGGTAACTGGCTCTCTAAGATCCGTTAAATTATTTATATAAAAAGCTCCCGAAATGGGGGCTTTTTTGTTTCATATAAGTCATTCTCATAAAAAGGTGGAGTGAGTGGATTAATACCATTTTCTGTTATTATCAAAAACAGTGATTACTTACTCTTTGGATTTGGTTTTAGGATAAAACAATGCGTTATAGAATTCATTTTATTGATGTACAAAATGCCCTCCAAAACTATATCTGGATTTTAGAAGACACTGAAACCCAAGAGGCTGTTGCAGTTGATCCAACACAAGCTGATCTTGTGACTCAATTTTGTCAAAATCATCAACTCACTTTAAAACAAATCTGGCTCACTCATTGGCATAAAGACCATATCGGTGGTGTTGCGGATTTATCGGCTGCCCAAAATATTACTGTCTATGGTCCACGTGATGAGCTCACAAAGATTCCGGGAATTACTCACCCCTTACAGCACAATGACCATCTAAAGTTTAATGAATTAAAAGTAGAGATTATTGCGACCCCAGGTCACACCTTAGGGCACATTGTGTATTTTATTGAAGAGTTAGAAGCTGTATTCTGCGGTGACACTTTGTTTGCAATGGGATGTGGTCGATTATTTGAAGGTACGGCTGAACAAATGTATCACTCACTGAGCCGTCTAGCAGCATTACCAACACAAACCAAAGTTTATTGTACGCATGAATACACCCTTTCAAATGCCGAATTTGCCTTAACGGTAGAGCCACATAACCACGCCTTATCTGAACGAGTTCAAGAAGTCCGTGAGCTACGTAATAAAGGATCAATCACTCTACCAAGTACCATTGAACTCGAATTAGCAACCAATCCTTTTCTTCGTGCAGAAAGCGCTGAAGACTTTGCTCACCTACGGTCACTTAAAGATAATTTTTAAAATTAAGCTTCTTATACAAAGATACAGTTTCATTTAAAAAACTGTATCTTTTTTGCATAGGGTTGTTGATCGTAATTATTTTTTACATTTACTTTATTTTAATTTCGTCCTTATTTAAAAAATATTATTCATTCCATATTTTCTAAACAATGCTCAAACAAACAACACCTTAACTAAAAAAATCTTATTTTTTAGTTACATAACACCTTCATATTTTTATAAAATTAAAAATATTTCTTTCTCTATTTTACTTTTTTTACAAGTTGCAAAATAAAACAAAGTTTTCCCCCTTTAAAAAATCTAATTAAAACCCTATTAATAAATGAGATGTAATGCCACGGATAGAAGGAGTTCTCACGTGAAAAAGGTTGTTAAAGCTAAAAATTTGATTGCGTTTCGTATTTGGTTAGAAAAGTTAGGGTATTCAGTTAAAAATCTTGCTGATGGAAAAGGTTTTACTTTTAGTTTTAAAAAAGAATATGGTTTAGTGACCTGTGATTTAGCAGGTAATTCATTAGCGATGCAATTAGGTGAAGAGTTTGAGGATCACTTAAAAGCATAATTTTTTACGACTCGATTTTAATTACAGTATTGTCTTTTTTGAAAGATAAGTAATATTGCAAAACTTTAGATTGGTTTAATTAAAATATATTGTTAGAAATTAAACAAAAAATCTGTAGCAGGGCTACTCTCCCAAATTACCCTCAGCTACAGATTTTTTATAAGATTATTCTGCTTTAGGGTTCTTTAAAGCTTTGTCTAAAAGATCTTTATCTAAAGCTTTATCCCATCGTGCTACAACAATTGTTGCGCAAGCATTACCAACCAAATTTGTTAATGCACGACATTCAGACATAAAACGGTCAATACCAAGAATTAAGGCCATACCTGCTACAGGAACAGCGGGTACAACCGATAGAGTGGCAGCCAGAGTAATAAAGCCTGCACCAGTCACCCCTGCTGCACCTTTTGAACTTACCATTGCAACAAGAAGCAATGCAATTTGCTCAGTAATTGATAAGTCTACATTACATGCTTGTGCAATAAACAAAGCCGCCATAGTCATGTAAATATTTGTACCATCAAGGTTAAATGAATAACCTGTTGGAATAACTAAACCTACCACCGATTTTTCACAACCAGCTTTTTGCATTTTATCCATTAAAGATGGTAAAGCTGCTTCAGAAGAACTGGTCCCTAAAACTAACCAAAGTTCATCTTTGATATAGCGAATTAAGTGAATAATTGAGAAGCCGTTATAACGAGCTACCGCCCCTAAGATCACTATGACAAATAACACCGCCGTAATATAGAACGTCATAATTAACAGTAATAAATTACCAATCGATTCGATTCCATATGCACCAATAGTAAAAGCCATTGCACCAAAAGCACCAATTGGAGCAAGCTTCATTAACATACCAACAAGGTAGAAAACAGGCGCTGTTAAGTTATTTAAGAAATCAGTAATCGGACGTGCACGGTCGCCCAATGCAGCTAACGAAATACCGAATAACACCGCTACAAATAGAACCTGCAAAATCTCGCCACCAGCCAGAGGGCTGACTAACGTTTGCGGGATAATATTCATAAAAAAGTCGGTAATATTTGTCGCATGCGCTTTTTCAACGTAAGTATTGACTTTATCGTTGACTAAAGTAGCTGGATCAATATTGAGACCTTTACCCGGTTGAATAATATTTGCCACAACCATACCAACCACAAGCGCCAAACTTGAGAAGGTAAGAAAATAAAGCATAGCTTTACCAGTTACACGGCCAACTCGGCTCATGTTTGTCATACTGGCAATGCCTGTAACAACAGTTAAAAAGATGACGGGGGCAATAATCATTTTAACGATCTTGATGAATGCATCACCAAGCGGTTTTAAACTTTCGCCAAGTTCTGGGTAAAAATGACCAATTAAAATGCCCAAAATAATTGCAAAGATGACCTGTACATACAAAATTTGGTGAAACTTCTGCTTTTTCTGTACCGTTTCTTGGTCAAGGGTATTGAAATCCATTATCTAAATACCTTTTCGATGGGGATAAAAAAATAAAATATAAAGCGCGCACCACAAGCCGCCTTATCAAGGAAAAGCCATTGTAAAGAATAAAAAACAGGCTGTGTTATAAATTTAAAAAATGTAAAATTCAACAATCATGTAATAAATCATATAAATATCATGCTTATCCGCCCCTTTTTTAAATTAAGAATCCAACAAAAATTATCCATAAGTCATTATTTAAATTAAATATTTTAATTAAAATTATGCACAAAAACAGCTATAGATACTTAATTGTGCCTTAGAGGACCATCATTTATTAAATAAATGATTTTACAAAAAACATATAAATTATAAATTATGAGGATTTAATTTAAAAATAATAAGTAAAATTGATATATGATTTTATAATCAACATAAGATTTTAACTATTTTAAAAAACAGTTAGATTCACATGCTGTTTTCTATTAAATAAAATCAGAATGTGCTTTAAATAACTGTGCTAATAAAGTATGAACATAGTCTAGGTTTAAAGCTCGATCAGTGAATAAAATTCGAAATAGCATAGGTGCAATAACAGCCTCGATAATTTCTTCATTATTTATAGTGGGTTCATTACGCGATTTAGCTCTTTCTTGAATAATATCGAGTTGCTGCATAATTAGAGTTTCACATTTTCGAGCATTTGAAGAATCAGTTGTATATAGTACATCTCGTAGTAATGTTTGCCCTACTTCAGAAGAATACTCTTCAAAATATTGTTCAATCCATGCAGTGATATCCAGCTGAAATGAACCTAAATCTTTTGGTTCCATATCAGGTTTAAGTTCATTTAGGGCTACATCTGAAAATAGCTGATTAATATCCCCCCAACGGCGGTAAATTGTTGAAGGTGTTACTCCTGCCTCATGAGCAATCATCGGTATAGTAATTTGGCTCTGTTCAAAGGTTTTTTGAAGCTCTTTTACCGCTTGATGCACCGCAGTTTGAATTCTTTCACTACGACCACCAGGACGTAAGCCAGTAACAACTTTTGCCATTTATAAACTCTGTAAAGGGATCAAAAAATTTATAAATATTTATATCTATATACAAAATACACTAAAGCTAAGGATTTGCTTTAGTGTAAAAATAATGTATAAAAGCTAAATATTCGCTTTTATGTTATTCATCTTATATGAACAATTCAAGTTCAAAACGGTCTGGATCAGTTTTTCAGTTAGATAGTGCAAGTGCATTGACACTCAATACAATCACGCTCATGACTTTTATGGCGGCGTCTAGTGCACCGACTCCACTTTATCGTCTATACCAACAGCTTTGGCAATTTTCACCTGTCACTTTGACTTTAATTTTTGCAACTTATGCTTTTACTCTGCTGGGTTCATTACTGATTATTGGTTCTTTATCTGACTATATTGGACGCCGTCCTGTCATTATTGCAGCCATTTTTCTGCAAATTATTTCGATGAGCTTTTTCTTATTTGCTTCAGATGTTTCGATGTTATTTATTGCACGGGGCTTACAAGGAATTGCTACAGGGCTTGCTGTCTCGGCTATAGGTGCAGCAATTTTAGATTTTAGTAAGCTTCAGGGTTCGCTTATTAATAGTATCGCACCAATGGTCGGCATGGCTGTTGGTATATTTCTAACTTGTTCTATTTTGCAATTCTCTGCCCAACCATTACAGCTTGTTTTTGAATTCTTGTGTCTTCTTCTTATTTGTGAACTCATTTTAAGTTTTTTTACTCCAGAGACAGCCCAGAAAAGATCGGGTGCACTTGCCTCTTTAAAACCTAATATGGCTATTCCGCCACAAACAAAAAGTGCTTTATTGAGTATTAGTCCGATTAATATTGCTCTTTGGATGGTCAGTGGTTTCTTCTTATCACTCATGCCCTCTTTACTGGCAAAAATTTTCGAGACATCTTCAGCGTGGTTAAACGGAATCACCTTCATGGCGCTAGCACTCTCAGGTGCAGCTGGTATATTAACGCTTAGGAAGTCGACAAATTACCGTATTTTATTAACAGGTACTCTTTCAATTGCTATTGGTTCAACTGTTTTATTTTTAGCAATTAATCTTACAAGTGCAGTAGTTTTATTTCTCGGTTCTATTATTACCGGAGTTGGTTTTGGTACAGCTTTTATGGGCGCAATCCGCACAGTAATGCCTCTAGCTTTACCAGAAGAACGTGCAGGTCTTATGGCTGCATTTTTTGTTGAAAGTTACTTGGCATTTAGTATTCCTGCAATTTTAGCTGGTTATTTTGTTGGAAAAGTTGGACTCATGCATACAGCCAATAGTTATATTTGTTTTATTATCTTACTATCGCTTGTTGCCCTTCTTCTGATTTTTAAAAACTTTAAAAGTAAATAAGGATTAAAAAACAGCCTCTATTGAGGCTATTTTTTATAGATGCTTTTTAAATTCTATTAAAAAGTATCTGCTACATACGTACCATCTCGCCTTCCTCATCCTTTACCGACGTTAAAAACTGCCAACCACATTTTTCATAAAATTCGGTATGGTCTGTTATTAAATAAAGTGTTTGGATGCCATGATTACTCAAGTCTTTACGTACAAAATCTAAAATTTGTTTTGCAATATTTTGATTTCGATAGTTCTCTTCTACAAATAAAGCACATAAGTTTGGTGTTAAATCTTTACGCTCATGGAAGTCATTATCAATGACTCCCGCTCCAGCAATTAAATGCTTATTTTCATTTAAAACAATGTACCACTGTGGAATAGCATGCTTTTGTTCAATTGAAATCTGGATACTATCAAGATAGGCTTCCACAGGGATTTGCCATTTTTTAGAAAACCACTGTGCAACCATTTCTTTGTATTGAGGATAATCAGATAACCGTAATATTTGCATAAAATAAACCTATTTTGTCCAACCTTTTTAAGGTTGAGTCACTGAACTACTAATGGATTGCTGGGTTGGACTCTCATAAGTCGTCTCAGCAACTGGTGAAACACGCCAGATCGTATTGCCGACATCATCTGCAACCAACACAGCACCTGAGAAATCAATTGCTACACCCACAGGACGACCATATGCTTTGCCTTTATCGCTAAGGAACCCAGTCAAAATATCTTGCGGTGGACCTGAGGGCTGTCCACTTCTAAATGGTACAAAAATGACTTTATAACCACTGTGAGGCTTACGGTTCCAAGAACCATGCTGACCGATCAATGCCCCTCCTCTAAATTGCGGCATGAGTTCGGCTGTATAAAATGTAAGACCTAATGAGGCAGTATGGTTACCTAGCGCATAGTCGGGTTTAATTGCACGAGCAACCATTTCCGGATTTTGTGGTTTTACTCGCACATCAACATGTTGACCATAATAGCTGTAAGGCCAGCCATAAAAAGCGCCGTCTTGAACCGATGTCATATAATCGGGTACTAAGTCACTCCCAATTTCATCACGTTCATTAACCACCGTCCAAAGTTTTCCACTTTGAGGCTGCCAAGCCATACCATTTGGATTACGTAGGCCGGTTGCAAATGGGCGTGACTGACCACTTGCAATATCAAACTCTGTAATTTGTGCTCGACCTTTTTCTTGATCTAAACCATTTTCAGCAACATTACTATTAGAACCAACGGTAATGTACAGCTTGGTTCCAGCTGGGTTAGCAATCACATTTTTGGTCCAATGGTGATTTAAAGGACCACCCGGTAAGTCCAATACTTTAGTTCCACTGGCTGTAATTTGAGTTTCCCCTTCTTGGTAAGGGAAACGCACCAGTGCATCCGTATTAGCGATATATAAGTTATTACCGACCAATGCCATACCAAATGGAGAATTTAAATTTTGAAGAAATACCGTTTTCTGGTCAGCAACTCCGTCTCCATTAGTATCACGAAGTAAGCTAATACGGTTTGCACTTGGATGAGATGAGCCTGCACGTCTCATCACAAAAGACATGATTTTACCTTTAATACCTTTGCTGTCTTCGGGTTTAGGCGGTGCATCTGTTTCAGCAACTAATACATCGCCATTTGGTAATACATAAAGCCAGCGAGGGTGTTCAAGTCCTTTAGCAAATGCTTTGACCTTTAAACCTTCTGCTGGAGTTGGCATAGCGCCATTTGGCCAACCTTCTGCTGGGGCTATATTAACGGTCGGTAATAAGCTTGTTTTTGGTTCAGGAAGTTTTGGTTCTGGCCCATAACTATCGATAATTGGATATTGAGAGGATGAAGCACATCCTGCAACAAGAACTACAACTGTAGTGCCTAAAATTGGCATTAAAAAACGTGTAAGCATCTTTTATCTCCATTTCTTATTTTTTCGCAATAAGCACAGGGTAATGCTTTAGAAGAGAGACTTATAGTTTATTTATTTAACCAAACTAAGGATTACCGTCTATATTTTCAAAATTTTAATACATAACTAGTGTTTTCTAGACATTTAAAAGACTCTATTTATCAACCACACATTAATACTTAGCGTTAGGATTATTGCGTAGCATATTTAAGAAACCCTCTTTATCTTTTGGCGAGATCATTACTGTAGCCACTCTGCTATCTTTCATATAATAAATTTTAAGCCGATCTAGCGATAATGCTGGAGAGGAAAGTGGATTATGAGTAGGTTCTATGCGAGTAATATCATTAATATTAATTTTCCATCGAAACACTAAACTCGTAATAATTAAAGTGTTGTTTTCTATTACGTAATACGTGTTAAAGACTGGAAGCCAAATAACCAGAATGACTAAACTATAAATGACAAGGTACGGAAAATTTGAAGCTAAAGAATAATGATAATTTGCTTCATAAATTTTCATAACGATATTGGCAGTGATCACAACAAATATTAATAAAAGCCACCAATCAATTTTTGATCTAAATTTCAAAAGTTATCCTCCATTTCTAAATTAAATTCTAATAATTTATTCATTCTCATTTAATTAGTTTATTTTCTCAAGTTAAGCTAAAACTTACCGCCTCTTTTGCGTGAATAGTGGTGGTATCAAATAAAGGAACCGAGAATTTAAGCTCGCCAATTAACATACAAATTTCGGTACAACCTAAGATAATTCCTTGAGCCCCTTCAGCAATGAGCCTCTCTACAATAGCAATGTACTTTTGCTGTGAATCAGGATTAATCACACCTAAACAAAGTTCTTCATAAATGATGCTATGGACTATTTTTCGGTCGGCTTCATTTGGAATAACGACATCAATTCCATAATCCTGCAATCGAGCTTTATAAAAATCTTGCTCCATTGTAAAAGCTGTCCCTAACAGTGCAACTTTACCAATGTTTTGACTCAAAATTTCTTTTGCTGTTGCATCGGCAATGTGTAAGAAAGGAACGGTAAATGAATCTTCAATCTGTGCAGCAACTTTATGCATAGTGTTCGTACACACCAAAATACAATCTGCCCCTGCTTTTTCTAAATTTAGCGCCTGCTCAGCTAAATATGCGCCAGCTTCTTGCCATAAACCTTTCGCTTGTAAGGCTGCTATTTCTTCAAAATCAACACTATTAATAATCACTTTAGCAGAATGCAATTTTCCTAATTTACCGTGAACCATTTTATTGATTTGTTGATAATAAAGCGCTGTAGATTCCCAACTCATTCCGCCTAATAAGCCGATTGTTTTCATTATTGAATCCTTCTATTTATGCAAAACTTATCTATATCTCTTATGGGTAAAGCGCAGCTAGAATAAAATTGCTTTCTTTATTGAATTATTATTCATCTTATAAGCTATAATTTTTTAAACTATTTAATAAGAACTCTATGTTAGAAACAGAACGTTTAATTTTACGGCCATTCCTTGAAGAAAACTTACCTATTATGTTGGAGATGTTTCAAGACAAAGATTTTATGGCTTTTTCACCTCATGGTGCCTTATCAACTGAGGCAGCAACTGATCGTTTTTTAGAAATTTTGGAGCACTATAAAAATCATAATTTTGGCAAAATGGCTATCGTCTTAAAAGATACCTATAAAATTATTGGTTATTGTGGTTTTGAAACTTGTGAGGTTGATGGCAAAGCAGAAGCTGAACTAGGTTTTAGACTTATTAAAAGTGAACGAAATAAAGGCTATGTTGTTGAAGCTTCACTTAAATTACTAGAAGACATGCAAAATCGAAACTTTAAGCATGTGATCGCTTTTTCAGAAAAAGATAATTTACCTGCCCACAACTTATTAAATAAACTTGGTTTTGAAAAAACAAACTCATCTAATTACATGAATATGGACGTTATCTTTTTCAAAAAAGATCTGTAATTTCTTTGATAAAAAATAAAGCATTACTATAAAAAACTTTAAGTTAGTGAAGATCTATTGGCTTCAAGAAAACCAGCATTAAATCCAAATCATAAATATAAGAATTCACGCAAAATTCACGACCAGCTCTTTAATTTGATCTTATAAAGTTGGCTTGGATATCGACATGAAAATTATAACTACGGCCCTAGGGTTGATTACTTTGGTAGGTTTAACAGCTTGTAAAAGTGTGCCTAGTTACTCAGGTGACTATGGCAAAGCTGAACAAAAAATTACTGGTATAGAATTAGATGACCAACAGGCGCTAGATCTCGGCAATCGTTTTGTCGCTGCATTTAATACGCTCGGTACTCCTTCTTTTGTGAATAATGCTAGCAATCTTTACGCTGATCAGCTCTATATCAACGATACACTCTCGCAGTTCTCTCAAAAGAAAGATCTGATTAAGCATTTTGAAGGCATGAATGCCCGAGTGAATAATGTCACCGTAAAACTCATTAGTGCAACTCATCACCAAGATACAGCCTATATTCATTGGTACATGACCTATGACTTTAAAATGTTAGGTCGCTCAAAAACGATGGCTTCTTATGGAATTAGTCAAATTAAGATTAATGACCAACAAAAAATTATTTTCCAGCAAGATTATTGGGATCCAGCGAATGGCCTCTACCGTTCTTTACCCATATTTGGAGGAGTATATAAATGGATATTGCCGTTCAAAAAAGTCGAATCTTGATATTTCTAGGAATCTTAATCGTATCTCAAGCCAATGCGGCTGAATTGAAAAAATGCAGTTCAGCGCCTTTAATGGTTACGAGTAAAAAAGTGGGAAATGTCAGTTACTTTGCTGAAGATTGCTTAAAAAATTGGCAAAGCCAAAGCATCAAAATGGACTTTAGCTATAACAGAGATATTCCCGAGTGGGCATTTAAACGCGCAGCAACCCACTTTTTGAAGAAAAATGTTAGCGGCTTTGATGCGAAATCCCCGCTTAATCATATTAATGAACTATATAGGCCAATTAAGAGTGGAGATCTCTATAGTCTCTATTATCAACATGAAAATCAAAAACTAGAATTAAAATTAAACCAGAAGCTACTCGGCTCTTTGAACAATCCGAGTGCAAATCAATATTTTAAAATCTGGTTTGGTAGCGAACCATTTAATGCTAAATTAAAACAACAACTATTAAATTAATGGCTTAATAAAATCTCATGGGTAATCACTTTATCCTCATGGTTGAGGACCATTTTGAACTTGCAGCAACAGTCTGCGAATTTCTTGAAGTGCATGGTTATGTTGTCGATCATGCACGTAACTTAGATGCCGCACGGACTTTTCTCAAATCGCAGCATTATCATCTTTTGTTGCTCGACATAAATCTGCCTGATGGCTCGGGTTATGACCTATGCAACTGGCTACGCACCGAACAAGGCGTTGATATTCCCGTTCTTATGCTGACAGCAAGAGATACTTTAGATGACAAACTTAAAGGTTTTACTGCTGGCACAGATGATTATTTGGTAAAACCTTTTGATTTTAATGAACTAGTGATGCGGATTCGTGCATTAATAAAAAGAGCAGCTGGTGAAGTCACTCATCATAAAATTCAAATCCACGACTTAATTCTTGATAGCGCAACTCAAACCGTGGTTCGTGCCGGAAATAATATTGAGTTACCCCCTATTCAATTTAAACTATTAAAAATTTTGATGCGTCAGTCTCCAAAAGTGGTGACCAAGCAAGAACTGATGATGGAATTATGGGGCGACGAAGAACCTGAAAGCGATGCGTTACGCAGTCACATTTATAACTTAAGAAAAATGGTTGATAAACCTTTTGATCCTAAACTATTACATACAGTGGCAGGTGTCGGTTTAAAAATTGCTTTGGAAGACTCCGCGACTTAACTTAAATACACCACGACAATTAAGCCTGTGGTTGGCTCCAAATCGAGTTCAGGATGAGTGGTTAAATAGTACTGCCGATCAAACAGCTCCACTCGCCATCCTAATTGCTTGCAAAGCTTTTGTACCAATTGCAAACCAATGCCATGACCTTTAGCCTTTAAGGAAAGTTGTGTGTCGCTGAGCTCTTGCACCTTTACATCGTTAGGTAAAGAAATTCCAATTCCGTTATCTGCAATAATCAGGCTGTTTTTTTGTTGAATAATGTCGATTTGTGAACCTTGAGAATAGTTAAGCGCATTACGTAAAATATTGCTTAAAACCATTTGAGTCATAGAAGGATATAACCAGCGTGGCTGTTCAGCTGAGTCTGGATGAATACTAATATGTATTCCTTTACTCACACTCATCACTTCTAAACTTTCAACTAAATCCTTTACTGTTTTGGATAATAAATTTTTCTCAGATGGCAAGCTCTGTACCGTATTACGTGCAATCGCAAGTAAGGTATCAACGAGCAACTGCATATCTTCAATTGTATTGTGAAGACGGACTAAGGATTTATCGTCTCCATATTTCGCCTGACACAGTTGAACATTACCTTTCAAAATGGTGAGTGGAGTGCGTAACTCATGACTAACATCTCCAGTAAATTCTCTTTCGCGTCGAATAAAATCACTTAAAACCTGATGATATTTTTCTAAAGCTTGTTTGAGATATTCGGCTTCCATGTTGCCATTGGTATTAATATCTCTAAAAGGAGATGCTTGAGTGTCTTGATGTGCCCAATCGATATTTTCTAAAGCATTCGCTAAGCGCGTAATTGGAGAAAAATAGCGTCTTGCTCTTCGGTTTGACCACCACAAAAAGCTATATAAAACAGATAAACTGAACATCAGTGGAGCAAGACCAAATAACCAGATCAGTTTATTAACATTACTTTCGCCAAATACCAATAGAACATGCTGACCATTACGCTCACCATAGACCGTCATTCGTTCTTTACCATCAACGAATACTCTGTGCACGCCACTCTCTAAATGCATGCCCCGAAAAGGTTGAGGCGCGACCTGTGTATTCCACCGATATCCATATAAATTTTTAGTATCTGGTAAATCAGCATTTGGATTACGTTCTATGCGTAACCAGTAATGCTCCATTTCCTGTTCTAAAGCGGTTTTAAGTAAAGAGCCCTTAATCACCCAAGCACTACAAGCCAACCCGACCACGATCGATAATGCAATCAGACCAATCTGCAACCAGTAATATCGATTGAACATTTGGGCTAATGGATGACTCGCTTTGCCATCATGTCGAGTTTTTATCATATCTTTATCGCCGGGATAGGCTATAGAAATTACTATGATCGCTTTTTAAATAAAAAGTGACCAATGACCCATTCTTGACCTTGCTCAAAACCAAATAACTCAGCACAAGCCATGAAGAAAATACGCCAGCGTTGCCACCAAATATTGGCATCTTTTCCATAGATTTTTTTAAACAGTGGCTTCAGTTCGACTTCTTGGTTATCCATGTTATCAAGCCAAGCATTTGCCGTTCTCATATAATGCTCACCCGACCACTGCCACTGTTGAGCCAACTCTAAATGCTCTTGAAAATGCAAAAAAGTCGAAGTCGAAGGCATTAAACCGCCAGTAAAGAAATACTTGGACATCCAATCATAATCTGATTTCACTTCAAAAGGATAATGTAAAAAGCGATGGCAAAAAATATGACACCAAAGTAAGCCGTCTGCTTTTAACCAGCCCTGAATTTTTTCAAAAAGACGTTGGTAATTACGAACGTGTTCAAACATTTCGACCGATACAACACGATCAAACTTGTCTTGGTCTAATTCAAGTACATTCACATCACAGGTGAGCACTTCAACATTGGTTAAACCTCTCAACTCTGCTTGCCGAAGAATATGCTTTTTCTGCGTTGCAGAATTTGAAACAGCCGTAATCTGTGAGCGTGGATAGTTTTCTGCCATCCACAAAGTTAAAGAGCCCCATCCACAGCCTAACTCTAAAATGTGTTGACCGTTTTTAAGTTGTGCTCTTTCACAATAAATCTGAAGAGCCAACTCTTCTGCCTCATCTAAAGTTGTGGTTTTAGTCGGGAAATAACACGCACTATATTTGAGTCTTTTTCCAAGCACCGCCTGAAAAAACTCGGTCGGCAATTCATAGTGCTGCTCATTTGCCTTATCCGTTTCAACGGCGATTTCGCTCTTCTTCAGCATATTAAGCACATCCATGTAGCGCTGCGCCCCTTGTTCAGGGTCATAACGGCCTTCTTGGATTAAGCGCTTTTTACTTAAAGCACGAATTGCAGCTCGAATTGCATGATCTGGAATCACACCACTTTCAACAATTTTCAAAGACTGATGAACAATAAAATCCATATGCGCACCTATTTTTTGGGTTTTCGCGGAATAAACATTGATGTTTTTTGTTGATAATCAAGATAATTTTGACCGCGACTTTTAATTGCTTGTTTTTCACTAAATGGAATACCCGTGACGTAATATAAAAATAGCCACATCAGTAACGGATAAATCCACAATACATATTGGCCTGCTGCTAAACCAATAATTGGGTAGGCAAACCAATGTAACCATTCAAAAAAATAATTAGGGTGACGTGAATAACGCCATAAACCCTGATCCATCGTTTTGCCATGATGATCTGGATTTAATTTAAATCGGTATAACTGCTGATCAGCGAGCTGCTCTCCAATGAAAGCAATTACCATGATGACAGCAGCAATTACTAAAGCGACTTTATATCCACTACTCCATTCAGTTGCCTCTACATTGAGGAGCATCCACATCGGCAAAAAGAACAAAAGCACTAAAAGTGTTTGAAAGATAAAAAAGAATAAAAAGCCAATATGCTGAAACTTACCCATCGCTTTACGCATGCTCGCGTAACGGCCATCTTCTTTTTGTTCAGATTGATAACGTCTTAACAGATGCCAAAATAATCTTAAAAACCATAAACCACTAAAAATACCGATAAAAAGACGCACTTCAACCGGGGCAACTGAAATGAGTAAAGAAGACACAATAATGTTTACTGCCAGACAGAAACTCCATGCAGCATCTACTATTCCAGCTCGGCCATTTAGAGTGGCAAGTAGCCAGCTCAGCAACATGATCATTAAATCTAGAATCAGTAAATTCCAAAACATGAGCAGCCTCCTTACTTGAGCTGTTTGATTTAGTAACTGGTACTTTCAAACAACAAGTGAACATTGCTTATCACGCCTTCTTTAAAACCACCTTCGCAATAACATAAATAGAAATCCCACATGCGAATGAAGTTTTCATCGAAACCTAGAGCCAATACTTGTTCCCGCGCCGCTAAAAAACGCGCTCTCCAGTGATGAAGTGTCTGCGCATAACTTAAACCAATATCATTTAAATGCTTTAACCTTAAACCACTCTCAGAAGCAGTTTTAGTTAATACACTCACACTAGGAATAAAGCTACCTGGGAAAATATAGCGCTTAATATAATCAACTGTATTTAATGCTTTTTTATACCGGAAATCTTCAATAGTAATGGCTTGAATAAATACCAACCCTTTCGGTTTTAATAGTGCTTTACATTGATCAAAGTATGTCGATAAATATTGCGCCCCAACCGCCTCAACCATTTCAATTGAAACCAGCTTATCGAATTTACCTTCGAGCAAACGGTAGTCTTTAAGTTGCACATCAATTCGATGTGCCAAGCCAGCTTCATTTACACGAGTAACCGCTTCATCATATTGAGCTTGTGAAATGGTAATGGTGGTTACTCTACAGCCATAATGTTGGGCTGCATAAATTGCAAAACCCCCCCATCCACTTCCAATTTCAACCAAATGATCTAGTGGTTTTAAATCTAACTTTTTACAAATGATCTCTTTTTTTAAATCAGATGCTTCTTCGAGGGTCATGTTTTCATTTTCAAAAACAGCGCTCGAATACATTAAAGACGGATCTAAAAATAATTTAAAAAAGTCGTTGCTTAAGTCGTAGTGCTCGGCAATATTTTTACGGCTACCACTTATAGAATTCTTTCGATTTTGATACCAAGCTTTAAGAAAAAACTGGCTCGCTTGAGCAATAACATTCTGGTTAATTTGGTCCAATACTGCTCGGTTACGTGCCAAGATCTGAATCAACTCGACAAGGTTCTCGCTGCTCCAGTCACCACGAATGTAGCCTTCTGCTGCTCCCAAAACACCATTTTTTAAAATAAGATCCATCAATAAAGGATTGTGAACTTCAATCACAGCATGTAAGTCTGAAACTTCACCGACCGTCCCATTCCACGCGCCCTGAAAAGTGATCTGTCCATGACGTAGTTTGAGAAGACTCTTGAGCAGTAACGGTAGTGAGTCATCTTCACCATAAAGAAATGTTTTTATCATGTCTTATCTACCTTGATCTTTTTAGGATGACGATAAAATGGAACTTTTTTTCGCCACAACTTAAATGCCTCTAAATATATTGAAAACAACATTTTAAAAGGCGCTAGGCTGTTTATAAGAGCATATCGATATTGCTGTGAAGGAAATGTGATGGGCACAAGCTCAAAACGCATAGTGGCATCAAAGACTTTTTTTTGCTCTTCAAAAAGCTGCATGTGAATGACATTCTGCTGATCTGAAAAACTAAATCGCCAAAGGTAAATCAACTGCATGGGCATGAACGGCGAAACATGAAATGATTTTTCAAAGTTAAAATCAAAACTCTGATAATCACCCACCTGCCCTTGTTGTTTTATACAGTCATGTGTATAGACTTTTCGTTCATTCCATGGGGTGTTGGTGATTTCACTCAGAATAAATAACGGTTTTCCAGCTTTATTTAAAACAAAATAAAATACGACCGAATTAAACCGAAAACCCAAACAACGAGGCAAAGCCAAGACACGAATTTGCCAGTCTGACCGAAGATGTAAGTGATTATTTTGCAGTATCGCTTTCTCTACTCTATCCCTTATAGAACCGTGATACATGTTTAAAAAATCATTTTTAGATAGCTTTAATACATTCCAATGATCCGTCGACCAAAGTGAACAATTTTTTGTAATATCAACTAATTGATCTGGATCGAACCATAAATAATTTAAGGTCGATGTAAACTCATGCGGTTTAGGGCTATAACGCCGATGACGAATAAGCGCAGGAGCGATAGCAAGTTTATTTAATAACATTTGAAAGCTCCTTATTTATTCTTATAAAGCTAAGAGTTGCTCAACAACTCGTGCTGCACTGCGAGCGCCGTCTTCATGAAAGCCCCAGCCCCAATATGCTCCACAAAATGAAGTACGATTTTGCCCATTAATTTCGTGCCAACGAGATTGAGCTTGAATCGCTTTTGCATCAAATACGGGATGTCGGTATTGCCGCTCAACCAAAATGTCTTCGGCTTTGATTTTCATATTCGGATTTAAAGTAGAAAAAATTTGCGTAACACAGGATAAATTCTGCAGATTATTCATCCAGTAAGTAAAACCATAATGTATGTCGGACACTTCGTTTTGAACTTGAGAAGTTGGTGTTACATGTACATGCCAGCTTGCCCACTGCAAACGGCTTTTAGGCATAATTGAAAAATCACGATGGACGACCATTCGATTATCTTGATAACCAAATTGGCTTAATATTTCTTGTTCAAGTTCTGACGCATCTTTAATTAAATTTAAGCTATCGTCAGCGTGGCTTGCAAAAATCACCCAGTCATATTGTGCTTGCCCTTCAACGGTTTCGATCAACACAGTTTCTGGTAAACGACTCACAGCTTTTACTTCTGCAAATTTCCACTCAATGGATCGGCATTTCTTTTGAATAGCACGAATATAGCTTGCCGAACCATGTTTGACTGTTTGCCATTGTGGCCGCTCTTTTAGCTGTAGCATGCGGTGATGCTGAAAAAAGCTCACGACAAATCGATATGGAATTTGCCCTACCTGCTCAACCGGAGCCGACCATAATGCCCCGCACATCGGATAAAGATGCTCATAACGGAACTCATGACTATATTTGTGAAAGTCCAAATACTCTTCAATCGATAAATTAGGATCAATATCTGCCACATCTATATCTTTATTGTCATCATAAAAACGCAGCAAATCTGAGAGCATTTGCAGAAATTTTCGGTTTAAAAAGTTTTGCGGACGGGCAAAGAGCGACCATTTTTTTGAAGGATTATATTGAAGTCCACTGACCAGATTATTCACTGAAAAACTCATATCGCTGCTTTGAGTTTCTACGCCTAATTTTTTAAGCATGTTGGCAAATAACGGATAGTTATAGTCATTAAACACAATAAAACCACTATCTACCGCGACTTTAGTGCCTTCTATCTCTAGCTCGTGAGTGTCAGTATGACCGCCAAAATAGTTATTTTTTTCATACACAGTGACTTGATGTAGTTCTGACAATCTCCAAGCCGCGTAAAGTCCAGATATGCCCGAACCAATAATGGCAATTTTCATAACACTTCACCGTTTTCAATTTTTTCTATCGATAAATTTTTAATCTTTTTATATTGATAAACCTTGTCTGGTACTGGCTTTAGCCCCCACACCAAACCAAATATAGACATCAGTTTGAGCACATAAAAAGTGATATCAATCTGCCACCAATAAAAACCTTGTCGCACACTGCCTGCGTAAAAGTGATGGTTGTTGTGCCATCCTTCTCCCAAGGTAATTAAAGAAAGTAGGAAGTTATTACGGCTATCATCTGGGGTGTTAAACTCACGTGAGCCATAACGATGAGCGAGTGAATTAATACACAAGGTTGCATGTGTTAATAGAACAGTGGAAATCACAAATCCCCACACTAAAAGTTGTAAGCCATTGGTACCCAACTCAGGGAAATGTTGTGCAAGCCACGAACCTAAACCATAAATTGCTAAGGCCGTCAAAATCACAATAGGCAAACTAAATCGGTCTAGCCAAATCAGTTCTGGATATTTCAACCAGTCTTTAATGACTTTTTTTCGAGTAGCAAAATTTTGCTCATTTAAAAACCAGCCTACATGCGAATACCAAAAGCCTGCTTTTGCTGAATGCGGGTCCTGATCGGTGTCGGTAAAGTGATGGTGATAACGGTGATGGGCTGCCCACCATAAAGGTCCGCGCTGCGCACTCATGGTTCCGATCAGTACAAAAATGAATTGAACAATACGTGATGTCTGAAAAGTTTTATGCGAAAGATAGCGGTGGAAAAAAGCAGTAATTGCAAACATGCGAAGAAAATAAAACCCCAGCATGAAGATCACAGCAAACCAAGATACGCCCACCCAAAATGCAGCTAAACAAGCGATATGTAATAAAATAAAAGGAATAATTCTTAACCATTGAATTTTCTTTTCAATGACATATTCGCTAGAAGCACCCACTTGCGCATTTTCTGAATCTGACCAGCTATCGATCCAGCGCAGAAAAAATTTAGACATTGATTCTTCCTGATCTAAAGCATTTCTTTTGGTTCTAATTTAGAAAATGCGCAATGAATTTTATGTGAAGTTCACTCGGTTACGAGATAAATATAAGCATCTACGCAACCAGCATTTCACTATTTAGACTGTGTTGTTTTAACGAGTTTAGAAACGTCGTAGCCATAGCTTTTTGCGGTTTGCAGATAAGATTGATATGTCGCCTCATCAAGTTGAGGGCTACGAGAAAGAATCCATAAATATTTATGGCTTGGGCCACCCACTAAAGCGACCTGATAATTTGGGTCAACTCTTAAAACCCAGTAATCGCCTTTTGTAAAAGGAATCCATCTAAGACCAGAAGGTAAAAAGCTCACCTTCAATTTACTGTTGCCTTCATTTTGCGGATAAGCAACTCCTTCAGATGAGATCATTTCGCCTTTTTTTGTCGTACAGCTATTTAAAACACCAACGGTTTTGTCCGCGTTAATAGAATAGTTTGCAGTTGTATTGGCTACACAATTACGCTGAAAAAACATCGGTAAATGCGCAATTTCATACCACTTACCTGCGTATTTATTAATATCAATAGAATCAACAGCGACAGGTTTAGTATTGGTGTCTGCAAAGGTGCTCAAAGGAAGCATTAAACTGACCGCCGCAAGGCTACTGCTGATGACAAGTGATTTAAATAATAATTTCATGATTGCCCTCTTCTGTTTATTTCATACGTTTAAACATACGTCAGAGGGCTGTGAACAAAGTGTGAATTTTAAAAATTAAGCAACATTAATAAGGATTTAATTGTATTTCTTTAGTGCATCTGCAACTGGAAAATCAAGCTCAAAGCACACACCCTCGACGGTGTTATAAACTCGATAGCGGGCATGATGTAGATCCATAATTGAAGCAACAATCGACAAACCTAATCCACCTGTTTGATTCTCATCACTTCGACTTGAATGGCATTGGTAAAATCTTTCAAAAAGATGCTCAAGTTGATGTTCAGCAATTGAAATACCACCCGTTACCACAGTCAGACTCACCCATTGCTTATGCTCAATCATCTTATGTTTTGTTGCGATATAAATAGTTCGCTTGTCACCACCATGAACCAACGCATTTAAAATCAGGTTATAAACGGCTCTTTGAAAAAGCTCAGGATCTGCAAATAACGTTTGAGCTTCTAAGTTAAAACTAAAATGACAGTCTTGTTCCTCGGCCTGATATTCAAAAATCTGGCATAACCTATCAATAACATCTTGGATATTTATTTCTTGTTTATTTACAAGCACCATTTTCTGATCGGCTCTTGCCAAGAAAAGCATGCTATCAATCATGCGTTTTAATCTGTGGTAATCGTCTAAATGAGACACCAGCAAATCTTCATATTGCTCAACCGAACGTTCGCCAGTTAAAGCAATCTCGGTTTGCCCAATCAGATTATTTAAAGGTGTGCGGAACTCATGAGCGATATCTTCAGAAAAACGGTTGAGCTGCGTATAGCCCTTTTCAATACGCTCAAGCATGTGGTTTATATCTTTTGAAAGCAGATCAACTTCTAAAGGTGAATTTGGGAGGTTTAACCGTTTTTGTAGCTGATTTACGTTAATAGAATGAGTTTGCTTGCGAAGCTGTTGTAGCGACTTTAAACCTAAATGACACACTAAAATGCAAAGCACAAAGATCGCAAACACGCCCCCGACCACATACATCAAGAGACTTTCTTGAAAAGGTAAAAGAATATTAATGCGTTCCGACCATTGTTTACCTGCAATGAGCAGATAAGGTTCGTTATTAATTTTTATGGATTTCCAAGCAATGCGCGTTGGATATGAGTTGTTAGCTAAATCTTGAAATTGAAGACTGTCGCGCTGTGCAAGTTCAGGTAGTTGAATGTGAAGCGGATTGATATTAATTAAAGTTTTGTCTTTATGAATAAGCAGAAATAAGTTGTCTTGATTGCCAAGCATGTTTTGATACAGCTTAGGCCGCGCAATGATTTGCTCTACATTTTCGCTATCTTGTAGCAAAATTTCCAAACGGTTAATTCTGTCTGCTAAAGCTTTATCTTGTTGCTTTAATAAAATCTGGTTAATACCCAAATAGGTCATAAAGCCGACTGAACATAAAATTAAGGCAGAACAAAGCGTGACCAGTAATGTAATACGGACTTCAAGAGAACGTAGAAATTTAAAGTTCATAAGCTAACCGAAATTTTATAGCCCAAGCCACGTATGGTATGAATAAGTTTTAATTCATATCCCTCATCAATTTTGCTTCGTAAACGGCGTACAGCTACATCAATAAAGTTTGTATCAGTGTCAAAGTTAATATTCCAAACTTCGGAACCAATTTGTCTGCGTGTCACAATTTGCTCTTTGTTGAGCAATAAATAACGCAACAAATTAAATTCGGTTTTACTCAGTTCAATTAAGTTTCCGTTACGCCATACTTTATGGCCGACCACATCCATTTTTAAATCACTAATAGACAACTCGTTTTCTTGCAGATACTGTTGTCGTCTTAACAGACTTTTAATACGTGCCAACAATTCAATATAGGAAAATGGTTTAGCCAAGTAATCATCTGCACCCAACTCTAACCCTTTCACTCTATCCATCACCTGATCTTTCGCCGTTAAAAAAATCACCGGAATTTTTGAAAACTGGCGTAGGACTTGTAATACGCTCCAGCCGTCTATGTCCGGCAGCATGACATCAAGAATAAGCAAGTCATATTGTTCTCTCTTTAGCATTTCCAAACCTTGCAGCCCTAAGTGAACACACTCCGCTTGATATCCAGACTCTTTTAATCCTTTGACCAAATAAGTGGCGATCTTGATCTCGTCTTCAATAATAAGGATACGCATTTTGTAGAGACTCATTTGAAAGATGACAACTTTGTAATGTGATTGTCATGCTTGAAATTAAGCAATTTGTTTAAGATTTTCAAAGCGACATAGAGGCAATCATCATGAAAAAATTGAACTGGCTGATGTTATCAGCCGTGCTATTCGGTAATAGTACTTTTGCACAGCCCCCTGCTTTGAATCAAGTTTATTCGTTAGATCTTCAAACTGCCCACCTGCTAGCCGACAGTGCAAAAGAGGCATGCAAAAAATTAAATCAAAACATTGCGGTTGTTGTTGTAGATCGCGGTGGTAATCCATTAACTGCCGAACGGCATGAGTTGGTGGGCCCGCATAACTTAATGGCTGCCGAGAAAAAAGCCTATACCGCGTTATCTACCAAAACATCGACCTTAGTTTTAAGCCAAAACAGTAACCAAAACCCCGATGCAAAAAATTTAACTACCGTAGCAAATTTACTTTTGTTAGGCGGTGGCGTACCTGTCCGTTTTGAGAACCAAGTGATCGGTGCTATTGGAGTTGCGGGTGCTGGCGGCGCACAGAATGACAATCAATGCGCAAGCAAAGCCATTGAAACCGTTTTTCATTCATAAGGAGTTCATCATGACTAAATCATTTATTGCTTTATCTTCATTATTTATAGCTTCAGCTACATTTGCACAAACTAATCCACTAAGTGTGCATGTGTTAAACCTAGAGACGGGTTTACCCTCTTCTCAAGTTGAAGTGGTTTTAGAAAAAAATACCAATAACCAGTGGGTTAAACTCAATCAGCAAGTGACCGATTCAAATGGTCGTATTACTGCGCTCTATCCAGAAAATAAAAAACTAGAGCAAGGAGTTTATAAAGTTACCTTTAAAACTGAAGACTGGTTTAAGAAGAACAAACAACAAACTTTTTTTGCCGAGGTTCCAGTAATTTTTAAAGTCGATGGAAGCGTAAATCACTACCATATTCCTTTATTACTTAGCCCTTACGGTTATTCAACTTATAGAGGCAACTAAAAATAAAACCCCTTTATCTGTTGTTCACAAATAAAGGGGTTGGTTAAAAACGATGCGTTTTACGAACAAACACGATTGCTAATAACCGATTTTTTGTTTGAATCTAGCGCCACAATTGAAGAAGAAACCGTATTAATGATTTGAGTCATTGCTTCTTGAAGCATTCACAATACCTTCCATCTTTTTAGCTTTCTGATCAATCGGCTGCTTAAAAGCAATTCGACAATTGAGCTGAGATCCTGCATTAGTGATGATCTTAGAGAATGCAGTTTTCCTAATTTACGATGAACCATTAAGAATAAGCGAACGGTGAGCGCTTACCCCTGCCATCATTCCATCTGCAACTGCGAATGGAACCGAACCACCTAAACGTGCAATATCACCGCAAGCAAAAATCCCTTTTACCGTGGTGTCTTTTGTCGCGTTTGTTTTGATTATTTGTCCAAACGGCGTGTCTTCGACTTCACATCCAAGCTCGGCCAGCCAAGGTTGAGTAATATATGTACGTGTTGGAATAAACAGTCCATCCAGAGCAATAACCTTTCCATCGGTAAACACAATCTCTGCCTCACTTCTGATTTCCTGAATAACACATGGCTCTACAATCACTCCACGTTTTTGTAAGGAAGTATGCCATTCTGTATGAATGAGTTGATCATTTCCATTAAGTAAAAGCGTGGTTGGGCCCCAATCAGGCAGCATCATCGCCAATTGTAAGCTGTGTTCTGACGTGGCCAAAATACCGATTTTTCCTTTTTCTAACTCGTATCCATGGCAATATGGACAATGAAAAACCGTTTTCCCCCATCTTTCAGCCAAACCCGCTATTTCTGGCAACTGATCACTAACTCCTGCCGCAATAATAATTTTTTTAGTTTGAATGGAATACACTCCATCAATACAAATACAAAAACCTTCATCTATTTTTGCAATTTTTTTAACTCTCCCATTTTGCCATTCAACAGTGCTATAAACTTCTAATTGTTTTTTTGCAATTTCAACAATTTCATTAGCTTGAGTTCCATCTTGGGTAAGGAATCCATGAGAATATTCAGCAAAACGATTTCTTCTTTGCCCTGCATCAATTATCGCAATATTTCTACGTGCACGGGCCAACGGCATTGCTGCTGATAAACCCGCATAACTGCCACCAATAATCGCAACGTCATACAGCATTTTATTCACCCTCAATAAGTAACTTATGAAGTTACATTAATGCCTTTTATTTTAATTTGCAACTTTTCATGTTACATTTTATACATTCTATTGATCGCGCTGTTTTTTTGTGCTTATGCGTACAGACAATAAACTTTCCCGAATACTTCATGTGCTTTTACACATGGCGAGGCAAAATCGCAGTTTTACTTCTGAAGAAATTGCCAAAATGTTATCAACTAATCCTGTAGTTATTCGTCGTACCATGATTGGGTTAAAACAGGCTAACTTTGTACAATCAGAGAAAGGGCCTGGCGGTGGTTGGCACTTAATAGGAGATATAGAAAAAATTACGCTTCTTGATATTTATAAGGCTGTTGGTGAACCTACAATTTTTGCAATCGGCAATGAAAGAAAAAATCCGGAATGTGCTGTAGAACAAGTCGTCAATGCAGCTCTAGATACAAGTATTCAAGCTGCACACGCGATTTTGATTCAACGTTTAAAAGAAACTACCCTAGCCGATCTTGCAAGATCATTTGATCAAATTTGTATTGAAAAAGGATGGGATTTAAAACACTCACATGAGTAAATTTTTCCTCACAGCTTTTAACCAACAACTAAAGAACTCAAAACCGGATGGAGTTATCAAATTTTATCCGGCATTTAACCGGATAAAACGTGTATAGATTTAATATTAAGAACAAACACCATTGCTAATAACGGATTTTTTGTTTGAATCTAGCGCTACAATTGAAGAAGAAACCGTATTAATGATTTGAGTCATTGCTTCACTTGAAGCATTCACAATACCTTCCATCTTTTTAGTTTTCTGATCAATTGGCTGCTTAAAAGCAATTCGACAATTGAGCTGAGATCCTGCATTCGTGATGACTTTTGCATTATTTGACTCTAATTGAGTGGGCGGTATTTGACGCTTCACTACCCAAGACACCGCAATATTAATATAGCTTTTATCTACAATATCAAAATGAGAAAAGTCTGTAGAAACTCGATATAAAGGCTGATTATTTCCAGCTAGCCCACTGCTATAACTGTCAATTGCCCCTAATTTTTGCTGTAAACCCGCCGACAAGGTATCGCGTAATTGCGTACCCATGGTCGATGTCCAGCGTTCATTGTTTAACACCGTAGACTTACCACTACTGTCTTGGAGTACCAAAGGCGCACGGTCCAATCGGTCTGGAATCCCGACGGGTAATACCTCAATCACCTGCACAGTTGATTTTGTAGCCGCAGTAATTTTAGGGGACATCGTATAATAATTTGGCGTTGGCGAACTCGAACATGCCGTCATGGCAACAGCCGTTAAAAACAGGCCGCTCCCAAGCAGCCAGTTGGCTGCTTTAGGATGTTGAAAAGATAGAGTGTTTTTATTTTTCATCATCGGTCTCTGGTGTCTTACCACGAATAATTGATTCAGGATGTTGCTCAATATAGTCTGCCATTAACTGTAATGAAGCAGCCGCACGTGTCATTTGCTGCAATGCTTTACGTACGTCTTGTTGTAACGGCGCATCGCTCGACAAAATAGACTCTGACGATCTTACAGTTTTACGAACATCGTCTAAGGTTGCTTGTAAACCAGGTGCAACTTTTCCATCTAACTGTTTAACCAGTTTGTCGGTAGACTCAATGGCTGTGTTCATATTGTTGAGCGTTTTACGTACATCTTGCCCAATCTCAACTAACGGGAATTTGGTTAACTTGTCAGCAATCTGAGAAACTTGTGCTTGTAAGCCACTCAGTTCGGTTGGTGTAGTTGGAATCACCACACGGTCATCACTCAAAATTTGTAATGTGGCTGGCTTAGCTTTAGGGAACTTATCTAGGGCAATATAGTTTTGGCCCGTGAGAAGGTTGCCTGTTCTCATTTGAGCACGCCATCCATGTTCAACAAAATCTTTGAAAATATTGCTGTTTGGATTGAGTGCCTGCCTATTCTCAACGCGTGACGGATAGATGACCGCCTCAACACGCATACGAATCTGCTTATAGTTGTTATAAAACTCTGCATTAATCGATTTAACATTACCAATTTCAATGCCCATGAAATCAATTGGTGCGCCAACAGACAGTCCACGTAATGAATGATCAAAGTACATGATCACACCACGAGGTTGTCCATCCGGTTCTTTTAATGCCTCAGTTTTCGAATCCCACAGATTAAAGCGACTATGATTTGCCGCTGTGGTAGCACGCGAACTTTCAGGAATTCCAAAAGCAATACCGCCCGCGACAATACTTGCCAGCGATTGAGTATCTAAACTAAATCCTGAAGCATTCAAGCTCACATCAATACCACTCGCCTGCCAAAACCGTGCGTCGGTGGTGACAAACTTATCATATGGTGCACGGATAAAAGTTTGTAGCTCTACAGTTTTACCATCGTTAGACAATTTATAGGCTGTAATTTGGCCCACATTAATTCGACGATAATAAATTGGAGAACCGACATCTAAAGACCCCAAGTCATCTGCATTTAAGAAAAATTCTTTGCCCGGTACATCGGAAGTAATCACTGGCGGTACTTCTAAGCCAGTAAATTCGAGCTTTTTCTCTTCCGACTTACCACCATCCACTTCAATATATGAACCTGACAATAATGTGTCTATTCCTGAAACCCCACTCGTCCCAATCCGAGGTCGCACGACCCAAAACCGTGAATCTTTTGCGGCAAAGTTACTCGCATCTTTACGCAAATCAATTCTGGCAATCACGTGTGAACGGTCTTCTGAAAGATCAATCTGCCGTACTACGCCAATATCCACCTGTTTATAACGAACCGTTGTTTTACCTGCGACCAATCCCTCAGCCGTCCTAAAAGATACGTCAATGGTCGGGCCGTGAGACAAGAGCGCTTTTATCGCTAATGAAAGCGCGATTAAAAGAGCAATCAATGGAATGAGCCAAATTAAAAGAGGCTTCCACCGACTTTTCTTTTCTTGGGGTTCTGGCAAATCATTCACGCTATCCAGTTCAACATCTGGATCACGACGATCTGAGTTACCAGGGGTTATTTCATTTTCAGACATACTCATTGTTCTTTTATTGACTGGGATTAATGGAATCATTATTCAACGGCGGGTGTTCAGCCTGAATAATCTTGGTTTTGTTTGAGGCAAAAGTAGAAGGTTTATTTGTATTTTGAGATGCGTAGAAGTTATCCCAAATAAGTCGTGGGTCAAAACTTAAAGATGCAAACATGGTTAACACCACAACCGCACCAAAAGCGATCGAACCCGGCCCTGCTAAAATCGTAGCAAGCGACTGAATCTGAATGAGCGCTGTTAAGAGTGCCACCACAAATACGTCAATCATTGACCAACGGCCGATAAACTCGACAACTCGATATAATTTAACGCATTGCTCAGGTAAAAACTTCCATGCTGACGATTGTTGAAGATATACCGCCACCAATAAAAAATACAAAATCAGTAGCTTTAGCATGGGAATAAAAATACTGGCCATGAAAATGACCGCTGAAACCAGATAGTCTCCACTTTGCCAAAAGTAAATGACCCCACTCATGATGGTATCTTGCTGGCTACCCAACAGTGAGTCAGTCACCGTCATTGGAAGTACATTGGCTGGAATATAGAGAATGGTCGCAGCCACCACTAAAGCAAAAGTTCGATTTAAACTCGCTGGTTTACGTGAATGCAGCACGCTATTACAACGAATACAACGTAACACCTGATGGCTTTGGTTGAGTCGTCTCTTTTCATTTTGAGCAGAATTTACGACGCCACAGCAGTGACAGACAATTAATGAGAGATCTTTGGCTCGTGGGTATTGCTTAAGCGCTGCCCCTTGCTGTGAGCTTTGTGTTGGGGTCACATTTTTTATCGTTTTCATGGCAGTGACCTATCAATTTCGTTCCATATATCACTCACCTTTATGGAAGTAATATAGACCAACAATACACTTAAAATCGCAAATGCCCATAACGCAATCTCGGGAATCACCAACACCATTCCCATTAACTTCACAAGCGTGACCAAGATTCCAATTAAGAACACCTCAACCATTCCCCACACTCTCATAAAATAAAGTGTACGTAAGGCAAATACTAAAAATGTGGGTCTTTTCTTCAATACGCTTACTGTGCCCAACACATAGGAGAGTAATAAAAGATAGGAAAGTGGCACAATAAAAGTGGTGATTAAAATAAGAATGCCAACAAAAGCCCGATCATAATGAAACATTACCCAGACCGCACCAAGTAAGGTGGTTTCAGAGATGTTGCCCTGCAATTCAATTTTTACAATAGGAAAGCTATTGGCAATAACAAATACGATCAACGCCGTTAAGATTAAAGCCAACAGCGTCGAAAAAGGTTTGGTGTGCCGATAGAGTTCAGCACCGCAGCATAAGCAATAAGCTCTTTTTCCATAAGCAAGCGGGGTTCTACGATAGACAGTATCGCATTCCTCACAACCTGCTAATTCTTTAAGCTTCATAGTTATACTCTGAGATTTATAGTTTTAACTGTGTCACACAAAACTCTTTTTATTACTAAGGTAAATTAAAATATAAATCAATCGAAAAACTATCCAAGTCATCATAAATTTTGAGATGAAAATTACCGTGTACTGTTCAATATATTATTGAAACTGCTGAATAATCTGTACAAATTCTGTGGCCAAATTAAAATAGAACCTAAAAGTCAAAGGCTTAAGCTGAGATAACACAGTTTTATGACCAAAATATATGAGATCAGCATGTGACAGGACGAAACCATCAAAAAATTAGCATTTCTGAACAGTACGGCATGTGAGTCATTGGGAAAACAGTACAAAAGAATAGCGTGTTGGTTATAGAGGCGGACAGAGATTTACTTAAAAATATGAGCGGTCATAGAGTAGTTAAAGTTTTTTAATAACCATAACCCTCTCTTTTTAATATGATAATTTTAATTAAGATATAAAATAAAAATATTAATCACTTTCATATTCAAATATACATTCCATTTAAGAACGGCAATTTCAAATCTTATATTTTTCTTTAAAAATAAATATCATTATAAAGATTAATTTAAATATATTAAAAATTAATTTATGCGACATAATTATCAAAAAATTAATTTTAAGTAGATTGTTTTTTAATTTATATAAAAATTAGGACCAGCCTAACAATTAAAAATTAATCACTTAAATATCAACAAACTAAAAACTTGTTTTCAAGATTAGATATAAGCAAGACGCTTTAATTTCATAAAATATTCTTTATATTATTGTAAATAAATTTTAACTATGATTAAAAAATTAATAGTTGATTTAAACACTCAGAATTACCACCACCCCTTGGATCACAAGCATTTTAAACTCATTAATTCTTATAATTAAACTTAAGAAAACCACCAAACTTAAAGGTTTGCTTAAGTAATTTTCATATTGTATTTTAAAAATGAAAAATAAATAAATTTATATATTAAAGATAGATCTAATAATAAAAGTGAGATCAAAATGATTGAATGGTTACAAGGTGTTTTAAAGCACAGCCCCGAAATATTATTGTTCTTATCACTCGCAATAGGCTTCTGGATTGGACAATTCCAGTTTGGAAAGTTTCAGTTTGGCGGAGTCGCAGGCTCCTTACTCGTCGCAGTTGTTTTAAGTCTTATTGGCGTACCTGTCGATAACGGCGTTAAAGCAATTTTATTTGCTCTCTTCATTTACGCAGTAGGCTTTGAAAGTGGCCCTCAGTTTTTTAAATCACTGGGTCCACAGTCCATAAAAGAAATTTTATTAGCAGTATTCATGGCAGTGTGTGGTTTAGTCACTGTTTTAGTGATGGCTAAAATTTTTCATCTCGATAAAGGCTTGGCTGCGGGTCTCGCTGCGGGCGGCATGACTCAATCAGCCATTATTGGGACTGCGGGAGATGCAATTTCTAGACTCGATCTCCCACTCGCAGAAATTCAAAGACTTCAAGCAAATGTCGCGATTGGCTATGCGGTCACTTACATTTTTGGTTCATTGGGAGCAATTATTGTCTGTGTGAATATCTTACCTAAATTTATGGGTAAAGAAATTCACGACGATGCTTTAAAAGCTCAGAGTGAGCGGCTAAAAGGTGCTTTTGAATTAGCCCCAGGCCAAGAACTGGCAATGCCCGAAATTGTTGGCCGTATTTATAAAGTTAAACAAGCCAATGGCCAAACTATTGCGGAAATTGAAGCAAAAGAGCCGAGTATTACGATTGAACGGTTAAAACGTAAAGATCAGTTTATTGATGTCGCTCCCGAGCTAACTTTACAAACAGACGATGTCATCTTATTGGTTGGTCGCCGTGCCAGTGTGGTTTCAGTTGCCGAGCAAATCGGTAGCGAATTACAGTCATCGCAAGGTATGGAAATGATTATGGATACCAGCGATGTCATCCTAAGAAATTCCAAATATCTCAACCGTACCTTAGGAGACATTAAGGCCAATACGCCTGCGTATTTAAAGCACGGTATTTATGTACTTGCGATTAAGCGTAAGGATGAGCCACAACCTTTAAGTGACGATACTGTTCTACGACAAGGCGATGTGGTCACTGTATACGGAACAAAAAGCGACCTCGACCGCTTGGTGAAAGAAGCAGGTAAAGCCCTACCTGAAAGTTTAAAAACGGACTGGATTTTCCATGGTGCAGGCCTTGTGGTTGGCTTAGTGATTGGTCTTTTTGTGATTCGTTTGGGTGATGTGCCATTAACTCTTGGTGCTGGTGGCGGTGCTTTACTATCAGGTCTTCTGTTTGGTTGGATTCGAAGTCGAAATCAGGTGCATGGCAATATGCCTTTAGCGGCTTCACAGCTTCTTAAAGATTTGGGTCTTGCAGGCTTCGTTGCTGCTGTCGGCTTACAATCAGGTTTACAAGCTATTCAAACCATTAAAGAAAGTGGTCTTTCACTCTTTATGATTGGAGTTGTGGTAACACTGGTTCCACTCCTACTTTCCATGCTCTTTGCTCGTTATGTTCTGCGTTATGACAACGTTGCAGTAATGGCAGGTGCACTATCTGGTTCACGCAGTGCAAACCCTGCATTTGGTGCAATTTTAGACAAAGCAGGAAACTCGATTCCGACCGTTCCATTTGCAATTACCTATGCCCTAGCAAATGTGTTCTTAACCTTACTCGGACCACTGATCGTAGGCTTGGCCTGATTTTATACATTGAATTAGAAATTTTATTCATCCCACTATAATTAAGGAGACATCCCATGGGGAAAGTCGATTATTCTAAATACGCAAAACTCAGCCCATTTGAACTAAAAGATAATTTAATAGAATTAGCTCAAAGCAGAACTGACCGAATGATGCTAAATGCTGGTCGTGGTAATCCAAACTTTCTTGCTACCATCCCACGTAGAGCTTTCTTTCAGCTGGGTTTGTTTTCTGCGACCGAATCCGAATTTTCATTTTCCTATATGCCGGAAGGTTTAGGTGGCTTCCCGCGCCCCGTTGGACTCCAGTCACGTTTTGATAACTTCATTTTGGAAAACCGTGACAAACCCGGTGTGGTCTTTTTAGGTAAAGCCGTGTCTTATGTGCGCGACCAGTTAGGCTTAGACCCAGATCTTTTTTTACTTGAAATGGTTGAAGGGATTTTAGGCTGTAACTATCCAGTACCAGACCGAATGCTTCGAGTGAGTGAAACAATTATTAAAGAGTACGTCTTAAGGGAAATGGGCGTACAAGGCATGCAAAAAAGAGACTTAGATCTGTTTGCGGTCGAAGGCGGAACAGCCGCAATGGCCTATATTTTTAACTCATTAAAAGAAAATAAAATTATCAAAAATGGCGACCGTATTGCCATTGGTAGCCCTATTTTCACACCATATCTTGAGATTCCAAAACTCAATGACTACCAGCTTGAAGAAGTATTGATTGAAGCCGACCCTAAACTCGGTTGGCAATATCCAGAATCGGAGCTTAGAAAGTTAGAAGATCCGTCTATTAAAGCTTTCTTTTTAGTCAACCCAAGTAACCCACCATCGGTGAAAATGAGTGATGAAGGACTTGCGATTTTGGCCGATATCGTCAAAAAACGCCCTGATCTGATTATTTTGACCGATGACGTTTACGGTACGTTTGCAGATAACTTCAAATCACTTTTTGCAATCTGTCCTGACAATACAATTTTGGTTTATTCATTCTCTAAATACTTTGGTGCGACTGGTTGGCGACTTGGTGTCATTGCACTTTCAAATAACAATGTGCTTGATAAACAAATTGCGAACTTATCGAAAAAAGAGAAGAAAGAGCTTGAAGAGCGCTATTCATCTTTAACTACCGACCCAGCAAGCATTAAGTTTATTGACCGCTTAGTTGCCGATAGCCGAAATGTTGCTTTGAACCATACCGCTGGTCTGTCTACCCCGCAGCAAGTTCAAATGGTTTTATTTGCACTATTTAATATGATGGACTCACGCCAAAGCTATAAAAAAGCTGTTAAATCTGTTGTTCGTGAACGCGATGCAGCACTTTATAGACAGCTTGGTGTCGAGGTTCCAACAGATCCAAATGCTGTGGACTACTACACCCTAGTCAACCTTGAAAACACATCACGGACTCTCTATGGAGATGAGTTTGCCGATTGGGTTATGAAAAATAAAAATCCGACCGAGCTATTATTTAGAGTTGCCGATGAAACAGGTGTGGTTTTATTACCCGGTTCTGGCTTCGGTGTACAGCACCCTTCTGCCCGTGCATCTTTAGCTAACCTGAATGAATATCAATATGCTGCAATTGGTGATTCTCTAAGACGCTTTGCAGATGAAGCTTATGCAGAATATTTAAAAACTAAAAAAGGCAAATAAGCACCTATATACAGTGAGGCTCTAGCAGCCTCACTTTTTCCTTTCTGTTCTTTAATTTACTATTTCAGTTTTTCAATTCAAAAATTTACAGTGCAGCTTTACATTCAATATATTTATCTAATCAACTAGAATTTTTGAATATAAATAGTTAACCTTAGAAACATAAAACTTAAATTATTCATCCATTTAATATGAAAATTAATTTCGATGTTAAATTCGTTTCTGGTTTAGTAGGCTCTTTAAATATTCAAATTATACCTTTGGATCTAAGAAGAAATAACGATTGTGTGGGCTCTATAGCTATTGATGAAGTGGCTTTTTCACTAGTTGAAAATTTCTTTAATCGAGATAAAGAAAAGTTTTTCCATTGGGGAATTACTTTTATTAATTCTGAAAACCTCAAAGATATTATAAAAGATTTACATGAACTTCATTCATTTATAAATCAGTTAGATACATACGATAAAACATTAAAGCTAATTTTTAAAGAAGAAACAGAATTGTTTGCAAGTAACTTCAGTTTTTTTAAGCCACAAGCACTAAACATGATTATAGAAATTACAAAATTCCTTGAGAAAGCTGAGAATGAATATGACGGCATTACATTACTCGGTGTTTAGAATATTTTTATTGTTACTCAATTAGTTAAAACCCAAACTCAATAGCTTGGGTTTTAATAGCTTATTAAGCATTTACCTTTAAAAAGTAATCTAGCAACTGATCAGGTTCTTCATTTTGGCTTGAACCTAAAAGTCCAAAAATCGCACCATCAATCATAAATACAAAAATATCTGATTCTTCATACGTAGCCCTTTTTTTAGATTCTCGCAGAACCCAGAAAATTTCATTTTTAAGCCATCGCCTATAGCGAATTGCGGTTTGATAAGCGTTTGGATAAAGCTGTTTAATTTCAAAAATCGCTTTAAACAACAGGTAATACGCCCCTTTTAAGTCCGCATGTAAAAGGTAAATTTGTCTAAGCTTAAGCGCCAAATCTGGATATTGACGAGATTCACTTACCGCTCTCACTTTTTCTTTTAAGTGTTCTTTTTGAACCAACAAACACATTTCAATTAATCTTTCTTTTGAGTGAAAGTAGTTGTAAAAAGTGGCTTTAGAAATTTTAGTCTCACTAACAATTCGGTCCACCCCGACTTTGTTGAAGCCGTATTGTTTAAATAAATCTGCTGCCGTGTTAAGCGCTCGCGTTGCTCTAAATGAAACTTCTAAATTTTTCATGTATACCGCTTAAAATAATTTTTTGTTGTAAATAGAAGAGATAGAAATACCGTCACTCTTAAAATGAGTGCTAAATACAGGCATGCAAAAACCGCACAATAATGGTGTGCTCACCTATCTCTGGTTTATTGTTGCTATGTTTTAGTCGTAACGATTCTTAAGGTGTAGAAACCTAAAGTCGATTACATCGTTTTAAAGACTGTTTAAGCGGTATGGATAGAAAGAATTTGGCAAAGGCCAATAAAGAAAAAGCATTAGTACGCATAGCGGACTCCTTTGTTAATACAAGAAATCCTACCGATCACTGCTAAATGATGGTGGCAGGACGAAAGAGGGTTAGCAGACTGGCAACAAAGAAACCAGCACACCCGAAGGTGTCCCCCTTCCGCCCTACCATAGAGAAAAAGGGGGCGAACGAGTTCACGATACACAAAACTAGGTTTCGTATATCGTCTTTGTTAAGTAGGGTCTGCTAAAACCCGCTAGCAATGTAGGCCAGCAGGCAAAGGATAGTGCCCAACCCTATTGCAGTCAAGCACACAAAATGACATCTGTTTTAAAATAGATCATTAAAAAGTAAGGATAAATAATTAAAATCTATTGTTAAATTGAGTTTATAAAACAGATATTTTCTAGTTCGCTTAAAGCTGTAGATAAACAACTAAGTTTTAAAACGATTTTATCTTCGGTCAATATATTCCAGATAGCCCCTTCCTACTAATGGCTGATCATAGAATTCGCCTTGCCATGTATATGAAGAAACGAAACCAGCAGCCAATCCAAAACAATATGGAGTGTCTACTTGTGCTGAAATTTCTAGAACCTTTTGATTGTTGTGATAAGCAGCCCAGCGAAAAGTATTTGGTAAATTCATTGGAAAACCATCAGGTGTAATCTGAGGTTCTTCTTGAAGAGTGGTTACTTCAAAAAGTATATCGCCGTTGTATTGAATTGATGTTCCATCAATATGACGATAGTAAACAGAAGTCAAAATGGGTTGGTCTTCATAGCAAATAAAAGCCAGTAATAACTGCTGTTCATGGTCAATATTAATAACTTGATAGCTAAAGACTTTTACAGGAAGTTGAATATTCTCAACTAACCATTTGTTTTTGAGCATTGAGGTCGCTACAGCTTTCCAAGACTCAAGCGTACAAAGCCCTTTAATACTCTCACTATTGCCTTTTTGTTTAATGTAGCCGTCATAATGCATCAAGACACTAAAATGCTTATAAAAAGCACTATAGGCAAACCATGAAATAGCTTTGGTAGGCTTTAAATGAAGTTCTAGTTCTAAATCTTCTCTTTTAGTAATTAATATAAATCCATCACCATCCTCATGCATGACACTTTGATTGTCAAAATTAATCCCAAAAGGGGTTTGGTTAAACTTGATATCATTTTTGATTGAAAATGTTCTGTAGGCCTCAGGCGTTGTCGATAATGCTGTTCCATGTACCAAAGAAGCTGTATCCCCTTTTCCATCTTTAGACATTTGATAGTTGGTATCTGTAATCGTAAATCCCACATAACCTAATACCGAAGCCCAAGATAAATATCGAAAGGGTTCAGGTAAGTCAGGAATCATGACCCCGTAATGTGTACTACCAAAGCGCTTATAAAGCGTATGAGGACTGAGTTCAAACTCTTTTGGCAATGTTGCTTGTCGCTCTGGTGTAACAGCTCCCAACAATGAGCCTGAAAGTTTGGCAACCTTTTGATGGGCTTTGTCTTTAAAACTCTTTGGTAATCTATCGCTTGAGATTAACATTTTTAAGATCCTTTATTTTTATCTACTTAAAAAATGAAGTTCCATATTAGAACTTGATTATTTGCAATTGAATGTTAATAAAGGACATCTTGATCTAAGCAAATGCACTAAAACAAAAAAGCCAACTCTTTCGAATTAGCCCTAATTACCTCACGACCACGTCTGTGAAAATTGCTTTTGATTTTATTGTTCGCAACAATCTTCATCATTTTTGTTATGAGTCTAAATTAGCCTTTCTTTATGACAATCCGATTAAAAAAACATCTAAAATCTCTCCTAAACAAACTTCATACATAAAATATGTGTTTTAGAGAACTACATCACAATTTATATAGCTGTACATTTTAAAGGCATATTCCGCTAAACGGCCAAGTCTATTATGCTTAAGTCATCTAATTGTTAAGTATGTATGATGGAACAGCAAACTTTATTACAAGAACTGAACTCACTCATTGAATACTACTCAAAAAGAACCGATTGCCCGCCTACTCGAATACGCATCGGCTATAGGGCTTATGCAAAATTGATGCAGTGCCCGCCTTTTGCAGATGAAGTGATGAATTCAGCCCTAGATCCAAATAAGCGAAAATATAAGAAGTTAAAAATTAAAATTACAAAAGATGATAATGAATTGGAACTGGAATAAGTTTTATAAAATTTGAAAATCTAATAATTTATTCAAAGATAAAAGCCCATGAACTGAGCTTTTATCTTTTATAAAAAGCAAATAGTCTTTAAAACTCGACTTGTACCGTGACCGTGTCTTGGTAAGTTCCCGCTGGTACTGTATCTGCGTTTTCATCAACAATTTTTGTGGTAAACACATAATTCTGCTGAGTTACTCCATTATGTACGCCTGGGTTAATCGTTGCATTTAAACTCGACCAACGCTCGTTACCGCTTCCCCATCGATCATTCGATGAGTTCTTGAAAATATCGTATTTTAAAAATGTATTACCCGTTTGCGACTTCATAGCTCGTTGGTCGCCATTTTGCGGGGAAAGTCCATTGTTTAAACTGACATAATACGGCGTATTCACAGAACATCGTATTCCCATAGAAGACTGGACAGGTTCAAGCTTGGAAGCAAACGCTGCTGTACCAAAGTTTACGTCTTGAGCTAAAATTCGACAGTCCGGAAGTACAGTAATTGACAGTGAACCAAGCGAGTCTGTTCCAGTTCCCCAGTTAAAACCGATACCCAATACCCCGCGTTTAAATCCTGGGCTTTCAAAGAATATACCGATTCCGGCAATAGCAACCCCTGGTACCGAATAGAACCATTTTACTTTTAACGGTGAATCAGCCTGATAAACACCAGGTGATACGCTTTGCCCAGCCGGAAGGCGTATATAAAAAGGCAAATTACCATCTGGCCCGCTAAAAAGATTGACCAGTGTAAAGCTACTCATGTCTTTTTCTTGGCCTAAGCTAATGATTTCATTGTTACTATCTAAAATAACAGCATTGAGCTTTTCTCCGGTTTGAGCATTGGTAAACGAATTCGACATTTGTTCAACTCGATATTTTAGATATGTCATGTTTGCTAAAGCCAGACTAAAACCTGTACATGACAAACCAGAATTAAACTGTGAAGAATTCTCACCGTTTTCCATTAGGTAAATAGACGGAACCGAAATAGTAGATGAACCGGAAGCACTCACACTACATGCAGCATGAGCCAAATTTCCAGCCAACATCAGTCCAGAAAACATACATAAATGGCTGAGTAATTTTTTTGTTTTTATTTTCATGGTAAAGATACCTCATGACACGTAACAGGCTTAACCACCACAATTTGTTGCTTGGCTTGTTCTACATCTACAGAAAAATCTGCCTTACATACGCTCTGATCTGAACGTTGAACAGTTACGGTATTGTTGGGTTTCAAGTTTTCTAAATAGACAATTCCATCCATTCCCACATAAGACGACTCTTGGTCAGCTCTATGCACGACTGAACCAACAGGCATCGGTTTGCCGTCTGCTTGAGTTAAATAAACGTTAGCAGAAATAGACTGATGAACTGGGAACTTAATCACAACACCCGAGCCGCGTTTAGCAGCAATACGTTGTTCAACTTGCGTGATTGTAAAGTTTGAAGGTAAATCGATTGGGTCGACGCTGTATTTACCCGAATAATAAGGCGTCACCGATGGCACAAAAATATGGCCTTTTTTATTACTACGACCAATTAAACTGTTTTCGTATCTAACCAAAACATCTGGTACTTGGTTGGTATCGACCAATGCAAAAGAATCGCCTAAACGGTTTGAAGCAAATATCTCCCCCCCCATATAAATAAGTGAACCAGATAGACCAAACCAATAGTTATAGTCATGGTTTCCAGACATACCAAAGTCGGTATTGATATAACCATTACGGTAATTGACACGTGCCTGATTTAAATCTTCACTATTTTCATTAAAGCGTCGGGTCAAGTCGACACCCACACCGCCCTCAGACGGCACAGAACGGTTGAAATTAACATAACCCGTATCGCCCTCTTTATTAAATGCATAACCCGAGTTCACAGTCGCGTTTCGTTGGAACAGTGGTATCGAAAGCTGAAATGCAGCACTCCACTCTTTTTCGATAAAGTCACGGTTGGCACTTAATGAAACGGTCACACCATTCATATAAGTCGGTAAAACAGGTGCCCATGACAAGTTTAAGAAGCGGTTTTTAAAGTCATTCGCCTTAGTATTAATATAACCGACGCCAAATGTGCCTGAGTTTTTGGTCGCAAAGTAAGTATTGGCCGTTAAGCTTTTATTGCTATTGACCGAAATTAAATTGCTATATTGCAGCCGTGAAAGATCGGTATATTCATCATCGCGCTGGTTATGGTTAATACTAAAACCAAACCGATTACGATTATAGCTGTACCCGACCGTATATTGATTACCCTCTAAATCTTTAGCTCGATCTTCAGACATAGACTTATCGGCCTTACTTTGGCTAAAAGAAGCACTCAGCACACCTAAGTTTGCAAGCTTGAGTACAGACCCTGCACCCAATAACTGTAAGTCTGAAGAAAGTTCTGTACGACCTTCTACGGTAAACCAGTCATTGACCCCATAACGGGCATCGGCTGCACTTGCAAATTTTCCATAAGAAAAGTTCTTAAGTCCGTAGTCTTCACGGATTTTCCCTAAAGACAATGAGTAATCAAATAAGCCGGGCTTGAGCAAAGTATTAGAAATATAAAATGGGACCGCTGTTGTAACCTGACGCCCGACTGCATCGGTCGTGACCACAACGGCTTCCCCTTTACCATTAATAAAAGGAACATTGTTTAAAATAAACGGCCCAGACTGTACCTCTGTTGAACTGGTCTTTTGACCATTAATAATTAAATCGACTGTACTTGGCAACGCGGCTTGCCCAATAAACTGTGGCAATGGATAGGTAATTAAATCGGGTCGAGTTGAATAATTTCTCTGTACCTGAAAACCACCTAGACGGACAGAACTTCCCCAAGTCGTTTTACTACCGGTAATAATGTCACCTAGTACAAAAGATGTAGCGTTATTTTGGTTATCAAATTGCCAAGATGTGTCATAACGACGATAGCCATCATTGTCTAAAGACTCGGCGTTACCTTCATTTTTATATTGATTTTTGACATAGACACCAGAGTTTTTAATAACCCCTAACGGAGAGAAAAAACGCTGCTCAGTAAATAAACTACTGGTTGAACCACCTTGATAGGGTCTATAAGTATAAAAATCATAGTTATTGAGCAGCCCTATACCAGATTGAGCAACGACAGGCTTATACCATGAGTCTTTACCTAAAACTTGAGTCGGCATCCAAGCAGGTGGAAAGTTAAGCTTAAAATATTGGTTTGATGATTGATATTCATAGCTTACGTCTTTCAACTTATCTAAAGATATCCAGTCACTTGCATCACCACTAAACCCCAAAGTTAAGATATCTTGATTGGTTAAAGCGGTCTCGATGTTTGTCAGTAGCTCCTGAGGAATTTGAATTTCTAACTCATCGATCAGCTTGTTTTTTTGTATGAAGTACTCATCATTTTTAACAATGACAGGCACAACCTGCTGAACTGAATATTGGTTTACAACCAAGTCTAGATATAGCTTAAACAATTGATTAATTTCGTTAATATCTTTTGGTGGTGGAGGCAAATCGCCAGCAACAGCAACATTTGGAATATTTAAGCATCCACCCGACAACAAAATTAGCAAAATACTTTTGCATAAATTATTATGCCGAAGGATCATGTTGGATCCTCCATTTTTGTGATTTCGATCAACTCTTGTTTTATGCCAGAGCTATCAACACCATAAATTTTAGAAGTTTTTAACAATTCATTTGCAGTCGACTTATCAATAGCAAACTTCACGGTACTATTCGATAACACATAGCCAAAAGCAGCTTTCCCTAAAGAAATATCATTGCCAGTTTTTGAAGTTTTAAGTGCCGAAAGACGAGCAAACTTCTGTCCATTATTTTTTAAATATAGCTCAGACTGGCCTTTGTCATTGTTGCGGACGGACCACTGTAAAACGGGTTTGGCTAAAGGATTTTTTGCATTCGCTTTTTGGCTCTCTTCAGTTAAACCACTACCAATACCTTTTCCATAGGCAAATAACGGAATTGAGTAACGCATTTGGAAACTCACTTTAGAAGCGTCTTGCTCGTTTCCATCGGAAAGGCGAATCGGTAACTCATCTACAATCAACCGATATGACTGTTCTTTGCCATCTGGCAAATTGGCGCTTTTGGTTAAACGAAGCATATGCTTCTCACCTGCTTTAATTTTAGCTACAGGCGGGCTTGGTATAATTTCGGATTGCTCATTATAGTTATCTTTTAAGCCATCTTGATTCCATTTAAACACCCGAATTTGCACCATCGCATCGGTCTTGCCGGTATTTTGAAGCCAAACCGCTGTTGCTTTTTCATTGGCTTCAATTTTTGGATAAATAGGCCAAATTAAAAAAGTTGCTTGCGCCATCACAGGTGTAACAAGTGATAATGTACTTGCAAATAAAAAAGATTTTAAAATGCCATTTTTAATAAATGCAGAATTGTTCATACAAATCACCATGTAATCATTATTGAAACAGTATCTTTATAAATTCCAGCAGTATGTGGTTCATTATTATTTTCTAAATCAACGACACCATATATTTCAAAATTTGCCAGACGGTTTGTAGGTGTTGTGGCAGGCAATAAATATTTATTACCGACAACATATTCAGTAGACAAACTGCTAGAGTTATATAACTTATAAGGCAAATAATTCGAAGATGAACCATTTTTCATACGTCTTATATTATTCTGTAGATTTTCACCACCATCTATAGAAATACTAACAGGCAAGCTTTCAGTACAACGAATATTCCAAGATTCTTTGCTATTTATAATATTAGAAACGACTTTATCTTTTGATAAAGCTGAATACTGACCAAAATCCATTTTCTGTTCGATATTATCTATTGAGCATCCATTTTCAATTTTAGCCTGAACTTTAAAACTAGAATTTAATTGAGGATCTACTGCATATACAAATGGACTTACAGATAGCAATAATATTGCTTTAAAATAAAAATATTTCATTTTCTTAAAACTCAATTGTAATTGGAACTATATCTGTATACTCACCCTTAGATATACGACCACCATCGTGTATGGCTTGACCAAAAATATCAATATTCTTTTTAGTATTCATATCATTAAGAATAAAAGCATCATTCGCTCTAATCACTTGTTTATCTAAACCATAGAGCAAGTTATAAGCAACAAAATCTCTACCATTACTTAATGCATGATAATAATTTTGTGAAAAAGAAGCAGGAACTTTACTATCATTATTTCCAGAACCAAATATTATTTTTACAGTAGAAATACCAGCACACTGTATCTGTGAACCAGAGTTTCCATTATTTATCAAACTTGCGTCGATCACCCCATTAAAACCAGTTGAGGTTTCACCAAAATCAACAGTTCCGAAATTTAAATTTGTCGCATTATTTTCAACAACTTTATTATTAATAGAACAAGAAGGTAATAATTCAATTTGATTTGTTAACTTAGCTCCAATTTCACCCGCATTTAATGAAGAAATTAAAAAATAAGAAATTATAAATATAGAACCGCGATTAAATATCATCTCCCCTCCATTTAAAACAGGTTCACTCGCTTTTAAGTAAACCTGCCACTCAATTAATTATTTCTTTTTATATTTAGAAATTTACAGTAACTAATAGAGTATCTTTATAATCACCTTGAGCTTTTGCTGTGCCAGTGTTTGGAGCAATTGCACCGAAAATTGGTACCGCTGTAGCTTGTCCACTCACTGTAGTGAACTGTTGTGGCTGGTTTACAACATAAAGGTTTGTACGAGCAGCATCGCGGTAAACGTTATATGCAACTACATCAGCAGAAGCAGTATTTTTTAAAGTACGGTCTGTACGTTCACCACCATCAATTGCAACTGTAAAATCAACAGGATCCGTGCCGTCACAAGTCACAGAAATATTACCGCCTGTTGCTGCTGAAGCGACTTCAGCTGTTAATACGTTGTTCCAAGTACCAGAAGTTTTACCAAAATCTAAAGTACCAAACTTGTTCATATTCCCTTCAGTTTGACTACCACCTACAGTACAGCCTGTTGAGATATTTAATTTAACGTCAACCTGTCCAGTAACAGCCGCTTGAGTATTTACCGCATAACCAGCAACTATTAATGCTGCAAGAAGTGATTTCTGAATGTTTTTCATATTCATAACCTACATATATAATGATTAGTTTTGTAGAACAAAATGAATCAAACTCAATAAATAAAATATGTCCAATTTGTTTTATATATAAAACAAACTACCTTTTACTATTGTGTGATTCTTTTCACAATTTAATAACAATTATTTAACTTGTATACATACATTACAAAAAGACTATGTTTACTTATTTAAAATTCTTTCTTTAACAGTTAAAAAAACACCTAACTAAATACCCACCCCTACTTTAAAAAAAAGTCCAGGAAATAGAGAAAATAAATATCATCTATCAAATAAAAATTAGTCAATATTTATTCAAATACAATAATTTATAGATTCAATAAAATCATAAGAAACTCATTATTATTTAAACAGGTCACACGACCTATTTTAACTATTACTTAAGAGACAAAAATAAGTCACTCGACCTATTTTTTAATTTTAGATTAGGTCACATGACCGATATTAAAAAATTATAGGTCACATGACCTATAATTAGTTTAATAGAATTTAAATATTTTATTTATATTTTTCTAATTTCATGGTTTAGAATGCCTTTTTTTAAATAGTACTTACAGGCTGGATAATGATCAAAATTGATACCTTTGATACTATGCAAATAAAGAAGTCCTTTACCACACTAAAAGGACAAGAAAGAGTAAAGCAAATCTTAAAAAATGCTGAGATAGTTTTTCTTACCAAAGGTTATTCTGGTTTTAGTATGCGAGGAGTTGCAGCTCAATCGAATATTAGTTTAAGTACCTTACAGCATTATTTCCAAAATAAAGATAGTTTATTAAAAGCTTTACTCGATAAATTAATTTTCGACTACATACAGCGTATAGAAATTTTAATCAACTTAAATGCAAATGAGCCACCCTTGCATCGGTTTATGAATATTATCACTAATATAATATATGAAATAGAACAACCGGTCATTACGCATACATTTAAAGAGGTATTTTCTATTTCAGATCACTTACCCTATGTATATGATTCTTTATCAATGATACAAAAGTATAATTTTGAACTTATATATAAAATTATACTCCCTATTCATAATAAAATCTCATCAGAAGAATATAAAGAAAGAGCCATAATTATAATTACACAGCTCAACGGTTATTTAGTTCAACATTCAAACAAAAATACAGATGAATGCTATAAACAATTTCTAAGAAATATACTTTTAAAAAATATATCAAGATTAGTTAGTGAACCATAAAATTAAAAACATAGGAGTATTTCTCCTATGTTTTAATATAAAATTTTCCTATCATATCCCTACATTAATGTTAAAAAACAACTATAAAAATGATAAAAAAAACAAGCTAATCTTATTAGCTATTGAAGAATAAATTAAATCAAAACATAATAGTCGCAATGATCAAAATTGAAATTTCAATCTTTTAGAGAATCTTAATGGACAATGCTAAAGCATTAAAATTTATAAGCTTTATGCTCGCTTTCTTGTGGTTTTATCAAGGACTGGTTCCTAAACTAATTTTTATTAACTCTGATGAAATATTTGTATGGCAAACCATCGGACTTTCTTTTGAGTATGCAAAACTTGCAGGGCGCGCGAGCGGTATAGCTGAAATTATTTTTGGTTTATTGTTTCTTTTTTATACTCATAAATATATTCACTATTTAAGTATTTTAGGTTTATTCGGTTTACTCTTCTTAATTGGCTTTTTAAAACCTTCTACACTTATCTCGCCTTATAACCCTATCGTAATGAATATTTCGATGATAAGTTTATCAATTATCTATTTGCTTTTATTAAAAGAGCAAACAACTCATTTTCATAAAGCTGCTCAATAGCGTTAATTTTAAAAAAATTTAGAGATTTCAATGAGTTTATCTAGTCGTGAAGTTGGCTGTGTAGTCATCACTGGAAGCACAAAAGGTATAGGTTTAGCACTCGCCCACGCTTTTTTAGATCTGAGATGTTCAGTTGTCATCGCTGGACGAAACGCGGAGCATCTTAAGCATGCTCTCACTCACCTAGAAAATCATTTTAGTAAAGAAAAATTTATTGGTTCATGCTGTGATGTGACACAAATTGCAGATTTACAAGCCTTATGGGAGGGAGCAATTCAGCATTTTGGACAAGTAAATGTATGGATTAATAACGCAGGAAGCTGCCACCCAACGAAAGAGTTTATTGACCTTCAGTCAGATGAATTAAATGCAGCCGTTTCAACTAATATTTTGGGCACAATGCTTGGTTCGCAAGTAGCTCTAAAAGGCATGCTCCGACAAGGGTATGGCCAAATCTTTAACATGGAAGGTTGGGGAAGCAACGGCGAATGGAGTCCGGGAATGACCCCATATGCGACCACTAAACAAGCAGTAAGTTATTTTAGCAAAGCACTTTATAAAGAGACCAAATCGACTTCTATTTTAACTGGTACGCTCAGCCCCGGCATGGTCGCAACCGATCTGTTAGTTTCGTCTTGGACCAATGGCAACGTACAACACTGGAAAAAGATGAAGCGCTTATTTTTCTTTGTGATTGATCCGCCAGAAGTTGTTTGTTCATATTTAGCAAAACAAATTATTCAAAACAAGAAAACTAATCGACGCATCGCATGGATGACGCCTTGGAAGCTTTTCCTTAGATTTTTACAACCCTATTATTGGCGCAGAAACCCAGTTAAAGGTACGGCTTTAGAGCGTTTGTAATCGGGTTTATGAATATAAATAAAATCTAACTTTAATAAGGTCAAATGATTTGATTGGCCAATGGATGGAATTTAGCAACTTAAGGTACTTCCACCAATAAAAATGCTCAGTAAAAGCTTTTCTAAAAAACTATTACTGAGCTTTATGACTAATCCACACCCTCACTCTCTGAAGTATCTTCTTTATTTAAAATCCGCCCTTCTTGTTTTGGTCGAATCAACGGTGCTGTAGGTCTTGGATGATGAGTATGTGTATATTGCATACCTGCTCCCGCATTGACGTCATCTGCAGCGATTTCAGTTTCAAAACGCTCATTATCCAAATCTCGAATTTCCTCGGTAATTCTTTCTACCTCATCTTCATCCACACCAAGTTCTTGCAAAATCACGCCGCCAAACTTAATTGCAGATTCAAACGTTTCACGAATCATAAAGTCCACTTTTTGTTTAACTAAATGCAGTGAATGCTCACGGTCATATGAACGGACTAATAATTTTGCCAAAGGAAATTCATGGGTCACGAGTTCTACAATTCTATTGGTCGTTTCCTTGCTATCTACACACACCACAATCGCTTGTGCTGTTGCGGCGCCAGATGCATGCAGAATATCTAGACGGCAACCATCGCCATAATAAATTTTAAAACCAAACTTTTCGGCGTTTCGAATCATGTCGGTATTATTATCAATAATGGTGACATCGACACCTCTTGCTAACAACAATTGACTAGTAACCTGTCCAAAGCGCCCAAAACCGATCATTAAAACGCTACCACTTAGCCCGTCGGCAATATTGATATTTTCTAATGAAACCTTTGTTTTTGCTTGAGTAAAACGTTTGAAAATAATACCGACAATTGGGGTCAATACCATTGAAAGCACAACAATAGCGGTTAAGTTAGATTTAACGATACTATCAATAACTTGTGCACTTAGCGCAGCCGAGAATAGTACAAAGGCAAACTCTCCACCTTGAGCCATAAGTAAAGCGCGATCCAATGCTTCAGTATGAGAGCTTTTCGTTACTCGAGCGACCATATAAATCATGAGCGCTTTGGCAAACATTAGGGCAATTACGCCACTCACAATCAGTTGCCAGTTTTGAGCAACTACCGATAAATCCAATGACATGCCGACCCCAAGGAAAAAGAGGCCCAGTAATATTCCTCGGAACGGTTCAATATCCGCTTCAATTTGATGTCTAAAGGTCGATTCAGATAAAAGCACACCCGCCAAGAAAGCGCCCATCGCCATAGTCAAACCACTGACTTGCATGAGTAACGCCGCACCCAACACAACCAGTAAAGCCGCGGCAGTCATGACCTCTCGGGCCTTGGCAGCAGCCAACAGTCTAAATAATGGGTTTAGTAACCAATACCCTGCCGCAATAAGCCCTGCAATTGCGAGCAAACCAATCCCTATATTTTCTAGACGTACCGATGTGCTTTCGACCACATGATTCGGTGCCATAAAAGCAACAATAGCCAACAATGGCACAATGAGTAAATCTTCAAAAAGTAAGATGGCTACAATTTTTTGTCCTCGGGGTTGAGTCAGATCACCCCGATCACCCAAGAGCTGCATCACAATTGCAGTCGAGGTTAATACAAACCCTGCAGCACCAATAAAAGCAACTTGCCACGTAAAACCAAATAAAAGCCCGACACCAGTTAAAGCCAACGCACAAATGATGATCTGCAATGTACCAAGGCCAAAAATCTCGCGTCTAAGACTCCACAAATGTGACGGCTGCATTTCCAAACCAATCACAAAGAGGTACATCACGATTCCCAACTCGGCAATATGCAAAATTGCGGTGGAATCTTGAAAAAAAGCAAAACCGAATGGGCCAATAATTAGACCCGCAATTAAATAACCTAATACTGAACCTAAACCAATACGTTTAAAAATAGGAACCGCAATGACAGCAGCCGCCAATAAAACCACGGGGGCAACCAAGCTAATTGAATGTGCTTCTGAGCTCATACATTTCTCATTTTATTTATCTGCATTTATTCTATGTGAAACGAGGTTTAAGGGCGATTATTAGTTTTGAGAAAAAGCATCCTAAAAATAAAATGGTTTAAATGATCCGAAAATAAAAATTGGGTCTATAAATAAGAATCAAAGATTCATGGACAAACACCCATAAAAAAAGCCCTAACGGGCTTTTTTTATATTAGGCAATAAATTTCAACATGAGCTGAATGACTGTCGCATTAATTAAGTCGACAAAGAATGCGCCACAAAGCGGAACGATTAAGAAAGCCTTATGTGATGGACCATACATATTGGTAATCGCCTGCATATTTGCCACGGCTGTTGGTGTTGCCCCCATACCGAAACCACAATGACCTGCTGCCAATACTGCCGCATCGTAATTTCTACCCATTACTCTGAAAGTCACAAATGCTGCATATAAAGCCATAGTCAGTGTTTGGGCACCTAAAATCACCACAAGCGGACCAGCTAAGTCAGCAAGTTGCCAAAGCTTTAATGAAAGCAATGCCATTGCTAAATAAAGCGACAAAGACGCGTTACCAAATACATCAATCGCACGGTCGAAAATATCAATTTTCAATACGCTTTCTAAAATGTTTCTTAAGATTACACCGCCACCGAGTGCCCAAACGAAAGTTGGTAACTCAAACCATGTTCCCTTACTAAAGCCAGTCATAAATTCAGCAAACGCTAAACATGCTGCAAACATACCCAGTGTAGTAATTGCATTATCGGCAGTAATTAAACGAACTTGATGCGGATTTTCAAACGGAGCAAGATCATCTGAATTTTGTTCAAGATGTGTGTCACGATTTTGGATTTCAGCATTGGTTTTTGGTTGAGCAAGACTGTAACGATTAATGAGTAATTTCGCTAAAGGCCCACCAATCACACCACCAATAATCAAGCCAAAGGTCGCACTTGCCATACCTAATGCTAAAGCACCCTGAATACCATGCTGGGTTTCTAAAATTTCACCCCATGCGCCAGCTGTACCATGACCACCTGTTAAGGTAATTGAACCAGCAATCAAACCAATAAGTGGGTCAAGACCTAATAATGTCGCAAGACTCATGCCTACAGCATTCTGCACAACAATAAATGAGGCTACACAAATTAAGAAGATAACTAAAGCACTACCACCTTCTTTAAGCTTCATAAAATTGGCACTTAAACCAATTGAAGCAAAGAACACGAGCATAAAACTGGTTTGTAATTCGCTACTAAAAACAATACTGTAGCCCCACAATGTGTGGACAAGTAACGAAATCACAGCAGCAACCAGACCACCCGCTACAGGTTCAGGGATATTATAACGTTTTAAAAAATCAATACGATTGACAAGAAAGCGGCCCAATAATAAGACGATAACCGCCGAAATTAGTGTATAAAAACCATTAAAAACAAATTCCATATATACTACTTTCCGATTACATTCCTAATGGATTGTAAAATAATTATATTTTATTTTTTAATATGTAAAAAAAACACAAACAAACTTTACAAAATTACCCTAGCAATCGTTTCTTCCTATTATTAACTACAGCTAAATTATCTAATTTGCTTCATATATTCATAAAGAAATAAGCAATTCAACTTTTTATCTTCTCTTTTTGCTTTTCATGAACGAATAAAGAATTGAAGTCTAGCTTGATATATTTAAACCAAAATCCTGTCTTTTGGGTCACTGAACTTCTCTATCATTCACTTTAATATCCTTCAAAGACCAGCTCTTTACTGTTCTGGGCAACATCTTTATAGGTTTTATATTCAATGAGTTTATTGCTTAAAGTTCGTCAGAACGTTCCACAGCTACAATCTATTACAAAATCTCTTCAGACACGTGCTGGTCAAAAAATACCTCACATGCTGATCAATGCATCAGATCTCTTTTTCAGAGGCCCTCAAATAGCTTTGTCAGGAAAAACACCTTTTGATGTGATTCATAAGCATGAAATCATTACCTTACGCCATTATAAAAATGAGACTGATACCTCTACTCCTAAACACCGCGTACCTTTAGTTATTGTTCCACCACTAGCAGTGAACATGCTCATTTACGATTTGTTCCCTACTCGTAGTTTTGTACGTTTCTTTTTAGCCCAAGGGTTTGATGTTTACTTAATTGACTGGGGCATACCAACCCGACACCAAGCAAAATACAACTTTGGTACTTATATTAAAGTTTTCATGCCAGAGATGTTAAAGCAAGTTCGCCTACACAGCGGTCAGCAACAGCTTTCTTTGCATGGTTGGAGTTTAGGGGGCGCACTTTCGCTTTGCTATACCGCATTGTTTAAAGATAAAGATATTAAAAATCTAATTATTCTCGCGTCCCCTATCGACACACACAAAGCAGGTTATATGGGGAAACTTTACGGTAGTCTTACCAAACCTGCCGAATGGGTTCGTAAACATACGCCGTTTCGTATTCGCCATCATGTACCAAGTGAAGCATTTCATATTCATGGCTGGCAAAACACGCTTGGCTTTAAATTAACGGATCCGATTGGAAATTTGAAAACATATTGGGAACTTTTTAAAAATCTAGATAACCGAGAGTTTATTGTCGATCATGCAACCTCAAGTTCATTTATCGATAATATGCTGGCCTATCCGGGCGGTGTCATGCGCGACATTATTCTCCGTTTCTGGATTGATAATGAATTATCTAAAGGTGTAGTTAAATTTGGTGAACTTACCGCCTATCTAAAAGACATTAAATGCTCTGTGTTAGCTGTTGGTGGTAACACAGATATTATTGTCACAGCTGATGCTGTTAAACCACTCATGGATTTAATTAGTAGCCAAGACAAAACATTTAAGGTGGTACCCGGTGGTCATATGGGCGTAGTTTCTGGTAGTCAAGCACCCACTACGGTCTGGCCCGAAGTGAGTACTTGGTTAGCTACTCGTTCAGAATAATTAATTCAAAAGCAGTAAAGCCAGTGTAGCCAGTTATATGCTGGCCATAATTCAAATTTTATAAGTCTGATATTCTAGTTTCATTTATATTACAGTAGTTTTTTCTCATAATTCAAAAGCAGCTCATTACTAGATAACTCAAAAATATAAATATAATTTCCTCACTATTAATCACATTAAAATCCTTCAACACATAAATTTTATTTATTAGAAATACAACTTAATAAAACAATATTTTATCAAATGTTAAAATTTTTTAAATAGATCAATTTTCTCTTATTAATATTTATAAATTTTAAGAAAAGTACCTCTTAAAGTTGATGTTACTTTTTGTTATTTATGTAAAGCTTATTTAAATAATATAGTTACTTAAGTTATTGTTAAACAATTTTTTTATAAATTTAATTTTGTAAAATTTGATCACTATTTATACAAATGTAGGTAATCTCTCACAATTATGTAAGCCAAAGCTTACAACCCAAATGATTGTTTTTCTTATAATTAATTTCAGTACATATAAGCACTCTTTACTATTAAATAGAAAGCTGAATATTAATAAAGAGATCTGGAGAAAATGATAAAGTCATCTTTATTAATATAAAAATTCTTAATAATAGAAAAAGAATCTCAAAAATTAATATGTACTATCTTTCCTCTGGAAACAGAGGAAAGATACTTTTTTAATCATCAGATAGGGTATAGAAAATGTTTATTGCAAAAAATATATTTGTATATTTACTATCAATGTTAGCTTTATGCTTACTGATTATTTTCTTTAATTACATAGGAATGAACGAGACGATTAATCTTCTTCTCTCTTCTGCACTGTTTGGGATATTTATTACTTGGTATTTTAAAGGTAGTGGACTCTGTCTCGCCCTATTTAGCTTTTTTTATTGGGCTATGTTTGTCATTAGTCAAAGCTTAGAAGTGATATGGATGCTCGCAAGTTCAGTTATTGTATATTTAGTCATGACTAAAATATTACCTAAACTCAAGACCATCCATATTGGCGTGATAGCCAAATAGCTAAAACGGTTTCACCCCACGATTCACCATACCCACTTTCTTAACTGTGTTAATTTTAGTTTGTTCGGCAATAACTAATTCATTGATGAAAGCTTTTAAATTTTGCTCATCAAGACGAATAGGATTAAAAGTACTTTCTCCCATTTTTAGAAAGAAAGATTCGATATTTGTATTACGTTGTACATATTTCATTGACCATCGTTGAAACGAGTTTTGTTCAATGGAATATGTACACAACCATTTAACATTGTGGTGTCTTTCATCATTTGTAATTTTTTCAAATAATCTTTCAACCACTTCTCGTTCACCTTCCAAGCATTGAAAGAAAGCATTATCGGCATAATAGAGCACCCCACAGATCTGATTCAAATCATTGAAATCTCGTGCTTCTGTCAAAATATCACGTAAATCTTGCAACAAGTCTTCATTTTTTTCGTTCCGTTGACTGGCATAACACAGGCGAACGTTCATTAGCAATTCCGTGAAATATAAAATTTCTTTATTTAAAGATTTTTTAATCTACCATATCTCTATTACTAATAATTTATATTTCACACATATTCTAAAGTTTATTTTAAAAATACGTTCGATTATTAACTATAAGAGCTTAATAACTAATGATTTATATTCACAAGAAAATAAAAAGCCCTCCTATTGAGGGCTTTTTATGCTCTAAAAGAACAATAAATTTCTTTAAAAGCTAAAATAAAAAAAAGCACTAAAAAGTGCTTTTTTTACTTGCTGTTATATTATTGTGGAATAATATTTACAGCATTTGGGCCTTTTTGCCCTTGAGTAACGGTAAATGTTACGCGTTGACCTTCATGCAAAGTTTTGAAACCAGAACCTGTGATTTCTTTGAAGTGAGCAAACACATCTGGACCGTTGTCTTGTTGAATGAAACCGAAACCTTTAGTTTCGTTAAACCACTTTACTGTACCACTTACTGTATTAGACATGATATATCCTACTGATTTCTAATATTTTAGAATCATTAAATAATGACCCTATCATAACTTTGAAAAAAGAATAACAAATTGAGCTTAATATCTTAAAAAACGAAGGATTATGACTAAAACTACGATACTTAAAAGAAGATTTACTAACAAGTCTTTTTTCTAGTTAACAGCATCATACATGAAATAAAATTGTATTCAAGGCTTTTATATAAATAATTTCCAAAACTTAAGTTAAATAAATATAAAACAATAGCTTAAAAAAAGATTAAGAAATTCAGTACATTGCTTTATTAAAAAACAATCTATGATGTGATAAAAGCATTGGAAAGCAACAGCTATAAAAATGTCTATTTAGAAAATTGCTTGAGCACGAATGAAAAGTTATTTTTAAAAATATAGATAATAAAAAACTCCCGAATAGGAGCCTTATTTTATTTGATGGCAGAGGATCAAGGACTCGAACCTTGACGAACGGTTTTGGAGACCGTCATGCTACCATTACACCAATCCTCTATATTCATGATTAAACACTCACGATTTAATCATAAAAAAAGCAAGATCATCGTCTTGCTTTTTTCAATGGTGGGGGCGAAGAGACTCGAACTCTTACACCTTGCGGCGCTGGAACCTAAATCCAGTGCGTCTACCAATTTCGCCACGCCCCCATCTGGGACATTTATTTAAAATAAATGTGGCAGAGGATCAAGGACTCGAACCTTGACGAACGGTTTTGGAGACCGTCATGCTACCATTACACCAATCCTCTTCCAAGATCTAGATAACTTAACATCTACATCAAACTTTAAGTTATTAACTTAAAGTGGTGGGGGCGAAGAGACTCGAACTCTTACACCTTGCGGCGCTGGAACCTAAATCCAGTGCGTCTACCAATTTCGCCACGCCCCCGATGGCTGTGTATATTAGCGATAAGATCTGACAGTGACAAGTGTTTTTTTTCTAAAAAAAACTAACCGTGTAAATTGTATACAGATACTAGATCAATGATTTTTATCAATTTGAATCTGTTTTAAGCAATTTATTGCTTCATCAGCATTTGAAAACCGATTTTGCTGTTGTTTTTGTAATAAACCTGCAAGTAAGGGATAAAAAATCAAAAACTGCGTGGGTAATTGAATGTTTAATTTTTGACAGTGCAAGACTGCCCAATCACGATAACTGCCCGCTTTTAAGCGAGTTTGTGTTAACCATTCATATATAACGATTCCAAATGCATATAAATCGCTTTGTATTCCCTTACACCCTCCTTGAAATAACTCAGGAGCCATATAACGAGGTGTTGCATCCATGACTGTATCGCAACTTAAGATGCGTCTCGTTTTCTCAAAATCAATTAAATAAGGCTTTTGCTGAAACTTTCTAAAATGTTCTGCCTTAACGTCACCATGAATCCAGCCAAGTTCGTGAAGCTCTGCAAGCTTATTTATCGCCAACCAAATCTTAAGATATACATTAGTTAAATTACTTTCATGAGTGAATGAACCAAACCACAGGTCAGTATCAGGTAAAATTAAAACCTTACCCAAAGAATGGTCTAGCTGAGGAATTAAACTGGCCTCAATGAATTTGTAGGATAAAAGCCATGCAGGTTTTTTAAAGTGAATTTCTTCGTAAAATAATTGCTCATGCATGAAATCTTGCTCACTTTGAGCATGGGTTTCAGGCAAGTGATATTTTAACCAGTAATTCTTGGCATCTATGGTACATGTCCATAAACACCGCCCTAACGCTGCACTTGTTGGCTTTGTTACACATGTTAAATTTTCTATATGCGAAGCAAAATCATGCTTCAGCATAATAAGACTCAGGCTGTTGTTTCTTTTCTTCAAAACGCAAAACTTCTAAACAATGCTGAATCGTCTTACCAATACGAGCATGGGTCTCAATTGAAGAAATCTTTGGCCAAGTTGCACGTTCCCCTTCTCTTTGCAGACGCTTAAACAGATGCGGACGCGGGTTTTGCAAAGTATAGGTATAGTGACTTAGGCTATATTTAGCAATGATATTCACATCACCATAATAACGCTGTCCCATTACGCCATAGCCATGATCTAACAATCTTCTAACTGGAGATATAGAACCAAGTCGTTGACGCGTAAAGTCCATAATGCCCATTGAAAGCACTTTACCTTGGCGTCTTAAAATTCTTTCAGGCCAACTTAAAACGTCTTTACGGAAGCGATCCGCATCATTTTGCATAAATGGAACAATATGTGGGTTAACCTGACTCGCAATCGTATAGTTTAAATTATAAAGCCGCGCCATTCTTTCTTGCGGGAAATCGCTTCGTACACTTCCATCCACCCACTTTGTATTTGCCATATAAGGTGTATGTTCACCGTCATAACGTTTACTGGTTAAACGTACCGGCGGGAATAAAATTGGCACGGCACATGAAGCCAATACAGCACTCCAAACCAAAACATTCGGTGTCATAATGGCATTCATAATTCTTGGATTTTCTGTTGCATCATACGGCGCTACTGCCACATTAATGTTTAAACCAGATTTTTTGAAAGCCTCTTCAAAAGTAAGATCACCTAAGTTCTCAATGAGGAATTTTTTCAAATACTGAACATCGGCAATTCCACCATTGCCTTTAATGAGTTCACGGAATTTCCTAAAATGAAAAGCATCACTAAAAAATTGCTCACCATTTAATAAGTTTTGGATATCTTCACTGGCAGAGGTTCCAAGCATACCTGTCATAATTGCCCCTGCACTTGAGCCAGAGAGCACTTTAGGCATTAAGTCTTGTTCAATTAAAGCCTTACATACTCCCGTATGAAAAAGTCCTAAAGTCGCCCCGCCCGAAAACATAAGTGCAGGTTGTCCATACGCCTTTTCACAGTTTTCAAAAAACTCTATTTTTTCTTTTCTTTGAAACGTAATGCATTCACTTGAAGCAATGTAAGCCAAGCTTTGGCTAACTTCTTCAATATAGTCTTCAATTAACTTTTTTGTACCGACATGTGTTGCGGCAAAAAGCATTGGATGACCAATATTTGCAATATCGTAGGTTAGACCTTCTTTAAGTAAATAAATGAGGTCTAATGTCCGATGTTGCTGACGATATCTTTTGAGCAAAGTGTATCGATAGGAAATGAGCTCGGCATCGAAGTAAGGTGAACTATTATCAAATTTCCACTCTTGCACACCTGTTTCTTCATCTAGTTTTAATGCAAAAGACTTCCATTCTTCATAAGATTCAGCCATGTCTAATTGACGTTGTAATTTTTTGATACGGTAAGCCTGATGTGGATTCATATCACTTCGTATTTTTTCAAACATATTTCGTCCTCATCTTCACAGATGATTTTACTGAATAGACATCACAACACTATGCTCGGTCTGAACATTTCAATCAATTGCAAAACCGATAAAGTGTATAGGCAATAAGTTTTTTGTCAGCCTGTTAATTTCGGTGTTAGTATCCTATCAAACACTGTTTAACATGATTGACTTACCATGGCTACCATTGATTTACCGGACAATTTAGTTCAAACATTATCACTTGTATTAAATCAGTTACAGCAAGTCTTGCCTGAGCCTAGACAAGAAACAGATTTTACTGCACCTGCTTTTAGATGGGAAAATCAGCAACTTAATGCCATCTATACGCCAAAAAATATTTATCTTGATGACTTAAAAGGCATCGAGCGTCAAAAAGAAAAAATTATTCAAAATACTTTGCAATTTTTAAATGGCCTACCAGCAAATGATGTGCTGTTAACCGGCTCACGTGGTACAGGAAAATCATCTATTGTTCGTGCTTTACTCACTGAGTATGCTCCTCAGGGATTACGTTTAATTGAAATTGAACGTGATGATTTATCAGACTTACCTAAAATTCAAAAACTCATTCAAAATCGACCTGAAAAATATATCGTCTATTGTGATGACTTGGCTTTTAATGCCGAAGATGAAAATTACCGTAGTCTAAAAAGTGTATTAGATGGTTCATTACAGTCAGGTTCAAGTAATTTTATTATTTATGCAACCAGTAACCGTCGCCACCTGTTACCAGAATTCATGCATGAAAATACACCTGTAACTAAGGTCGATGTTCCCCAATATACTGAACTACATCCACAAGAAGCGATAGAAGAAAAGATCTCTTTGTCGGATCGTTTTGGTCTATGGCTATCTTTTTATCCAATGGATCAAAACCTATATTTAGAAATCGTTGAGCATTATCTTGATAAAGCAAACATGCCTTTCAATGATGAAGTTCGTGCTGAAAGTTTACGTTGGTGTCAGATGCGTGGTCAGCGCTCTGGTCGAGCGGCTTATCAGTTTTCTAAGCATTGGATTGGTTTAAACGCATTAAAAGATTTGTCTAACAATTAAATAAAATGTCCCGCAAAGCCTTAGCTTTGGCCTATAAACCGCTTAGCTTTGGCAGTTGTTTTTCATAACCTAAAACAAAGATAGCCCTTCTTTAGGTTTATATATGAAAAAGCAATTGCCAAAAATTTCTACAGCCAGTAAAGCGCTTGGTAAAAGTTTATTACTTGCACAAGGCGTTTTAGACCAAGCAAAAAAATATTCGACTCTTCCTTTTACTCAAGCTCATAGCATCCGTCCACGAGTTGACGAAAAATATTATAGCTGGACACATTACGGTATCTTTTTCCCGCTTTTACCAGAGCCGCATCGTTACTTAAATATTATGATTTTAATCGGTACACCAGGTGCACTTGCATTTGACCATGATGACATCATCACTGGAAATCCTAGGAAAACAGCTACATTCTTTTCAAGCACAGCTGCTCTGGAACAAGCTTTACTGAAGGCCTATATCATTCCCGAAGATACAAAGATTAATAAAGATGGGAGCTTAATAGAACTAGGTCAGGAAATTTCAATTCAAGGGAAGTTCCCTCAAATTCACATTAATGGACATTATGATGGATTTGATTTCGACTTTGATATCGATATTACTTCACATGTTTCGTGGTTTATAAAAACACCAATCTATGATCATTTTAGTTTATTGGCAACGTTTAAAGGTTTTTTAAACTATCAAGCAGAACGCATTGAAAGCCAAGGACTTTGCACTTACGAATATGCACGAGCAGCGGGTCCTCACTCCATTACAAATAAAATTATTCCTGAGGCATATAAACTGCCACTTGATTTTTTTACATATCAAATTATCAATTTAAATGAAACCACCCAACTTCTTCTTACCAAAGCCGATATTGCAGGACAAACAGCTGCATATACCCTGCATATTAGACATCTGGACCAGCCAGCTGAAATTTATACAGATGTAAGCTTTGATATTATTTCGCATCAAGTTGATGACTTCGTTTCACCTACTGGGCAAAAAATGCGACTTCCAAAATATTTTTCTTGGATCGCTCTAAATGATGCAAAGCAAATTATCTTAAACATTCAGGCAGAAATTGACTGCCCATTCCGTTATGGTCATGGGCGAGGTTATGCGAGTAGCTATATATTTACAGGTCATTGTTTTGGCAATGAAGTTCAAGGCCGTGGTTACATCGAATATATTGATATCGAAAATCAACAAGCCTTTGAAGATGAATAATCTTACTCAGGAATAGTAAGTTCAGTCATCGGCCAGCGCGGCGTGGTCGTTACAGCTAAACCATCATGCTGACCTGCTTTTAAACGTTGATAACCAGCAAATGCAATCATTGCCCCATTATCAGTACATAAAGCAGGTTCGGCATAATAAACTTGCGCTTTAATTTTCGCCAAAGAAGTTTCTAATTGCTCGCGTAGTCTTAAATTTGCGCTAACTCCACCTGCAATCACTAAACGCTTAAGTCCGGTTTGCTTTAAAGCTTTTACTGATTTTTTTACCAAGGTATCTACAATTGCCTCTTGGAATGAAGCAGCGATGTCAGCGTCACGGTTTTCGCCATTCAATTTTTTCAATTGAACAGACACAGCTGTTTTTAAACCACTAAAAGAAAAATCTAGACCTTGATGAAGCATAGGTCTTGGAAACTCGAAAGCTAATGAATCACCAGATAATGCAAGTTTTGCGATATTTGGCCCACCCGGATATGGCAAGCTCATCATTTTTGCAACTTTATCAAAAGCTTCGCCCGCAGCATCATCAATAGACTCACCCAATAGTTCATATTGACCAATAGCGTGGGCTGCCATCAATTGTGTATGTCCACCTGAAACTAACAATGCTACAAACGGAAATTCAGGTGGTTGACTTGAAAGTAATGGGGCCAACATATGACCTTCCATATGGTGAACACCAATTGCAGGTTTATTTAAAGAAAAAGCTAAAGTTCTGCCAAACAGTGCACCTGTCATTAATGCTCCCATTAAGCCAGGACCACGCGTATAAGCAACCGCATCAATCTCTTGTTTTGTTACACCACTTTGTTCAAGCAATTGATTCATTAAAGGAATTAATTTACGAACATGGTCACGAGAAGCAAGTTCAGGTACTACTCCACCATATTCGGCATGAAGTTTAATCTGGCTATAAAGAACCTGTCCCCGTACGCCGAGTTCGCTATCATAAAGTGCCAACCCTGTTTCATCACAAGAAGTTTCCAAGCCTAAAACAATCATCAAAACTGCCTTTTATATGAGTCAAAATATTGCAATCGCTATTATAGACTTGTGATATGAGTTGTAAATGAGTAAAATACTGACCTTCACTTGTGATCTGGCGCAATGGTGTGCCTGATCTTATCCATAATCTAGAGGATTTTACATGCCACAAGTTAAGTTGAAAGAAGGCGAACCAGTTGACGTAGCTATCCGTCGTTTCAAACGTTCATGCGAAAAAGCTGGTGTTTTAGCTGACGTTCGTAAACGCGAATTCTACGAAAAACCAACTCAAGAACGTAAGCGCAAAAAAGCTGCAGCAGTTAAACGCTACCAAAAGAAATTGGCTCGCGAATCTGTACGTACTACTCGCCTTTACTAATTAATTTGTGATTGACTGCTGAATTATGACTACTTTAAAAAACCAAATTACTGATGCATTAAAAACTTCTATGCGTGCCAAAGATATGGCAACAGTGACGGTTTTGCGTAGTCTACAAGCGGCAATTAAGCAAATCGAAGTCGATGAGCGCAAAGAGCTTGACGACGCTCAGGTTCTTGCGGTCATTGAAAAGCAAATTAAACAACGTAAAGAATCGATCAAAGCCTTTGAAGGTGCTGGTCGTAATGATTTAGCTAGTAAAGAACAAGCCGAAGCTGAGATTATCTCTCAGTTTCTACCAGAAGCTATGACTGAGGAAGAGCTTGATTCTATCATTGAGCAAACGATTGCTGCTCAAGAAGCAACTAGCATGAAAGATATGGGTAAGGTGATGAATTCTCTACGTCCGATCATAGCCGGGCGTGCCGATCCTGCTCAAGTTTCAGCAAAAATTAAAGCTAAGTTAGCTTAATTCCCCTCTTTCTTAAATTTTATATTTCTTCCAATCAAGCTTCTTTAGTTTGTATATATTTGCGCATCCGCAAATTAAGTAAGATATAGCTCTTAAATCTTCATTCTTCGCTCATCTTGCATTTGTTTCAAACGACTGTCTATTCTTGCCGACATTGCTTGATTATCTTTTGCTAATCGCTGGGCATGCAACATTGATTTAATTGCATTTTCCTCACTACCCGACCAATATTCTGCTTCAGCCCGATAGCGTAGAACATTAACTGCTCTTAAAGGTCCATTCTTATCCAAATTCGCAGCTTGCTGTAAAAATTGCCAACCTTGTATATCTCTTGGATTCTTATTAATAAATCTTTGAACCAAGGTTTGAACTTGCGCAAACTTACCTTGGCGCAGCAGCACCTCAGCCAACTTATAACTAAAAGCTTTATTTTCAGGCATCGTCATCTGCATAGAAGCAACTGTAGTATAAGCTTGATCTAATTTGTTCTGACCCAGATAAATATCTGTCTGCAATAATGTTACAAGAGGCTTTCCACTAGATTTCGCTTGATCTAGAGTAGACTGCGCTTGTACATAATCACCTTGTCTTGTGTAAAATGCTGCTAAAGCAATCAAACCAGCAATATTTTTTTGGGACGCTAAACTTTGTAGTTGGTTTTCAGTTGCTTGATTAGCAACCACCATGGTGTACCATTTTAAAATCTCAAAATCTGCATCATATATACGATTTTTAACTCTAGGCAGCTGGTTTGCACGGAGCCTAGCTTCACTCATACGCTCAGTCGTCAAGGGATGAGTCAACCAGAAATCCGGTAAAAAACTTACTCGACTTGTAGCTCTATGCATTGTTTCAAAGTAATCAGCCATACTTTGAGGGTTATAACCCGCCGCATACATATATTGCATACCAATACGGTCTGCTTCACGCTCTTGATTTCGACTATATGTTAATTGCTTATCCATGAGTGCAGCTTGGGTACCAAGCATCACTGCTGCACCCGCATCGCCACCACCCTGCGCAGCTATAGCCACCCCCGCTAAAAGTCCTGCTAGACTTAGCAATGTTTGACCTTTAAAGGCTTCTTCAGAGCGACTAAAATGTCTTTGCGATACATGCGCAATTTCATGCGCCATAACACCAGCAATTTCATCAATATTTCGTGCTGAGGCAATAAGCCCTGTATTGAGTGCAAATAAGCCACCCGGAACAGCAAAAGCATTAATTTGTGGGTCTTTAATCACGACTAGACCAATCGGCTGCCCAAGCTGAGTTTCACTTAAAATACTCGAAAATACCTGAAAAAATTGATCTTCTAACCAAACATCCTGAATAACAGGCATTTGTTTGTGGACTTCACGAAAAACTTTTTCGCCAATAAATTTTTCTTTTTGTTGATCAAGCAAACCAATCCCACTTCCAATATTTGGAATTTCTACTTGATTTGCAGAAGGCTGAGGATCGAAAGGCTGTGCGTACGAAGCATTTGTTATAAAAGCCGTACTTAAAATAATTGGCAAAAATCTCAAAAGTTTTTCTCTAGTAAAATTAAACCATCAAAAAAAGTCTACTGATATAAAACATAAAAAATTATGTTCAATCAATAGACTTTTAATATATCACTCGAGATCGCTTAGTTTTGCAATGAAGTGTTATTAATCATTTATGCAAAGTTTGGGTTTACCAAATATCTAGGAATTTTATCCTCTAAAGCTTCAACTAGATTTTTATAAGCAAGATTTGCCATTTTTTTACGGGTCTCTGCAGTCGCAGATCCTACGTGAGGCAAAGTAACAACATTTGGCAGTTTAAAAAGCTCCGAATCTTGTAAAGGTTCTTTTTCGTATACATCTAAACCAGCTCCAAAGATTTCACCGCTTTGTAAGGCCTCAATCAATGCATGCTCGTCAACCACTGAACCACGCGCAATATTTATAAAAATAGCGTGCTTTTGCATAAGCTCAAATTGAGCTTTACCCATCAAGGCTTTCGATTCATTATTTAAATCAACTGCGGTTACTACAAAATCAGACTGTTGCAATAACTCATCTAAACCAAGATATTGTGCTTTTAAAGGCTCTGCCAATTCAGGCTTTTCACGGCGGTTATGGTAAACAATATTCATGTTAAATCCATAAAAACCACGGCGTGCAATTGCAGCACCAATATTACCAAGCCCAATAATTCCTAGCGTCTTTCCAAAAACATCTAAACCAAACTGTTGAGGCCCAACAGTTCTTTTCCATTCACCTTGTTTAGTCCAATGATCAAGAAAAGGAACTTTTCTAGCAGCGCTTAGTAATAATGTAAAAGCAAGATCAGCCGTTGTTTCAGTTAAAACATGAGGTGTATTTGATAACCAGATTTTTCTTTGGTTTAGATAAGCCACATCATAATTGTCATAGCCAACTGTTACAGATGAAATAATTTTGAGTTTTTGAGCAGGTGCAAGATTACTTTCATTAAGAAGTCGACCAGCACCAATCATTCCATCAGCATCGACAACTTGTTGGCGTATTTGCTCATTAATATCACCCAGTTTTGGATTAAGAACCACAACATGATAATCCTGTTGTAATCGAGACAAAATTTCTTCATCAATTTGGCTAAAAACTACAACTTTTTTCATGTAAATCCCTACTACTCGTTGTTATCTTGCATTAATTGCCATAACCTTTTTTTAAGGAGTGGTTTCTCCAACATCTCTTTTAAATTCGCCAAATGAATAATATTGGCATGTTGAATATAAGAACATTCACCAAGGCACAAGATTTTCTTGTCTGCTGCGACAGCATCTAAAAATCCTTGAATATATGAACCTGCACCACGTTGGTCTTGATAGTTAGCTAAAGGGAACGGCCATTTTAGTTCAGCATATTGCCCTATTTTTGCTTTTTGGATGTTATTCCAAAGCTGCTTTTCTTCTTCACTTAAATTAGTAACATCTAAAAAAATAACGCATTTTTCAAGCGCAAAAGCTTGCAACTCAAATGATGCAATCGCAACCACTGGAGCTTGTACTTCAGCACGAGGTACTACAACAGGCGGAACTTCTACTGGAAGTGGTACCGCAATTTCAGGTTCAGCTTTTGGAATTTCGTTGACTTGTGGTTTGGTCGGCTGCTCAACAACTGGATTGCTCTTAGAAGGCAATATAATTGGCTCACCTTCTGGAGCAGCTTGATCTCGCCAGAGGCTTTGAGCATTATTTTTTTGGCACACCTGTGTCTTAGGAATCCATACATCAATTCCCAAAGTTGCCAATATATTTCTTTGCTGCCCAATCATCTGTAAATCAATACCTCTACTCTATCTACATTCTAACGGGCTTCAGTTTTTTTTTCAGTGTTTTATTTCATTCAGATGTTTTTATAATCGTATATGTCTTTTAAATAATCATCACACTATTTCTCTTTTGCATTTGATCCACAATTTCTTCTGTCTCAAAGCCAAAACGCCAATAAAGCAATTCAAGCACATCGAGTTCATCTTGCGTAATAATACGGTCGCTCCACAAGCACATCTCTGCAATAGCTAGAATACTTAGACGGTCACGTAATAATAAACCAGCAATATCATTTAAAATTTCAGCAAGATCTAATGGCTCATCTGAAATTTCATCATAGATATACATTTCATCTGGATTGAGTAACGAACGTAAAATGCGCTCACGTACTTCCAACTGATTAGGGCTATTAATTTGTTGAACATGAAGTAAAGCATCAATTAAACGAACAATTTGAGGTTTCACTTCTTCAAATGCAGTCGGTAAATGTAACGGCATTAAGTTCAACTCATGTTTAACCCGCTCCAGTAAAAGTGCATCTAACAACCCAATTTCACCATCTTCTTGGATAATAAGTGCTAGCTTAGTAAGAAATTGCCGCGCAATACTTGCAGGTATATGCCCAATATTTTTACAAGCATCATGAAATATCTGAATATGGATACGCCCATCCAAATTCAATAATGCATCAATAATGGCATGACTCACAGGTGCATCTTTTGGAATGAATTCCCGATATTGGCGAATCATCAAAATAGCGACCATCACTTCACGCGAACCAGTCGCAGTTTGTAGTGCTCGTTGAATTAATTCTGGACGCTTTTTATTTCGACGTACATCACTACTCAGGGGCTTAATCGCATCATTTAATGCAAAACTAATTGGTGAAAGCCTTAATAAAGGTAGAGGCTGTGGAGATGACCACGGAATATAAATTTCTTTCTCAGATTCTTCCAAGAAATGAAATAAGCTAAACAACGGACGGTTACGAAGTTTCTTTAAATTTTCTAATTGTAAATCTTGTAGCAAAGTGGGATTTAACTCATAAATACGTTCACGAATACTCGGGTGAATATTCATCCAGCTTTGGGGGCTCAGTGAGTTAGCAAAACACATATGTGCGATCGACTCAGAATAAGCACTGTGAATTTGCGAACCAGAGTGGTGAACATAAATACGCAACAAGGTTTGGGTATTTGCATTATTTTTTAATAGTCGTACTGTTTTTTGGTCATTACGAAAGGTACGCCCACTCAAAGTCAAATATTTGATAAAACGAGTAATCAGTACACCGAGGCTTCCAGCCAACCAAATGACTCCACCCACCGCAACAAAAACTGTTTCAAATTTATGTTTATAGCCCGGGCTATAGCGCTTAAAACCTTGTTTGGCTAATTTACTACCCCACTGACTAAAAGTTGTTAAACCACTATATAAAATCTTTAATTTTGTATTCTCAACAGCCTCACCCGATAAAATCTGATTAAACTCATGGCCCAATAAACCATATAACTCAAGCTTATCCAGATTCTGTAAAGCACCCCATGTCAGAATAATTACGATATCTTTGGGATGAAAACCTGCCGTAAGTGCATTTACACCAACTTCATCAGGTAGTACATATACGGTTGGAACTTTAAGTGAAAAAGTTTGCGCTAAGTGTTCTGTAATTTTTAATGCCGCAAGTTCTTCGGGAGTACTTTCCTCTTTCACCAAACGACGTGCTTTAAGTTGTTTTGCTAAAGAGTGCCCACCTTTACGCAGAATATAAAGTTCGGTCACTACCGACCAAACCATAATAAAAAGTAATAGCGCAATGAAGTAAGGACTTAAAGTGTGCCACCAAATTGGTTGGCTATAATCAAAAAAATGTACGAGTAAACCTAAAATTAAATTTAAGATAAAAATAGTAAGCAACACAGCAACCAAACACATAGTGATGGACCATGCCATATTTTTATTTTCGATTAGATAGTGGCTTACTTCTTTCAATGTAAATATTCCCAATTACATTGTTAGGTTTCATCATAAAAGAAAAAAGCGGGAAATACCCGCTTTTTTCGGCTATTTCTATTCTTCTTTGATGCCTGTTAAATCTACAGAAGCAGCATCGACATTAACGTCAATATAACCATCTTTTTTCTTCTTAGCAGAGTCATTACGCTTCTGCTCCAAATTATTTAGATAGTTACCATCAATATCACCTGTTACATAGATTCCATCAAATACTGAGCAATCAAACTCAGTTAAGTCAGGCACTTTGCTGGTACGTACAGCATTTTTCAAGTCTTCCAATTCTTGGAAAATCAAACGATCAGCACCAATAATTTCTTGGATCTCTTCCACACTGCGTTCTGAAGCAATAAGCTCAGCTTTAGCAGGCATATCAATACCATAAACGTTTGGATACATCACTTTTGGTGCTGCCGACGCAAAGTATACTTTTTTTGCACCAGAATCACGTGCCATCTGAATAATCTCATTACACGTTGTACCACGTACAATAGAGTCATCCACCAATAGAACGTTCTTACCTTTGAATTCTAACTCAACTGGGTTTAATTTCTGACGTACAGATTTTTTACGTTGCTGTTGACCCGGCATAATAAAGGTACGACCGATATAACGGTTTTTCATAAAACCTTCACGGAACTTCACACCTAGAATATTTGCAAGTTCTAAAGCTGAAGTACGGCTCGTATCAGGAATTGGGATAACCACATCAATATCATGGTCCTCACCCCAGTCACGTAAAATTTTATGAGCAAGTTTTTCACCCATTTTTAAACGTGCTTTGTAAACCGAAATTCCATCAATAATGGCATCAGGACGAGCAAAATAAACATACTCAAAAATACATGGGCGGTATTTAGGATTAGCAGCACACTGTTTAGAGAATAACTGACCATTTGCATCGATGAAAATTGCTTCACCTGGTTCAATATCACGCTCAATTTTAAAACCAAGAGCAGTAATAGCAACCGATTCAGAAGCAATGATGTATTCCATCTCACCCTGTTCAGTCACTCGTGACCCATAAATGAGTGGACGTATACCATTTGGATCACGGAAACCTACCAAACCATGACCAGTGATCATCGCCACGACACCATACGCCCCCTGACAACGCTCATGCACACGAGAAACCGTGTGAAAAATATCGTCAGCTGTAGGATTTAAAGTGCCTTTCTTCTGTAATTCATGCGCGAACACGTTTAAAAGAACTTCTGAGTCAGAATCAGTATTCATATGACGTAAATCTGTTTTAAACAGGTCATCATGAATTTCTTCTGCATTGGTCAAATTACCATTATGTGCAAGTGTAATACCGTAAGGTGAGTTTACATAAAATGGTTGTGCTTCAGCACTGCTCGCAGAACCAGCAGTTGGGTAACGTACATGGCCAATACCATAATTACCAAGTAATGCTCTCATATGACGAGTATGAAAGACATCACGCACCATACCGTTATCCTTACGAAGGAAAAGACGGCCTTCATGGCAGGTTACTATTCCAGCTGCATCTTGCCCACGATGTTGCAACATCGTTAAAGCATCAAACAACATTTGGTTCACTGGCGATTTACCGGCTATACCAACAACTCCACACATAGCAACCTCGCAGACAAGCTAGGAATTAATAAAAAGGATTCTTTGTCGAATGGTCGGATCGGTTTTCTAAGTCCTCCGATTCGTCCATTGGTTTTGAAGGAGCGCCTGAGGCACTGCCTCCAGATGTTATTTGATGAAATGCCTCACTTGCTGCATCTTTAGACAACTCTGTAGCTAGAGGTGCATAAGGCAATAAAAACTGTATAAATTTGGACTGCTTCCAGTGTGGTGAGCTTTCAACCCAAGGCCCTACGCCCTGCATTGTAATCAGCACTACCAGCAAACCCTTTAAAGAACCAAAAGCACCACCTGCTAAACGATTTAATGGCCCCAATTTCAGACTTTTCAAGAGGCCATTTAAAAATGCAGAGACGATCCATGTTAAAACAATGATCAAAAGTGCTATAAATGCAAAAGCTGCAATTTTTTGAACAACTGGATCATGACTTAAACCCGACATAGACGGCGCAAGAAGGACAGCATATTTTGCACCCATAATTAATGCAATGACCCATCCTACCAAGTTCGCAAAGGCTTTAATAAATCCTTGTCGCAAACCGTTTAGCCCCCCAATGAGCAAAAGTATCAGAATAATGATATCAATTGTGTTCATATTCACTTAAGTCATGGCTGCAACACATTGTTTCACTAGAACAGGACCGGTATAAATCAGCCCGCTATAGATTTGAACTAATGTTGCTCCAGCTTGCTGTTTGACTGCTGCTTGTTCACCCGACAAAATTCCGCCCACACCAATTAATGGGATTTGTCCTTTCAATGTTTGAGCAAACAAACGTAAGCATTCTGTACTTTTTTCAAAAACAGGTGCACCAGATAAACCACCCGACTCATTACCATTAGGTAGATTTTCTACACCTTCTCTTGATAAGGTCGTATTAGTAACGATCAAGCCATCAATTTTAAACTGCACTAATTGAGCTGCAATAAACTCAACATCTTCAGCTGTTAAATCAGGTGCAACTTTTAAAACCAAAGGAACATAGTGGTTATTTTGTTCAGCTAGCTCAAGTTGTCTTTCTTTTAAGGTTTGCAACAATTCAGTTAATGCATCGCCACTTTGTAAACTTCTTAAGTTCTTAGTATTTGGAGATGAAATATTAACGGTAATATAAGAAGCGTAGTTATACACTTTCTCAAGGCAAATCAAGTAGTCATCAACAGCTTTTTCTACAGGCGTATCAGCATTCTTACCAATATTGATGCCTAAAATTCCTTTAAACTTTGAAGCTTTGACATTTTCAATCAGCTTATCAACACCATCATTATTAAACCCCATACGGTTAATAATGGCTTGAGCTTCTGGAATTCGGAATAAGCGTGGCTGCGGATTACCCGATTGAGGACGCGGTGTAATTGTTCCAATTTCAATAAAACCGAACCCTAACCCAGCTAAAGCATCGATGTGTGCACCATTTTTATCAAGACCAGCCGCCAACCCTACCGGATTTGGAAATTCAATTCCCATACAAGTTGTTGGTTTAGCTTCTACGCTCTGACGTAGTAGGCCGAACTTATGTGCTTTATCAAGCATAGATAATGTTAATTCATGGGCACGCTCTGGTGCTAAACTAAACAACATTGGGCGAGCAAGTGAATATAACATACCAATCACAATCTACTGATTTTAGGTAGGCATATTATAGGCACAGGGAGCACAAAACACCATGCTTAAGACCAGCATATTTTAATATGTTATTGAACCGTCGCTGTTAATTTAATCTGTCCTTCGCTTGAAACCATTTCCATTTTTTCAATACTTAAGCCCATTTGTGCCAGTTGGGTTAAAAAGTTCGCTAAAATTGCATAATTCTGATGAGTAACAATAATTTGTAACTGCTCGCCATTTTGTTGAGAAGTAACAGTTAAACCTTGTTGTTGAGCCACACGTTGTATTTTCTCTGCTTGCCCTAACTCAAGTTCACTCGCAGGTTTCATAGTGACTGCATTACTTTGCATCCACACCATCAAATCTTTTAAATCATTTAAACGCTGTTGCTGTTGTTCTGCTAAGGAATGCATTTTCCAAAGTGAAGCTCCAATAATAGCTACTACAACAAAAATTGTAGTAAAGACCACCATAATACGTTCACGGACAGTCAAACGGTCTAAATATTGATTAACTTGTTCGATCCACTGATCAAAGCGGTTCTGCAATTGAGCTAACATTTTCATTATTGTATTTTCACCACCCCAATTGCCCCACCACCATCGGCTTGAACATTACCTAACTCCGCCTTAAATCCTTGCTGATTAAGCTGCTGTGTTAAAGCTTGCAAATCATCTCCCGATTTTGCTTTCAAGGCCATGGTTAGTGTAGAAGCATCATAATTTAATTGCTGAGCTAAAATTTGTCTTTGCATCAAAATAGGTCCAACACGGCTCAATAAAGAAAGTGCTTGTGTATCGCCTTGTTTACTCATTCTTAAATGACTTTCAAATTGGCTTTTTATATTTTGTTCATTTACGCGACTAGAAGGACCAAACCAATATTTATATTGCTCTATCGTCTGTTCAGCTGTTTGATTCGCTACATTTCTTAATTTTACCCAACGCAACAAATCATAGCTAAACTGAACCACAATGATTGCTAAAAGAATAACAGCACATGCTTTCCAGTAACCTGAGACAGTTTGCTCTTGTCCTTTGGCTTTCGGTAAAATATTAAAAGGATGCTGTTTAGGTTTATCTAAACCCTGAAATTGATAAAAAAACTCTGAACGTTGCTCAACACTAGAAGCTGCTTCTAAGCTTTCTAATTGTTCTGTCGTTAATCCACTATATTGATAGTTTGTTTCAACTGGCTGGAATTCCAAAAATAATCCCAAATCATCTAGTGAATTACCCACCCATTTACTTTCACGCGCCAGTAATTTTTGATCAATATTACAAAGGATAACTTGGTGTTCTTGTGGTTCCGGCAAAATCAAAAAGTCTGGCAACAAAGCAACAAGCTTGATTGGCAACAAATTCATTGCATGTTGCCATGTTTCCACAGTGGTTTTTGCAACGCCCAATATTGTTAATTGATCAGCATGAAAATGATGAACCACTTTCATGTGATCAATCGGTAAAGTCACAAACTCTTCAAGCAAATATTTAACACCATCTGCCCCTAGTTGTTTGTAATGAGACTTTGCTATTTGTTGCTGGAATACCTGAGCATGACGACTAGGAAAAAAGACGACAGCCTCTTTTCCTTGATGTAATTGTAGGTCTTGTATTAATTGGTCAAGACTTTCAGCCTGCAACCAGTTTTCTCCGTTAGACCAATGCCATATTCCATTGGTTTCAGGCATCCATAAATACAGCATAATGGGCTAAATAACCTTTTTAATTATATTGTGGGTATAAAACTATTTTTTTGTGTTGATAAGCCAGTTGCAATCACAGCCTGATCATAAATTCGAGCTTCAGCCAGTGCAAATGGATTAAAGTTTTCATGAGTCAGTAGCTCAGCAATATGCCCTACTACATTCATATGACAAACTACTACAATTGACTCATAAGGAATCTGCGACAACCACTCAATTGCTTCTTTAGCATTATCATCAGGCTTAATTTTATCGCATAACAATACCGGCACATCTTTAAAATAAGCCTGAATATGAGCCAGTGTCTCTTGAGCACGTAGTAAAGGACTGACTACAAAAATATCAGGCTTAACAATATCTTTTAAAAATGTTGCTGTCTGTTCAGCTTGAGCATGTCCACGAGCAGTAAGAGGACGTTTAGTATCGTTACCATTTACAGGTGGAGCGGCTTCCCCATGGCGAACCAATGTCAGTTGCATAAATTTTCCTTGTTAATAATTCTTGCATTATAACCACAATTTATGACATTTCTTCTTCAGACTTCATGATGAGGCAAAACAAATTCAACATCACTACGGTGTCCGTTTTTCATAAGAGATAATGCAATATTTAAAGGAGGTGCTCCCTCAAAGATAACTTCATATAAAGCATTGGTAATTGGCATATATACGTCTAGTTCTTCTGCTTTACCACGCACCTGAACAATTGTATTGATGCCTTCTGCTGTCTGCCCTAACTCTTTACTTGCCTGATCAAGTGTTTTACCTGAACCCAAAGCATAACCAATTTGATAATTACGGCTTAAAGGGCTGTTACAAGTCGCGAATAAATCACCAACACCTGACAATCCCAAGAATGTAAGCGGATTTGCGCCTTGTTTTACTGCAAAGCGGCTCATCTCGGCCAAAGCACGGGTTAAAATCATACTCTTGGTGTTTTCACCAATTTTGTAAGCGGCACCAATGCCCATTGCAACCGCATAAATATTTTTAAGTGCACCACCCAACTCCACACCGTGCACATCATCACTACCAAAAACACGGAATAAAGCACTATGCAGAGCATGTTGCACAGCATAACGAACTAATTCGGAGTCACTGGCAATAACAGTGCCAGATGGCATACCTGCCATAATTTCTTTTGCAAGGTTTGGACCTGATAGCACACCATAAGGAACTTCAGGTAATTCTTCACGAATGATATCACTCATGAAGCTGAAAGTTTTAGCTTCAACACCTTTGGTTAAAGACACAACCGCCTGTGCAGTAATATAAGGAGCAATTTGTTTTAAGACATCACGGAATGAGTGACTCGGAATTGCGACCAAAATAATATCTCGATCACACACGGCTTGCTCAAGATCAGACACAGCGCGTAATGATGACTCTAAAATAAAATCTGGCAAATAACGTTTATTAATGTGGGTTTTATTAATTTCCGCAGCTGTTTCGGCATCACGAATCCAGATCATGGTATCGCAACCATTACGTGCAGCTAAATTTGCCATAGCCGTTCCAAAGCTTCCTCCCCCTAGAACGGTAATACGTAAAGCAGTTTTTTTATCAACCGCAACAGGTTCCACCAAATCTGTAAACTTAAATTCAGCCATCTTTTATTATCCTATTTCTTACTTCTACAGACGTTTAAGCCTGCCAAACTTTTACGAATTCTTTACTTTCAATATCTGCACGCGGTGCAATTACTTTAGCTGCTGTGCCGACGTAAATAATACCTGAAATTAAATCACGAGGTTGCAGACCTAAATACTGTTTTAACCAATTTGATTCGACAACTGCACCACTACGCCACATGCTCGAAAAACCTTGAGCTTGTAGAGATAATAAAAGATTTTGTACTGCGGCACCCGTACTTAAGATTTGTTCGAAATGCGGTACTTTCGGGTGATCTTGTAATTGTGTAAGCGCTAAAATAAGTAATGGTGCGCGAAAAGGATGTTGTTTAACACGTTCGAGTTGAGCGGGATCAGTTTCACCTAAATCTGCTAGAGCCTTTGCTAAAACTTCACCAAAAGCACCACGTTGTTCGCCTGAAACAACCACAAAACGCGTTGGCTTAAGTCGATGATGATCTGGAGCAGTCAAAGCTGCTTGGAAAGCTAACTCTAATTGCTCTGTACTTGGAGCTGGCTCAACTAATTGGCCAATAGACTGACGCTGATGAATATTTTGGTGAATTATTTGTATTGCTGAATCCGTCATTAATATTGATCTAACTCAAAAATTCAAAATAGATTAGCATAATCTACCGTTAATCCACCATTGAATCTAGCTTATAAAATTAGCGAACTCTCACTTTGACATTTTTTAATACAAAACATCAAAACTCATACAACGTCTTCAAAATCAAATAGAAAACTTGTGTTCAAATAGCAATATCTTTTAGCGATTAACTTTAGGTGCATTATGAAAAAAATAATTTTAGCGAGCGCAATGAGCGGTGTTGTTTTATTACTTGGTGCTTGCGCAACTACTCCTAAAAATACTTTAGCAGTTCAAAAAGAAAATAATCAGTTTGAAGTTACAGGTATTGGTAAAACCAATTTAATCGCGAAAAATAATGCGATTACTGCAGCTCAAAAAACTTGCTCAAAAAACACTACGCCAGTCGTTGTAGATGAAAAAACAACATATAACGGTGTATTAAAAGATGTTGTAAGCGAAAAAACAGGTCAAATGGTTGAAGCAGCAGCAGGTGTTATTGGTACATTAACTGGTAAAAATGCATCTCTAGCAAAAGATGATGATTACCAAACAACGCTTACATTCTATTGTAAAATTAATTAATCAAAAAAAATCCCAATCAAATGATTGGGATTTTTTTATTAGCAATAACCATCTAATCTGGTCAGTGGTAATTTTTTACCAATTGCTTTTTCAATTTCAGGTAAATAAAAGGCATCATCTTCAGATAAGAAACTAATACTTACCCCCTGTGAGCCAGCACGACCTGTACGACCAATACGGTGCACATAATCATCAGACTGTTCAGGCAATGTAAAGTTGATGACATGCGACACGCCATCCACATGAATACCACGACCAGCAACATCTGTCGCAATCATAATATTATGTTTACCTTGCTTAAATTGCTCTAACATTTTTAAACGTTTATCTTGAGCAATTTCACCTGAAAGCATACCTACTCTGTATCCATCTTTCTTTAAATGATCATAAAGACGGCGCACCTGATCACGTCGATTAGCAAAAATCATCACTTTATCGATCGGTTCTTCACGCAAAATATCTTGTAATAAACGATATTTATCTTGTTTAGCCACAACATAAACACGTTGCTCAACATCATTATTCGTTTTTTGCTCAGGCTCAATTTCAACAGTGATTGGTTCAAACAACCATTGTCTTGCCAAATTAAGAACATCATAACTAAATGTCGCTGAGAACATGAGCGTTTGACGCTGTTCCTTACGAGGAGAATAACGGACAATACGTTTTACCGAAGGAATAAATCCCATGTCCAATAAACGGTCGGCTTCATCAATAACTAAAAATTCAATTTGATCTAGCCAAACTTCTTTCTGTTCTACAAAATCAATTAGACGCCCAGGTGTAGCAACCATGATATCGACAAAATTAGCATCTAGCTGTTTCTTTTGCTTATCAAAATCCACACCCCCTAATAATGTTACAAGGTGCAAATCTGAAAATTTTGTGAGTAGCTTTGCATCACTTTCAATCTGCAATGCCAATTCACGAGTAGGGGCCAAAATTAAGGCACGTGGCTCACCACGGAAACGCTGCTCTTGAACCGGATTATTGAGTAAATCATTAATTACACTAATCAGAAAGGCTGCTGTCTTACCAGTTCCTGTCTGTGCTCGCCCAATTGCATCATGCCCGGCTAATGTATATTTTAAAACCTTTTGCTGAATTGGGGTCATTTGAGTAAACCCTAAAGCATCAATCGCCTTTTTAAGTTGCGGATGTAAATTCAAGGTTTCAAAACCAGATGTCATAAATACGTGCTCTAACAAACAATCTCTCGAATGAGAAGATCATTATAAACAAAAACGCCCCAATTCAAAAATTGGAGCGTCCATGATTCATCAAAAGATGAATTAGTCTTAGTCTAAAGGCTGAACGTTTTCAGCTTGAAAACCTTTTTGACCTTGTACAACGCTAAATTCTACGCGTTGACCATCACGTAGAGAACGGTGACCGTCACCTACGATTGCACGGAAATGAACGAATACGTCGTCACCGCCGTTACGTTGAATAAAACCAAAGCCTTTAGTGTCATTAAACCACTTTACTACGCCTTGTTCACGAGCTGTCATAAGTCAATCCTCAGATGTTGAAAAAAGGACCTTCCGGTGTTGCAAACAGCAGAGCAAACAAGGTTTTAAAATATTTATAATCTTAAAGCTTGTAATCATTCTGTAAAACTATCAACAATTTCCGGTTACATCCATTTGTTATAGGGTTATTAAATCAATTTGATTGTGTGGTAAATCCTAAAACGGTTCGAGCTTAACATGGGTTTATGACAATTAATAGAATTTTTTTCAATTATTTCCCCTATTTTTAGTTCTTTTTTTAAACAGCTTATTACAATATTTTTTATAGAAATCAGCCAGATCTTCTTCCATAAAATATGCTGCAATTACTAAAAATTTGTTAGAATATTTTTTTTAGTTGTTTTGATGATGAATGAGCAATACTTCTTCTAATACAGCACCCATTGAAATTAATGCCCTTGGACAACCCTGCCCAATGCCATTGTTAATGCTAAAACGTGAACTTAAAAAAGCGTCGGGCAAACAACAATTTTTATTAAAATCGTCAGATCCTCATAGTGAAATTGATGTAACTCGTTACTGTGGTTTACATCATTTTATGTGTCAAACAACTCACATATCAGACAGAGAATTTCACTATTTAATTGAAACTCAATAATTCTTTGCTAAACTAAAAGATTAGAAATTGCATAAAATTTTACATTTCTCTACCCAATTTTCCTTAATTATGAAGCTGATTCAAATTAAGATGAATTTATTGGTTATCCCATTCGATCCTATAAGGAGAACTCATGAGTGACAGCAGCAATCAATTGATGCCCCTGTCATTGTCTGCGCCCGGTGTAAACCTTGGTGCATATATCAGTACTGTCAATCAGATTCCTATTTTAACGGCAGAGCAAGAAAAAGAACTTGCTGAACGTTATTATTATGACCAAGATCTTGATGCCGCAAAAATGCTGGTAATGTCGCATTTACGCTTTGTCGTTCACATTGCGCGCAGCTATGCAGGTTATGGCCTACCACAAGGCGACCTTATTCAAGAAGGTAATTTAGGCTTAATGAAAGCCGTAAAACGTTTCGACCCAAATATGGGCGTGCGTTTAGTATCTTTTGCCGTCCATTGGATTAAGGCAGAAATTCATGAATACGTTATACGCAACTGGCGTATCGTTAAAATTGCAACGACAAAAGCTCAGCGTAAATTATTTTTCAATTTACGTAGTTTAAAAAAATCGAGTAAAAAATTAACGCTCGAAGAAGCTCAATCGATTGCTAATGACTTAAATGTAACTCCAGAACAAGTTCTGGAAATGGAAGGTCGTTTAACAGCTTATGATGCTGCTTTTGAAGCACAAGGTGATGACGATGACGACACGCCACATACGGCCCCTGCATTGTATCTTGAAGATAATCGCTACGACCCTGCTCGCTTAGTCGAAAACGAAGATTGGGAAGAGCAAAGTACTTCAGCATTGCATGATGCCATGGACCAGTTAGATGACCGTTCGCGTAATATTTTGCAGCGCCGTTGGTTAGATGATGATAAATCTACCCTACATGAGCTTGCTGCTGAATATAATGTTTCGGCAGAACGTATTCGTCAGCTTGAAAAAAATGCGATGGAAAAAATTAAAACTGCCATGTCAGCAAGCTAAAAATAAATGTAAAAAATAAAAGGGCGATTCGCCCTTTTGTTTTATCTGGCTATGTTTAGCCAACCTATTCTATGGTAACGTTGCCTTTCATTATTCAGTTGCGTTTTTTGTTATGTGGATCGCCATTTCAGCCCTTAATCTTGCTTTTGCAGTCATATTGGGTGCTTTTGGAGCACATGGTCTTAAAGCTCACGCGAGTCCTGAGCAACTTGCTTGGTGGCAGACTGCTACCGACTACTTTTTTTATCATGCGCTTGGCTTATTAGCTCTTGGTATTTTAAGTAAGGTTATTCCTGATTTCCCAATCAAGTTATCCTTCTTGCTTATCCAGATTGGTATTCTATTTTTTTGTGGTTCGCTTTATATCATGGCGCTAGGTTTGCCACGAATATTAGGTGCTATTACTCCAATTGGTGGAGCTTTGATGATTGCGGGATGGCTGGTTTTGGCTTGGAATGCTTTCAAATACGCAAAATAATCGGAATGTGATCATGCAAATTTATTTAAATGGCGAATTAACGGACACGCCTAGCCAAAACCTGTTGCAACTCATTCAGGAGCTGGCACTTGAAGGAAAACGCTTTGCTGTGGAGCACAATCAGCAAATCGTTTCTAAAAGCAAATTAGAGCAAATTACGATTGCTCAACATGACCGTATCGAAATTATTCACGCTGTTGGCGGCGGCTAAGTCGGAGTTATCCATGCAAGACACCCCTCTCATTATTGGTTCACGTTCTTTTCAATCTCGTTTATTGGTCGGAACTGGAAAATATAAAGACTTAAATGAAACGGATTTAGCTATTCAAGCCAGTGGTGCAGAAATCGTAACCGTCGCAATCCGCCGTGTGAATATTGGACAAAATCCAGATCAACCGAATTTACTTTCGGTCATTCCACCAGAAAAATATACAATTTTGCCAAATACCGCAGGTTGTTTTGATGCTGACAGCGCAGTACGCACGTGTATGCTAGCGCGCGAGCTACTTGATGGTCATAACCTAGTAAAACTTGAAGTATTGGGTGATGAAAAAACCTTATATCCAAATGTAACCGAGACCCTAAAAGCGGCTCGTACTTTGATTGATGATGGTTTTGAGATTATGGTCTATACCTCTGATGATCCAATCATTGCGCAAGAACTTGAAAGTATGGGCTGTGTTGCGATTATGCCTTTAGGTAGCCTCATTGGTTCAGGTTTAGGTATTTTAAACCCACACACCATTTCAATTATTAAAGAAAATGCGAAAGTACCAGTTTTAGTTGACGCAGGTGTTGGCACAGCAAGTGATGCTGCTATTGCAATGGAACTCGGTTGTGATGGTGTATTGATGAATACAGCAATTGCAGCTGCGCAAAATCCTATTTTGATGGCTTCCGCAATGAAAAAAGCTGTTGAAGCTGGTCGTGAAGCATTTTTAGCTGGTCGTATGCCACGCAAACGTATGGCAAATGCAAGCTCACCTGAAACAGGTTATTTCTTTAAGTAATCATTAATTTTGACTAAATTTTAAAGCACGATAACAAAAGCTATCGTGCTGAGTGGCATGAATGCCACTGTTGAACAGGGGCCACATGGATGTGCCCTCTGTTCAACAAAGGTTTTTGTTACTTTTGACCATTCAAAAGTAAGGCATAGCCAATATAGAGTTTAATAAATTAAACATGAGGCCAAAGGCCGCATGGTATGTGAAATTATTAATTTAATTAAGCCACTTGCTCATCACGTTTAAATACCAACTCTTTTGCTGATGAATTCTCAACATCAAAGTAGTATCCATCGGTATTAAACGCTTTGATATCTTCAGCTTTATTTAATTGGTTTTCAATCATAAAACGAGCCATTAAACCACGTGCTTTTTTCGCATAGAAACTGATGACTTTATATTTGCCATTTTTCTGATCAAGAAAAACAGGCTTAACAATTTCAGCCTTAATTTTCTTCTCATTGACCGATTTGTAATATTCATCTGAAGCTAGATTTACCAGTAATTCAGATTTAATTGCTGCCAAGTCTTCATTAATTTGGTTAGTGATAATATCACCCCAGAATTCATACAAATTATGACCGCGAGTATTTTTTAATTTCGTACCCATTTCTAAACGATAAGGCATCATTAAATCTAAAGGACGCAGTAAGCCATAAAGACCAGAAAGCATACGTAAATGCTGCTGTGCAAAATCAATATCTTTGTCTTTTAATTGATAAGCATCTAAACCGGTGTAAACATCACCTTTAAATGCATAAATCGCCTGACGAGCATTCGAGAAATTAAATTCTGGATTCCAGTCTCTAAATCGATCTGCATTTAATGTGGCAATTTTTTCACTCACACTCATTAAACTCGCAATTTCCGAAGCAGAAAGTTTGCGACACACATCAATTAATTGTGCTGAGTTTTCTAACAAGCGAGGCAGAGTAAACTCATCTGTAGGTAACGCTGTTTCATAATCCAAAGTTTTTGCAGGAGAAATTAAAGCAAGCATAGACAACCTGAAAAAATTATTCTTAATACCAACTATAACAGTAGATATTTTTTAATGCTAACTCGTGTTTTCAATGACGACTATCGGTAAAATAGCATTACGTATTGTTATTTAGCGGTTCTTTTATGTCTGAGCAAACTTTCATCCAGGGTCCAGTTGGTAAAATTGAACTTTTCGTTGACCGCCCTGAAGGTGAAATCAAAGGCTTTGCGGTTGTTTGCCATCCGCACCCATTGCAAGGTGGAACCCCTCAACATAAAGTCCCTGCTCTTTTAACCCAAATTTTTAATGAATATGGATGTATTGTTTACCGTCCTAGTTTCCGTGGTTTAGGCGGCAGTGAAGGCGTTCATGATGAAGGTCATGGTGAAACTGAAGATATTTTAGCTGTAATTGAGCACGTTCGTAATCTTCATGAAGGCTTGCCATTCTATGCAGGCGGTTTTAGCTTTGGCTCACATGTTTTAGCAAAATGCTTTGCACAGCTTGACCCTGAGTTACGACCTGTACAGTTAATATTATGTGGTTTACCAACAGCTACTGTAGTAGGTTTACGCCACTATAAAACACCTGAAATTCAGGGTGATATTCTACTCATTCATGGTGAGCAAGATGACATCACCTTACTTTCAGATGCAATTGAGTGGGCAAAACCACAAAAGCATCCAATTACGATTTTACCGGGGGCCAACCACTTCTTTACAGGTTATTTAAAACAGCTTCGCCAAATCATTACACGTTTTATTATCATGAAATAAAGTGTATTTGATGGGCATAACTTGAGAGTATGCCCATCATTTTTAAGCCATGTCATTATTGAAAGTTATTCCAACTTAACCCAAAACGCGCTAAATATTTTTTACTCGATCGCTATCGTTCTCCATTGTTCTTATAAAATTTTCATAAGTGTCTATAATACCTTTATGCATTTGACTAAAAAATTCCAACAATATGCTTCATTTTACTTTTTTAGGCACTTCTTCAGGTGTACCTACCCTTTCACGCAATGTTTCAGGATTAGCAGTTCGTAATAGTAAAAATAAGGATTGGATTTTAGTTGATGCTGGTGAAGGTACGCAGCACCGCATTCAACAAGCTAGACTTTCTCTACAAAACCTAGTTGCCATTTGTATTACACACGTTCACGGTGACCATTGTTATGGCCTAGTTGGTTTACTGGCAAGTGCAGGCATGAATGCCCGTACAAAACCATTAATGGTCATTGCACCGAAAGAAATACAACAGTGGTTTGAAACCACTACTCAACTTACAGATTTATATTTGCCCTATCCAATCAATTTCATTGATGTTAATGAGGCAACACAATCACAGCAAATCACCGATGAATTCATCGTTCAAGCACATCCACTAAGCCATCGTGTTCCAAGTTTTGCTTTTAGTATTTATATCAAATCTATTCAGAAGAAGTTAGATACTCAGGCTCTAACTCAGCTTGGCGTTCCTAAAGGTGATATCTGGGGGCATTTAAAACGCGGCTATGATGTTGAGTTTGAAGGACGAATTTTAAAATCGAAAGATTTTATCAAAGTTCAGAATCACCAAATCCATGCAATTATAGGTGGTGATAATGATCGGCCAGAATTATTAGCCGATGCTTGTAAGGATGCTCAACTCCTTATTCATGAATCGACTTATTTGCAGACAGTTTTAGATAAAGTAGGAAAAGGTCCAATGCACAGCTCAGCAAAAATGGTAGCTGAATTTGCAGAGCAGCAATCTCTACATAATTTAATTCTGACACACTTTAGCCCTAGACATCAGGATAAAACTGGGCAGCAAGCTATTGCCGAAGGAGTTCGCCAATTTTATAAAGGTCATTTTTATTTAGCGAATGATTTTGACGAATTTACTCTAAGTGAAACAGGACAACTTTTAAAAATCGACTAAAAATCATATTTGTTGTGAAGTCGAATTCACCGAATTGAGTCCAGATCATTTTCATGTAAAGGTTAAAATTTAAGAAGCTCACAATTGAGCTTCTTATTTGTAAAAACTACTCTACTGATGCCAAAGCGGTTACCAGTAGCTTCCAGCATTTATCTACAGTATCAAATTTTACTCGTTCACCCGGTGCATGCGCACCTTGAATATCTGGTCCAAATGAAACCATCTGCAAATGTGGGTAATGTTCAGCAATAATCCCACACTCTAAACCCGCATGGATTACTTTAAGATTTGGTTCAATATTAAAAGCATTTTGATAGGCTTGTTGTAAGCACTTTAGAGCCGCCGAGTCAGGGTTTGGTGTCCAACCCGACACTAACGGTGTAAGTGTAGAGCCGATATTAAATTGGCTAAAATGGGCCTGAATTTTTTCGGCAAAATCTTGAGCTTCTTGGTTCACCATTGAACGAACCATTAAAACAGCTTTTCCACCTTCTCGATTTAGTCTCACCACCCCAATGTTATTTGAGGTTTCAACCACATCTGGTAGAACCTGACTCATACTTGCAACACCATAAGGACTTGTTGCCAAAGCTTGCAACCATTCATTTTGCTGTTGTTGAGCAATCGCTTCGGTCACTTCAGCACTATTCGGTTGGATAGTTAATTGCAGATTATCATCAATACTCTGTAATTGGTCTTTCCATATCGTTTGATATTCAGCGAGTAATTTTTCTAATTCGGGTAATTGGTTAGACGAAATTGCAATGGTTGCCACTGCTTCTCGCGGTAAAGCATTACGGGCTGTACCACCTATAAACTCAACAAGGTGCCCGCCAAGCGGAGCTAAATGGTGATTTAAAAAGCGGGCTAAAATAACGTTGGCATTGCCACGTCCTAAATGAATATCTACACCAGAGTGACCACCTTTAAGGCCCGCAACCTGAATATTCACAATGTTCAGATCTTCAGGGATTGGTTCATAAGTAAGTGGTTGCTCTACTTCAACATCAATACTTCCAGCACAGCCAAGATATAACTGCCCCCACTCTTCTGTATCAATATTAAATAACCATTTCCCTTTTAGGACCCCAGACTCTAAAAGCCGTGCACCACTCATCCCTGCTTCTTCATCAACGGTTAGAAGAACTTCAATTGGCCCATGAGCAATATCATTTGAGTCTAAAACTGCTAAAGCTAAGGCTACCCCAATGCCATTATCAGCACCTAAAGTAGTGTCTTTGGCAATTAGCCAGCCATCCTCAAGAACTGGACGAATCGGGTCTTTAAAGAAGTCATGTACCGTACCAGTATTGGCTTGTGTAACCATATCTAAATGGCCCTGAAGAATAACTCCAGACACATGTTCTTTACCCAGAGTCGCATCTTTACGAATAATCAAATTACCGACTTCATCTACATAAGTTTCTAGATTCCGACTTTCAGCCCAGTTTTGTAAAAACTCGCGAAGCTTTTGTTCATGTTTTGACGGACGAGGAATAGTGCAAAGTGTTTGAAAATGCTGCCAAACTACTTGAGGAGATAACGCTGCAATATCAACTTGTGTCATGAAAACCACACTCTAATTATGTAAATATCGTAATAATTTCAATATACACAATGCATTAAAGATAGGTAGCGATTTAGGGAAAGATTTTGTATTTTTATCTTTAATCTAAAGAAATAGTACGACTTTTCTAAAAAGCCGTACTTCATGAATAAGTCTTAACAATCGTGTGCTTAGTTTTTCCATTCAAATGCTGAAAAGCTGTGATCGGCCTTTAAACTATTTTCAACGGCCTGTGCAAGCTGACGAATAATGCTTTGTGTTTCGATTTTCTCAAACCAGTCTTGTTCTTCATCTGGATTGGCAGAGATTTCACACATGAGATGCCCTTCATGATCTGTTTTCTGGCAAGTAATAGATAATGGCAAAAGATGATTATCAATACTCACTTCTACTTTTTCATGTTCATGCACAATGTGCTGTGCATCGAAGCCATAATGCCCCAATTGTTTAAACAGTAAAGCCGCTACATATTCTTGAGTGATATGGCATTCATTTGGTGGATGATCAAGCACCCCATGTTGTGGGCAACTGGCAATAAATTGTAATTTTTTCATCCTTTATCCTAACACTTTTATCATTATCTGCACTTAGCATAAGCAATAAACAAACAGCAGCCAAGCCTTTAGCTCGCTGCTGCCGTTGCTATTGTGTTAGCAATTATAAAATGTGTCAGGTCAAAAGTTATTGGCTAACTTCGATTGTTAAGCCTGCACGATTCGCCAACTCAGTGAAAGTCGGGAAGCTTGTCGCCACAGTTTCAGTACCATGAATTGTAATCGGACCAGAATTACGAAGACCTGCCATACTAAAACTCATCGCAATACGGTGGTCATGATGTGATTCAATTTCACCGCCAGCAAAGATTGGTGACCAATCGCCAGATTTGCCTTTACCTTCGATAATGATTCCATCATCAGTCGGTGTGCAGTCAATACCCATGATTTTTAAGCCATCTGCCATAACCTGAATACGGTCAGACTCTTTCACACGAAGTTCTGCCGCACCAGTTAATACTGTTTGACCTTCGGCACAAGCTGCTGCAATAAATAAAGCTGGGAATTCATCAATTGCTAAAGGTACTTGGTCTTCAGGCATATGGATGCCTTTAAGCGTGCGTGAACCTTTAATATGAATATCAGCAATAGGCTCTCCACCGGCAATACGTTCATTTTCAACGGTCAGGTCAGCACCCATCTGTTTTAAAATTTCAATTACGCCTGTACGTGTTGGATTAATACCTACAGCTTCAAGAACAACATCGGAACCTTCTGTAATTGCAGCACCCACCATAAAGAAAGCAGCAGATGAAATATCAGATGGAACTTGAATATTAGTACCCACTAATTTTCCACCACCAACAAGAGAAATTTTGTTGCCTTCGGTTTTAACATCATAGCCAAATGCACGAAGCATGCGCTCTGTATGGTCACGAGTTGGTTCTGGCTCAGTTACCGAAGTTTCACCTTCAGCCCATAGGCCCGCAAGTAAAATACCCGACTTCACCTGAGCAGATGCCATTGGCAAGTCGTATTGAATACCTTTTAATTGCTGGCTACCCGTAATGCTTACAGGTGGTGTACCTTTCTCACCTGTTGTCTGGATTTGTGCGCCCATTAAACGCAATGGCTTAGCAATACGCTCCATTGGACGTTTAGAAAGTGATGCATCACCTGTCATTACTGAATCAAATTTTTGTGCAGATAACATACCTGAAAGCAAACGCATGCTTGTACCAGAGTTACCCATATACAAGGCACTCGCTGGTGCTTTTAAACCATGCATGCCTACCCCATGAATGGTCACTTCACCATTCTTTGGGCCTTCAATGCTTACACCCATATCACGGAAAGCTTGCAAAGTCGCCAAAGCATCTTCACCTTCAAGGAAACCAGTGACATGCGTCGTGCCTTCGGCAATAGCACCAAACATAATGGAGCGATGTGACACAGATTTGTCACCCGGTACGGTAAATTTACCTTTAAATGCCTTATTTCCCGGTAAGATACTGAATTGCTGTGTCACCTTATTTTTCTCCATTAAAGGTTTTTTGGCTAACATATGATTGAAATGTTGACGTGCTGCCTGAGCATGGCCGAGTAATCCCATTAATGCATGAGAGTCTTCGCTTTCAATCAATTGTCTAAGTACTGTAAGTTGCTTTTCGAAGCCATCTACAGCATTTAATATGGCTGTTTTATTGGCAAAGAAAATGTCATGCCACATTTGTGGATCACTAGCTGCAATCCGTGAAAAGTCGCGAAAGCCACCTGCTGCATAGCGGAAAATATCAAGGTTATCTTCTCGGTTTGCAAGTTGCTCAACCAAATTAAATGCCATCAAGTGCGGTAAGTGACTTGTATGTGCTAAAACTTCATCGTGCTTGGCAACATCCATACAAATAACTTCAGCCTTAGCAGCTGACCAAAGTTGAATCAGTTTCTCAACTGCCCATTTTGCGCTTGTTGGTAATGGCGTTAAAATAACTTTGTGATTTGCAAATAAATCAACCTTACCTGCATGAACGCCCGTATGCTCACTACCAGCAATAGGATGTCCTGGTACAAAACCTGCTGGTAAATCTTCACCAAATACAGCTTTTGCTGCATCAACAACATTACCTTTTGTACTTCCCACATCTGTTAAAACCGTGCTTTCTGACAAATAAGGCTTAATTTGCTCAAGCACTTTTTGTGTCGCACGTACTGGCAAGGCTAAAACAACTAAATCTGCCCCTTTCACAGCCTCTACAGGATCAGAAAATCCTTCTTGTATTAAGCCAAGTGATTTTGCATCTTCTAAAGTTTTCTGTGAGCGTGTAGAAGCCACAATAGTTGTCGCTAACTTTTCGGCAACAATAACCCGTGCCAAACTCGACCCGATTAGTCCTAAACCAATAAATGCAACTTTTTTAAATAGGGGTTGTGACATAACTTCAACTTTGCTTTTGCTCAAAGTGATTTAAACCTTTGAGCAATTTGTTTTTAAGCATAATGACATGCCCATCTTGATGCATGTCATTATTCCAACATGAGTAATTAGAGTACGGCAGCAGGATAAGAACCTAAAATACGAAGCTCTTTTACCATTGGGCGAATATCATTTATTGCCGCAGCAACATTCTCTTGATCGATATGGCCTTCCAAATCGATAAAGAATACATATGCCCACTTTTCAGGTAATGCTGGACGGGTTTCAATACTTGTTAAGCTAATATTATGTTTTGCAAACGGCGCTAAAATTTCTAATAAAGCACCAGCACGGTCATGTGCTGAAATTAATAATGAAGTTTTGTCATTGCCACTTTGTGGAATTTTTTCACGGCCAATGACTAAGAAACGAGTGGTATTTTCCGGATTATCTTCAATATTGCTATGCAAGATTTCAAGGTTATACATACCTGCTGCAATATCAGATGCAATTGCTGCTGAGTGCCATTCGTTACGAATACGACGTGCAGCTTCTGCATTTGAGTTTAAGGCAACACGTTCAACACCCGGATAATGCGCGTCTAACCACTGGCGGCATTGAGCCAAAGTTTGCTGGTGGGCATAAATCTGTTTAATACTGTCTTTACGTGTATTTTCAGAGACTAAGAATTGATGATGAATACGCAATTCAACTTCACCAATCACATTTAAATTCGATGTTTTAAAACAATCTAAAGTATGGTTCACAATACCTTCAGATGAGTTTTCAACTGGGACTACACCATAATGTGCACTACCCGCTTCTACTTCACGGAACACTTCATCAATAGTTGGTAATGGACGAACTACTGCATCTTTACCAAAGTGTTTAAGAACAGCAGATTGAGTAAAAGTCCCTTCTGGTCCTAAGAAAGCAATACTTTGCGGAGCTTCCAAAGCAAGGCAAGCAGACATAATTTCACGGAACAAACGCGCCATGGTTACATCAGACAAAGGACCTTGGTTGCGCTCCATGACTTTGCGTAAAACTTGTGCTTCACGTTCAGGACGATAAAACAAAGGATTCTCTTCGGAAGCAAATTTAGCTTTTGCAACAGCTTCAGCAAGGCTTGCGCGTCGATTTAATAATTCTTGAATCTGTTGATCTACACTATCAATATCTTCGCGAATTTGTTCTAAACTAAGAGAAGTCGTTTTGTTTTGATCATCGTTGATCATTAGAATGCAGCCTCAGTAAAATCATCTTTTAAACGAGAGTATAACAATAGTCTGCTTTGATTTGTTAGGCAATATAGCTGTAAGAGCTTTTTTCATTAACCTTTTTGCTCACATTTCTTGATCACTTTATTTGATAATGATTTTCATTTATCATTTGCATAATAAATTTTATTATCGTCCATTATGCAAAAATCATTTTTCCTTTTATCTAATAGTTTTCTATTAAGTACTTTAATAAGCTGTCCTGTTTTGGCTGAAACGCCTATACAAAATCAACAAAAAATCGTTTTTCAAAATAATCAGGCACAATTTCAAATTAAATCTAAAAATGCAGGCCATGATTATCTTATTCAAATTTATAAACCGCCTGTCGCCCCGCCCCAACATGGGTATCCAGTACTTTATATATTAGATGGAAATGCTACATTTCCAAGTGCTGTCAATATTGCTCAGTCGATTGGCGCTGGTTCTACTAAATTAGGACTAGATCCACTCATGATCGTAGCAGTTGGTTACCCTCAGCAAAAAACCTTTGATGTGCAAAAGCGTGCTTATGATTACACTCCAAAACCTTCTGCTGAATTTCAAGCACAAGGTAAATATAAATATGGGGGTGCTGATCAGTTTATTGCTTTTTTAAATAGCGAACTCAAGCCTACAATTGCAAAACAATTTCCGATTAATAGCCAACAGCAAAGTCTTTATGGACATTCTTTTGGAGGTTTGTTTGTGCTTTATCATTTTTTTCAAAAACCAGATGCATTTCAGCGTTACTTTGCTGCAAGCCCTTCTCTCTGGTTTGACCAAGGCATGTTATTTCAGCAGTTAAATCATTGGCAAACTCAAAAACCAAATCATTCTCCTTTACTCATGACCACAGTCGGTACACATGAGCAAGGTGGCCCTCACACTCAACTTAACAATAAATTTAATGAAGCAAATTTCTTTAAAGCCTTAGAAAATAAACGTTCAAACCAGTTTAGTTATTGGCATTTTTATAACCCTGCTGAACAACATATTACAAATTTGTATGCGAGCTTGCCTAAAGCACTTATGTTTGCTTCATGTCAAAATTTAGAAAGCTGTAAATCTTTATTTGATGGGCCGTTGCAGCAGCCAGCCAAGTAAAAACATAATTACATTTACAGATGATTATTTCGTTGTTCTTAAAGATAGTCCTCTTAATGTATAGATTGGTTATACTGACCCAATATGTCATAACAACAGTAAAATAGAATGAATAAAATTATTGTTTTAGGCTTACTGGGTATTACAAGTTTTAGTTTAACCGCTTGTGGCGGTTGCCCCTTAATCGCAGGATGCAATGGTAGGGATAATTCTCCGTACTATATGACGACTGTCGGTAATCAAGTTCGTGGCATTCCAATCCCACCTCAAACCAAGCTGACCTATCAGTCGCAACATTTCAGACAGAAATTTGAGCAAATGCATGCTTTAAAAGAGAAAAATTTATCAGGTATCTATTTACCACCAGATACAGCAATCATTTGGGGCGGTATGCCAGTAGACAAGTTTATACAGTTTTCTAATCCCGAAATGAAAGGATTTTCAGTCTATCCAACACGAGGATTTAAAGCAGAATTATCAAATGAGTTTTCACGTTTATGGAAAAGCTGTGAAAGTGATTTAAACATTAACTTAAAGAATCCAAATGACTGGTCATTTAATCCTGAAAATATGAAAATAACGGGTTGTGGTGTCGTCTTTCAAGAACGTAGTAAATACACCGAAGATTCATTTCATCAAGATGAAGCTGATGAGTTTTTAAGAAAGATGAATCATGCATTACAGCAATTACCGAAACAACAAGACTATCCTGTCATTCATCAAACTAACAAATAGGTAATATAAAAAAGCCTACTAAAAGGTAGGCTTTTTTAAATCTATTTAATTAGGCTTTGCCAATTAATCCACGCGCTACGATTTCTTTCATAATTTCATTTGTACCACCGTAAATACGTTGAATACGTGCATCTACAAAGAAACGTGAAATTGGATATTCAGTCATATAACCATAACCACCAAAGAGTTGCAGCAAGTTATCTGCGACTTTCATTTGCATGTCAGTGCTGAAACTTTTAAGCGCCGCTGCTGTTTCCACATCAAGCTTACCTTCTTGATATAGAGCAACGTTTCTCTCATAAAAAGCAGCTGTAGCAAGCTCATCAATTTTTGCTTGTGCTAAAACAAAACGCGTATTTTGGAACTGTGAAATGGGTTGACCAAATGCATGACGCTCTTTTACATAAGCGGTTGCCAAATCAATTGCACCGCGGATTGCCCCAATTGCGGTAGAAGCAATGGCCGTACGTTCACGCGGTAGCTCTTGCATTAAGTAAGCAAAACCCTGCCCAGCTTGACCGAGTAACTGGTTTTTAGGAACCTTAACATTGTCAAAAAACAGCTCAGATGTGTCTTGAGAATGCAGACCGATTTTGTCTAGATTTGTGCCTTTTTTGAAGCCTTCTAGATGAGTATCAGCTAATAATAATGAAACACCTTTTGCACGCGCTTGAGGATCAGTTTTTACTGCAAGCACAACAAGATCAGCATGCTGTCCATTTGAAATAAAAGTTTTTGAGCCATTTAATAAATAATGATCATCTTGCAAAATGGCGCTAGTACGCATTGATTGTAAATCCGAACCTGCTCCAGGTTCAGTCATACCGATAGCACCAACCACCTCACCTGTTACCATTTTCGGCAACCAATATTGTTTTTGCTCTTCTGTGCCAATGTGTAAAATGTATGGTGCAGCAATTTCAGAGTGGCAAGAAATCGCTGTTGATAATGCGCAAAAACCAGCACGTGCCGATTCTTCAACCAACATTAATGAATAATAGGTTGGTACGCCGTAACCACCGTATTCTTCTGGAACATCCACACATAAAAAGCCATTTTCGCCCAGTTGATTCCAGACAGAACGTGGCATGATTCCTTCGCGTTCCCATTGGTCATAATGTGGAGCAATATGCTCATTCATAAAACGTTTAAAATTATCACGGAATAATTCTAAATCTGCATCGTATGCCAACATAATATTTTCCTTCAGCTTTATTGTTTTATCTAATCTCATTGCTCTGCATGCTAATCATTTTTTTAGCAACTGTCATGGCATAGCTGCTCATTAAAACTGTACTTTTCAGTCAGCCAATAAAAAAGGAAGCCAAAGCTTCCTTTTTTATATAGGTTTATTTGAATTAATCTAAACCTTCAGCGACTTGAGGAGTTTTTTGCTCCATCATTTTTCTGTCGACTTCATCTGGATTGTTTAAAGCATCATTTAGCTTATCTTTATCTAAAGCACCGACCCATTTAGCAACAACAATCGTTGCTAATGAGTTACCAACAAGGTTAGTTAATGCACGGGCTTCTGACATGAAACGGTCAATACCTAAAATCAATGCCAGACCTGCCACTGGAATATGCCCTACAGCAGATAAAGTTGCAGCCATAACAATAAAGCCAGAGCCTGTTACACCTGCAGCACCCTTAGATGAAATTAAGAGTACCAATAACAAAGTAATCTGATGTTGAATATCAAGCTGTGTATTTGTTGCCTGAGCAATAAAGATTGCAGCCATAGTCAAATAAATTGACGTACCATCTAGGTTAAATGAATAACCTGTTGGGATAACTAAACCAACTACAGATTTTTCACAACCTGCAATTTCAAGTTTACGTAACATGCGAGGCAAAACAGATTCAGAAGAAGATGTACCAAGTACAATTAATAACTCTTCACGAATCAGGCGAATCATCTTAAGGATACTGAATCCACTAATACGGCTGATTGTACCCAAGATTAAGAAGATAAAGAGTAAGCACGTAATATAGAAGCAGATAATGAGCTGCCCTAATTGTACGAGTGAACCAACACCATATTTACCGATAGTGAATGCCATTGCACCGAATGCACCAATCGGAGCCAATTTCATGACCATATTCACAATGTTAAAGAACACATGTGCAACTTGATCAATAAATTTTAAAACTGGACGTCCTGCATCACCTAACTTATGTAAAGCAAAACCAAAGAGAATTGCAAAAAGAAGGACTTGTAAGATTTCACCATTTGCAAACGCGCCAACCACCGTATCAGGGATGATGTGCATTAAGAAATCAATGGTAGATTGTGACTCACCAGAACTGACGTATTTTTGAATGCCCGAAGTATCGAGAGTGGTAGGGTCAACATTCATCCCTACACCCGGTTTAGCAATGTTAATTACAACAAGGCCAATTAGAAGTGCAATTGTTGAAACGATTTCAAAGTATAACAACGCAACGCCGCCAGTTTTTCCGACTGACTTCATGCTTTCCATGCCAGCAATACCGCTTACCACGGTACAGAAAATAACTGGAGCAATGATCATCTTGATCAAACGAATAAAGGCATCACCTAATGGCTTGAGTTTTTCACCTAACCCCGGAATATGCTGTTCGACACCATTGACAATTTGCGTTGAGCTTGGAGAAAAATGCCCTACCAAGATACCCGCAATAATCGCAATAATCACCTGAAAATAAAGTGATTTATAAATCGGTTTTTTAGCCATAACTTTACTTCAATCTATATTTCCAAGTCCGTTGGAAATACCAAAATGAAACGTCTATTCTTTACGAATACACAGCCCTAACCTTTCACATTAACACCGCAAAAGGGAAATGGTTTTTTGTGAACAAAAAACCTTCCTACTACCTCAATGAAAACAAAATAGCTGTTTTCTAAAACAGGAGAATACCTGAAGTTTCTAACCACTATGAGTAGCTAGAAATAACCTCTTACTTTTTCAATAAAAAGCTGAAGATATAGGAGAATCACATAAAATTATGATATGAGTGCTCAAAAAAGCACGAGAAAGTGTACTCGAATTAAATAACGATTCGGTTAATTTTTTAGCTAATACGCATAAAAAACACTCAGGTAGCCTTAAGACTTTAGTATGAGAAACACTTTTGATATTTTTTCAGCAGTTTTTTATGTCATATTGATTAAATACTTGTGGACATTTCATTTTGAGCTGCCTACATCCCATCATTTTTATTGTTTTGAACTACGATGAATACTAAACGTAATATCTATAAAGATGCTGAACATCCCTTTGCTCAATATGTCCGTATTTTAGGTAAGGGGAAAACCGGATCTCGCTCTTTAAGCTATGAAGAAGCCTATCAAGCTTTTACCATGATTTTAAAAGGTGAAGTGCTAGATGTACAGCTAGGTGCATTTTTAATGCTACTTCGGGTTAAAGAAGAATCGATTGATGAACTTGCAGGGTTTGTGCAAGCGACCAAAGATCAGCTTCATTTTGAGCCTTTAGAAGTCGATTTAGATTGGTCATCTTATGCAGGTAAGCGAAAACACTATCCATGGTTTTTGTTAGCCGCCCTTACGCTTGCCCAGCATGGCCATAAAATTGTTATGCATGGTGCGTCAGGTCACACGCTTAACCGTGTTTATACAGAGCAAGTCTTAGAATATCTTGGTTATCAAATTTGTCATTCTGAACAAGAAGCTAGTGCACAATTAGTAGAGCAAAATTTCGCTTACTTACCACTAGATGTGATTTCACCAGTTTTAAGCGACTTGATATCTCTAAGAAATGTCATGGGATTGCGTTCACCTATTCATACTTTGGCTCGTTTAATTAATCCTTTTAACGCTAAGGCTACCTTACAAGCAATATTCCACCCTGCTTATAGAACTTCACATCAACATAGTGCGTTACGCTTAGGCTATCAAAATAGTGCCGTCATTAAAGGTGAAGGTGGTGAATTTGAACGAAATCCAGATGCTAAGACACTCATTTGTGGTATTAAAAATGGTGAGCTTTATGAACATGAGTTACCAAAGCTCACACCTGAGCGAAGCCCAATTGAAGAAGAATTAGATTTAGCAACATTTAAAGCAGTATGGCTTGGTCAGCAGCATCATGAATATGGCGAAATGGCCGTAACAGAAACCATCGGAATCGCGCTATATACGATGGGCGTTGTTGCTAATTTTGAAGAAGCGATGCAAAAAGCAAAAGTGTTATGGGATACACGAAATTTAAGCAATCTTAATTCGTAGTTAACAAATGCTATCGTGAAGGTCGACATGGATGTCGACCGTATCACTGCGATACAGGAAGTATCGTCAGTGATACAAAGGATTTTTGGTTACTTTTGATCCTTCAAAAGTAATAAAAGCCTATATGCTATAACTTATGAAAAACATGCTATATAAGGCTGTATGGAATAACAAAAAATAATTTTTCTGTCTTATTAAGTTTTAAACAAAACGAATCGGTTTAAACTCTGGTTCATGCTTGTGATGATCATCATCACATTCTTCGCCTTCTTCTTTTGTACCACGGTCAATATAACCACTACGCTGATCTTCTGGTAAGTTCTTCAACTCCCAAGCGATTACAGCTTGCATACAAGTCTCACGTTGTTCTTTAGTTAAAACAACGCCGTTTGGCCATTTACCAATTTCTACTGCTGTTTTTAAACGCTCCACAATTTCAGGGTTTAAAACAGATAGCATTTGTTCAATATTCATGATTCATCTCTTTGAAAAGATTCAAAATCTTGGTTCCAACCAAGTTTGGTACGGCAGGCCATATAGAAATCATAACCTGGCGGATGCAATAAACTTAGTTTAAATGGGTGTTTACGGATGTGTAAACTGTCTCCAACATTGAGCGAGACACTATGTTGTCCATCTGCACTCACCATTGGTAATACCCGATTTTCGCGAATAACGATTTTAATTTCGCTTTGACCACCAACGACGATGGGACGTGATGACAATGTATGGGGATGCATTGGAACTAATGCAATAGCATCCATACTTGGATGTAAAATTGGGCCACCACCTGACAATGCATAAGCCGTTGATCCGGTTGGAGTCGAAACAATTAAACCATCACTATGTTGGCGGTAAACATATTGACCATCAATATTAAGTTCGAAGTCAATCATGTGTACTGATTTACCCGAGTGCAAAACCACATCGTTTAAAGCAATGGCGTCATAAATGACTTCACCATTTGTTCTTACTTCCATTTCAAGTAAGAAACGGCGGTCAAGCTGGAAATGCCCTTGAAGTACTTGGTCAAGTTTGAAAATGGCTTCTGAAGGTTTGATATCAGTTAAAAAACCTAACCGCCCGCGGTTAATACCAATAACAGGCGTATTGTAGCGAACTAAAGCTCTAGCAGCGTGGAGTAAAGAACCATCGCCTCCAACAACTATGACTAAATCAGCAACTTCACCCAATAAATGACGACTTACAATTTGTGCATGATCATAAGGCACTAATTCAGCAGTTTCCTGATCAAAAATGGGGTTTAAGCCTAGGTTCAACAAATGATCATGAATTAAACATAGTGTTTCTACTACTGATGATTTATCTGGTCGACCGATTAACCCGACGTTTCTGAAGGACTTATGTGAAATTTGCACGAATGAGTAAGCTCCGCTGCGATACTTGGCTATAATAACATTAACCTGATTAATTTAAAAAAACATAACAACAAGATGCTGTAAAATTCAATCTAAGTTTTCCAATTATTCACAGTTTTATCATTGCAAATTGATGACAAGCTATCGCATCATTACAGGCATTGTTAGGGTTTTATCTCATTTTTATGAAGTTTGAACGTGGTATCGGTTTCTTTGCACTAATTTTTTCCATTTTGGTCATTGGTGCTTTTATTGCTCTTAGTATCTATCTGATTCGTTTAGATAATATTATCCGTGAAAAATTTGAAGGACAACGGTGGGATATTCCCGCCAAAGTGTTTGCACGTCCTTTGGAAATTTATAATAACGCACCTATTACCCAAGCAAATTTCACTCAAGAATTAAAACTCTTGGGTTACAAAACTTCAAGTAATTATGACAAGTCTGGAACCTATGTTGCTCAGGGTAGCAATATGTATATCCACACGCGTGGTTTTGATTACGGCGACAGTGTTGAGCCCGAACAAGTACTAGAGTTAAGTTTTGCAAATGATCAGGTTGCTGAAGTTCGAAGTACAAAACCTTCTTCAACTGGTGTTGCACGACTGGAGCCACTTCTGATTGGCGGGATCTACCCTCAACATAATGAAGACCGTGTTCTCATTAAACTGAATAATGTCCCTAAACCACTTATTGAAGCTTTAATTTCAACAGAAGACCGTAATTTCTATCATCATCACGGTATTTCAATTCGTGGTACTGCTCGTGCATTGGTGAGTAATATCACAGGTGGTAAACGTCAAGGTGGTTCAACCCTGACTCAGCAATTAGTTAAAAACTTCTACCTCACACCTGAACGCACACTCAAACGTAAAGTTAATGAAGCATTAATGGCTTTACTCATTGAGCTGCATTACAGCAAAGATGAAATTTTAGAAGCCTACTTAAATGAAGTGAATCTAGGCCAAAATGGTAGCTACTCAATTAATGGCTATGGTTTGGCTTCTCAATTTTATTTTGGTTTACCGTTACGTGAGCTAAGTGTCGCACAGCAAGCTTATTTAGTCGGTTTAGTGCAAGGCCCTTCTTTGTATAACCCATGGAAAAATCCTGAAGGTGCAAAAAAACGTCGCGATACCGTGTTAAATAACATGCGTGTAATGGGTTATTTAACTCAAGCAGAATATGAAGATGAAATTGCACGTCCTTTAAATGTGCTAAGCAAACCAAGTTTAGGCCCTGCAAAATTCCCTGACTTTTTAGATATTGTGCGTCGTCAATTACGTACAGAATATCAAGAAAGTGATTTAACTAATCAGGGCTTACGTATTTTTACAACTTTAGACCCAATTACTCAAACTCAAGTTCAAAATGCGTTTAAAGCTTCTGTAGAGCGCTTAGCAAACAGTAACCCATCACGTTTGAAAAATTTACAAGGTGCTGTACTGATTGCACATCCAGAAAACGGCGAGCTTGTTGCTGCTGTTGGTTCTACACAAGACTTTACTGGTTTTAACCGTGCTGTAGATGCAAAACGCCAAGTCGGTTCTTTATTAAAACCTGTGATTTATTTAAGTGCTATTGAATCTGGGCGTTACAACTGGGCAACCCAAATTGAAGATGCACCGATTAGTGTCCCTGTAGATGGTGGCAAAAGCTGGACACCTAAAAACTACAGTGGTGGCGGACATGGTGTAGTCAGCCTGAGTGAAGCTTTGGCAAATTCATATAACCTCTCTGCTGTACGCTTGGGTCAAGAGTTTGGTTTGTCAACATTTACCAACAACTTAAGAAAGTTTGGTGTTGAGTCGACCATTCCTGCCTACCCTTCTATTTTCCTTGGGGCAGTCAATATGTCACCAATGGAGGTTCTTGGAATTTATGAGAACTTTGCTACAGGTGGTTTTAAATATCCGACTCGCGCGATTCGATCTGTCGTAGATGCGAATGGTCGCCTGCTTGACCGTTATGGCCTGAATGTTCAACAAACCATTGATCCATCTGTTGGCTATATCATGAATTATGGTCTACAACAGGTCATGTCTTCGGGTACTGGTCGCGCAGCTTATAATAGCTTGTCTCCAGCTTTAAAATTGGCGGGTAAATCAGGTACGACTAACGATACACGTGACTCATGGTTTGCGGGCTACTCAGGTAACCACGTTGCTGTAGTGTGGTTAGGTTTAGATGATAACAAAGTGACTGGATTAACAGGTTCATCTGGTGCATTGCCAGTATGGATTAATGTGATGAAACAATTACGTCAAACGCCTGTAAACCTACGCCAACCAGACACAGTACAGTGGCAGTGGATTGACCGTGCAACGGGTGATTTATCTGCTCAGGCATGTGATGGTGCTATGTATATTCCGATGCTAACGCATACGGTTCCGCACCGTGCTACGCCATGTGGAGCACCTTATTATCAAGTTGATCCAACATATACGCCACAAAGTGATAACACAATTCCTGATTCTCAGGATGATAATACCGACAGTTATATTCGTGAAAGTGAAAACCAGATGGAACAAGATCTGTCGAATAACACACGAATCATTTCAAGTGGTAGTTATAACAACTAAGCGTTAACAGGAAATTAGGATATGTTGAAGAAAGGTGTTTTTTATATTGGTGCTGTACTTATGGTCGGCTGTACAACTTTACCAGATCATTCAGCTCCAAAAGAGAAAACACCTCCTGTTTCTGAAAAGAAGAAGTCCGAGTCCTCATCTGGTGTAAAAATTACACCTTATGATCATCCGGAAATTCAACGTAAAAGCTTACAAGTGATTGTTCCTCAGCAAAAAAAACCGCAACGCTTTAATGATGACGGAAGCCAATTACCCGCATTTAAAGTTTTAATGCAAAAAACACAGCAGGCTTATAAAAATCAGCAATGGTCAGAGGCTGAACGCTATGCGCTTCAAGCACAGCGTTTAGCACCACAAGCAGCTGAGACTTATTTATTTCTTGCGCTTACGGCAAATCATAAACAGCAATATTCTAATGCTGAGTCTTTAGCAAGACGTGGTTTGAGTTTTGCCCAAAGTCAGCCAATGAAAAAGCAGCTATGGTTAGTCATCTTAAAAGCTGGGCAACAACGCAATAATCAAAAAACTGTTCAAGAAGCACAGCAAGCATTAAAAGCTCTCTAGCTTTTAATACTTTTTATTTTCTTATTAGAAATTACGAATACCTGCTAAGCCATATGCACCATGCTGCTGCGCAGTGGCTAAATCGTCTGGATGCACCCCTCCTAATGCAAAAACCGGAATCTGGCTATTTTGAGCGAGATCACTAAAACGTTCCCAACCTAATGCCACAGCTTCTGGATGAGTCGTAGTTGGTTTTACAGGACTTACAAAAACAGCATCACAGCCAATTTGCTGAGCTTGCTTTAAAGAAACAGCATCATGACAAGCAGCAATATAACGTACGCCCACTGTTAAATCGCCTTTATGCAAATTCATGAGTTGAGATTGTTTTAAATGAACGGTCTTAATCTGTTTTTGTAATTCAGGGCTTAATTGCTGCCAAATATCTACATTTATAATTAAATTTGATCGTTGCCCTTCATTTAAGGCAATTAGTTGCTCTACTTCTCGCGGGCCAAATTCATCCTCTATACGCCAATACAATAAGGCATCACTGTTTTCTACAGGTTTAAGTGTATTGCTAATTTTGATGAGATGAGGCCAGTATAGCCTTGTTATGATGTCTTTATTGGCTTTTGGAAAGTTTAGGTGAAGCAACTGTTCACGTGTATACCATGCCCATGGTTGATGAATAAGATTTAATAGTTGATCAGGCACATAACTATGGAATAAATGTAAATTAACAATGATGTCATCATATTCATGGTGAATATAATCAAACTGGTGCCAATCTTTTAAACCAATACCCACTTCTTCATAGATTTCACGGCGGCAGGCTTCTTCTGGCGTTTCACCCTGCTCAACCTTCCCTCCAGGGAACTCATGCTTTCCACCTTGATGTTGCTGCTCTTCGCGCCATCCAACTAATATTTTTCCACGATGGATCAAGATTGCTATAGCGACATCGACTATTGGTTTGGGCATCTTTTTACTCTCTAAAACTTTTCTCAAGTGTAAGCAAATTTTATCATTTTATAAAATCTTAAAAATCTCATTGACAGATCTATTCGATAATGATTATCATTTAAATCGTTCAAGAACATACCACGGAGCACAACAAATGAACGCACCTTTTAGCTTATTTACCCGTAACAATGACACAGCTCACGCCTTACCAATGTTACATTCTAATAATCTCTTTGCATTAGGCCGTGAAATTCGCATTATGCATGCTGGCGAGGAATATCGTTTACGCCTCACTCGCAACAATCGCCTAATTTTAACCAAATAAAAAACATACTCGCGTTTCAATAATATTCGTGGGAAAACAAAAAATGGATAGCATGGGTAACCATGCTATTTTTTATGAAGGAAGAATAATCTCTGCCCTCAGACCACCTTGTTCAGCATGCATAAAATGTAACTTGCCATTATGCAATTCAATAATTTTTCGAGTAATTGAAATTCCTAACCCAGAACCTTGCTGCTGAGTACCAAGCACCCTAAAAAAACGCTGCCCTAACCGTAATAGCACTTCATCATCTACCCCATTTCCCGTGTCTTCAATAGACACCTTAATTTGCTGTTCATACTGACTAATCTCAACATGAATAGAGCCTAAATTCGGGCTATAACGAATGGCGTTATCAAATAAATTTCTAAAAGCAATAAACAGCAATTCTTCATTCGCATATGTTTTAGTTTCTGTCGATAAAGTATTTGTCTCTATCAACATCTGTTTAGCTTTCGCATCTAAATCTACAGTTTCAATCACTCTTGCCAACAAATAATTTAAATCGATAACTGTCTTAGGCAGATCGGGCTGCTCAGCTTCATTAGGTTCCAAACGAGCAAGAAGTAACAAATTTTCAAGTATTTTTGTACTTCTAGAAACGTCTTCTTGTATGCGTTCAAAATCTTGATGAAGTTCTGGAAGATGTTGGTATTTACGCTGCAAAACCTGAAGGCGCATTTGTATGGCAGATAACGGAGAACGTAGCTCATGCGAAGCATCCGCAGTAAAACGCTGTTCAGCAACGAGAGCTCTTTGCAGTCTTGCAAGCAATTGATTTAAAGCATCTATAACAGGTTGAATTTCTGTAATGACATCTGGCTCTTGAATCGGTTCTAAATTTGATGCAGTTTTTTGAGCAATCCGTCTAGAAAGTAGATTTAACGCGGCCAATTCATGTTCGGTACGCCAACTTATAATCACCCATTGTAATAGCCAGAACAACACCATAAGACCGCTATATCCAGCAAGTGCTTTAAGTACCTCTTCAACACGCGTACTCATTGGTTGAAAAACTTCAACTTGTAGTTGAGAGTCTTCTTGCTGTGCAGCTAGACTACGCCATAATTGTCCATCAAACCAAAAATACGAAAAACCTTCTGATAAGTTACCTTGTTCAAAAAGTTCATGCTGATAGGTATGAGAATGAGTAAGTACTTGGCCTGTGTTTAATAACTCATACTGAATATCAAATTCATCACTCAGCTCATCAAACTGTTTCATGGAATGTTCGGAAAGATCGGAAACGAGCAAAGTATCTGAAATTTCATCCATGATTTCGTCTTGCACTGACATGTTGTGGTAGATCGAAAATATGGTGAGTAAGCTTAAAGCCAACAATCCCACCACGATACTACTCCACATCGTGGTTTTAATCAGTTGCGACTGCAAAGATGAGCGATTCGATTTCATTTTAAATCTCCCATACGGTAGCCTAGCCCCCGTATGGTTTTAATGCTGCTGCTTCCGATTTTTTTTCGAAGTTGATAAATAAACACTTCGATCGCATTACTTTCAATTTCCTCGCCCCATGCATAAAGGGCTTCTTCTAATTGATCACGGGTAATAATATGCTCGGGATGCACCATAAGCTTACGCAATATTTGGAATTCTTTTGCCGTTAAATCGATAGACCTGCCAGCGCTTAATACGACTTTCGCTTGTGTGTCGAGTTGCAGATCACCCCACGTTAGAATTGATTGCTGACTCAAAGTTTGTTTACGTAATTGAGCGCGGATGCGAGCCGATAACTCTTCTAAACTAAAAGGCTTAACTAAATAATCATTTGCACCTAAATCCAGACCCTCTACCCGATCATGAATACTGTCACGTGCAGTAATAAAAATAACAGGAACATTTTTTTGTTTATGACGGATTGATGTTAAAACCTTTTCACCAGCCAGTTGTGGTAGTCCCCGATCAAGTAAAATACAGTCATAATCATGCTGTTCAATTGCCGTGAGCGCATAATCCCCTCTTTCGACCCAATCTACCTGATAACCGTCTAACTCTAACCATGATTGAATGCTTTCAGCTTGAGAGCGATCATCTTCTGCAAGCAAAATTCTCATCTATTTTTCCTGTTATATCCTGATTTGATCTTGCCAAGCCTTTATAAAAAAAGCAAAGCCGCATGATTTAAATGCGGCTAAAAGTAGTGAATCTAGAGATTGATTCATTAGAATTGAACTTGATCTACGTCAATCTCTACGCGTTTTAAAGGTTTATAGTCAATGTCTACTTCACCAATTAAAGTCACATTTGTATTGGCTGAAATAGGGCGACCTTGCCAAAGTTCATCATCTACATCAATTGTAATGCTACCGGTCTTGTCACGAAATTGATATTTTTCATCACCTAAAGATTTTACAACCTGACCATGTAATTTGATCGGTGTATTATCTTTTGAGGTTAATGCCTGTTTTACTGTGGTGACAGTTGCCGGAGCAATTGCAGCTTGATTCACTGGTGTATTTGCCACAACTACGCCAGCAGCAGTCATACCAGCAGTCATCAACATTACTTTAAGCATATTCATATTATTACCCTCTGTTTATGGTTCCCTCTTGGGATAAAGCGATTAAATCAAGCATAAATGAGGTGAATCTTAAGAAAAACTTAATTTAATGGCACAACCCTCAAGACCTCTTCTAATGTTGTAAGCCCTTCAATCACTTTACGGGCTCCCGCAATTCTTAAAGGTTCTATACCTTCTTTTTTAGTTTGAGTTCTTAAATCATTTAATGTGACATGACTACTAACAAGATGTTTAAGCTCAAGACTGACTGGCATAAATTCGTAAATACCGACTCGCCCTTTATAGCCTGTATGACGACATTCTTCACAGCCTACTGCCTGATAAACTGTTTCAGGCATTTCCATAATGTAGTCAAAGGTTAGGTGTTGCCATTCATCCTCATTAATGTGAGTTTTTTGCTTACAGTGGGGGCAAAGCTGCCGTACTAAACGCTGTGCGAGCACACCTAAAATGGTTGCGGCTGTCAGAAATGGCTGTACCCCTAGATCATGTAACCGAGTCAGACTAGACGGTGCGTCATTGGTATGTAGAGTTGATAGTACCAAATGACCTGTTAATGCTGCCTGAATGGCCATATTCGCTGTATCTTGATCACGAATTTCCCCAATCATAATAATGTCGGGGTCTTGTCGCATCAGTGCACGTACACCGTCTGCGAAGCCTAATTCAATTGCGTTATTGACCTGCATTTGGTTAAAACTAGGCTCTAGCATTTCAATCGGGTCTTCAATAGTACAGACATTGACTTGATCAGTTGCGAGTTGCTTTAAAGAAGAATATAGCGTGGTCGTTTTACCGGAGCCTGTGGGACCCGTGACTAAAATAATACCGTGACTATTTTGTGTAATACGCTGCCATTGTTGCAGCAATGACTGATCAAAACCCAACTGCTGAAAAGAACGCACCAACACATCAGGATCGAAAATACGCATAACCAGTTTTTCACCAAATGCTGTTGGTAAGGTTGATAAACGTAATTCGGTTTCTTGCCCTTTTGGTGTACGTGTTTTTAAGCGACCATCTTGTGGTTTACGCTTTTCCGCTACATTCAAACGCCCTAAAATTTTAATTCGAGAAATCACGGCGGTCAGTGTATTTGAAGGCATGTTATAAATGGTGTGTAAAACGCCATCAATACGGAACCTAACTTTACCATTATCTTTGCGCGGTTCCATGTGAATATCACTGGCACTCTGTTCAAATGCAAACTGTAAAATCCAGTCGACCAATTTCACAATATGCTGATCATTCGCATCTGGATTTTGACTATCGCCAAGCTGCAAAAGTGCTTCAACATTTTTAGTGTCGCGGTCATGAGCCGCATCTTTTTGAGCCGAGTTTACCGCGCGACTTACCTGATAATATTCTCGCAAATAACGCTGTAACTGTTCGGGATTAAGCAGTACCCGTTCAATTTTTTTAGGTGCTAGACTTCGTTCGAGATTATTGAGCCAATCTGTTTGAAAGGGCTGATCTGTTCCTATCACGATTCGGTCAGCATGAATTTCAACAGCTAAAATATGATTGCGAATCGCAAACTCTTGTGACATGACCTGCGTTAAAGCGCTGACATCTGCCTTTAAAGGATCTATTACAAATAAAGGTAGCTGAACCCGATCTGCAAACCATAAACACAAGCGGTTTAAGCTCAAATGGGCATGTGTGTGTTGCTGATCTTTTAAATTAAAATGTGCGATCCACTGTAATGGATGCCACTTTAACTGGTCTTTTTGGCGGTGACTTGACTGTACCAATAATTTGTCTCGGTCTGTAATACGACCTTCTTGTAATAGTTGTTCTAGACACCAATACGTATCTATTTCTACTTGTGCATTCATGCATTGTCCCCAATATATTTTTATAATATAGCAGAGATGTTTTAGATTTAAATATCCTTCAACATCAGTTAATTAAACTAATTCTCAACTTAATATTTTTTTGTGTTATAGGTCATATTTATAGAAATATTTTATGCCTAGTTTTGTCTAAAAAAGACACTATGCTCACTATAATAAAAAGCATAAACTAAACGTGAATACATAATTTTTTTAAATTGATTCAAATCTACTTATAACAATAAGCCAAAGAGGAAGTAATATGGAACTTCCAATGACAATGTCATTACAAACAGCATCATTTGAAGAATTCATTACAGTCATTGCGGCAGCGCTTGGTTGCGGCTTGTTAATTGGTTTAGAAAGAGAACGAAGTAAACTGAAACATGAATACAAAACTTTTGCGGGTTTCCGTTCTTTTGCAATTAGTGCGTTATTAGGAGCGATCTGTTTTTTATTCGGTATTGAAATTGGAATTGTCGGTGCTTTAATTATTGGTGCTATTAGTATTGTATCTCTTAAAAATCAGCCAAATGACCCGGGCGTAACCACCGAACTCGCCTTTATTATGACTTACTTCATTGGCGCACTTTGTATTTGGAATATTTCGCTCGCTGCTGGCCTAGCTGTGATCATGACAACCATCTTAATAGCTAAGCAGTCTATGCATGGCATTGCCAGTCAGTGGATTACTGAATCGGAATTGCGTGATGGTATTTTTCTACTTGCCTTACTTTTAATTGCTTTGCCTTTAGTTCCCAATAAGCCTTTTTGGGGACCAGTTCTAAATCCACATGTGATTTTAAAATTACTGACTTTAATTTTATTTGTGCAAGCACTCGCTCATATAGCAAAGCGACTTTTGTCATCTAAAAATGCTTTATTACTTTCTTCCTTAGCCTCTGGTTTTGTTTCAAGTACGGCGACCATTGCCAGTTTAGGTTTAGAAGTTCGTTCTGGTCGAGCAAATGCAAAGACTAATGCAGGTGCTGCATTGATGTCTTGCGTTTCAACACTGATTCAGACCTTAATTATTGTGATCGGTATTAGCTTTGCTTGGTTCAAGCTAATTATATTTCCTACACTTATTGCATTAATAGTTTTAGCAGTATGGGCCTTTATTTTATTACGTAAAGCCGAGCCTAGTACGGCTTCGCCCGAGCTTGACTCAAGAATGTTCAGCTTAAAAGAGGCCATTATTATTGCAGGTACACTTACCCTTATTCAGGCAGGTGTTTATGGTTTAAGTATATCTTTAGGCGATGCGGGATTAATCGCGGGAACGTTACTTGCTTCATTATTTGAAATACATGCAGCTATAGCAGCGGTCATTGTGCAAGGTGAACCTGATAGCGCACACATGACATCCTTATTAATTGCCTTTTTAGGAGGCTTTGCAGTTCATGCACTTGCTAAAAGTGTGAATTCTGCAATTTCGGGCGGGCTACACTATGCCCTTGCTTTCGTTCCCGCCCAACTCATTCACATGGGAATATTGATTACTTTACTTTGGCTCAATGTCCATTGGTTTTAAAAATTTCTATTGTGCAAGCGAAGAAGTCTTCACCACATCGATGACGGTAACTACAAATTGATCGACCTTAAAATGAATATCAAAGTTTGAAAATTTCATTTTATAGATTCGTTCAGGGTCTTCTTGATAAGCAGGCCGAGGATCTAAAGCTAACACTTGCTCAAGCTCATCAATATACTGCGAATCTATTTCTTTATTTTGCAGAAAACATTTTTGTGCTGTTAACGCAGTTTCATTCCAAATGACTGCCTTTCGTTCAGGTTCTGCATGCGCATAACCACTTTGAGCCTCCGCAATTGCATCAGAATATCGAATATAGGGTTTGATATCTAAAATTGGGGTGCCATTTAACAAATCACTTCCTGTGACATAGACACGAACGGACTTCCCTACCTTTTCCACTTTATTAAGTTTTACGACTGAAAGCCCGATTGGAGATGGTCTATACATACTTCGTGTAGCAAATACCCCAATTTTTTCATTACCACCTAAACGTGGCGGACGAACCTGTGGACGGAACTTATCTGCGCTGTCTTGATTTTTATTATCATGAAACTGCCAAACTAACCAGAGATGACTAAATTGCTCAATTCCCTCAAAGGCTAATAAGTCATTATATGGTTCTACCATATCAATATAAGACTCGATATTGACCAGATTAGGCTGGCGTGGAATACCAAATTTTTCACGATAGGGAGAGCACATATGGCCAATGATGGGTAAGGTGACAGAATTGATCATCACTTTTTCTTATAAACACAATTAAATATATTCAGTTTATCGGGAATGAAATTAGATTAGAATAGCAATCTGTTTTCTTTTAATCGTGATCGAGACCTTTAATGGCTGCTTTTAACGTTGAACGCATTACTCATGTTCACCACTGGAATGACACTCTTTTCAGTTTTAAAACTACACGCGACACTAGCTTACGTTTTAAAAATGGTCAGTTCGTAATGATCGGACTTGAAGTGAATGGCAAACCGTTAATGCGTGCGTATTCGATTGCAAGTGCAAACTACGAAGAAGAGTTAGAATTCTTCTCAATTAAAGTACAAGACGGTCCTTTAACTTCGATTTTGCAAAAAGTACAAGTTGGTGACGAAATCTTAGTTTCAAAAAAACCAACAGGTACTTTGGTTCATGATGACCTTTTACCAGGTAAAAACTTATACCTTTTATCTTCTGGTACTGGTCTTGCTCCATTCTTATCAATTATTCGTGATCCAGAAACTTACGAACGCTTTGAAAAAGTCATCGTTGTTCACGGTACACGCTATATTTCTGAATTAGCTTATCAAGACCTTATCTTGAACGAATTACCAAACCATGAATTCTTTGAAGAATTAGGTATTAAAGACAAACTTGTTTACTACCCTACTGTTACTCGTGAACCTTTCCACACTCAAGGCCGTGTAACAACTGCAATTGAAACTGGCGCTTTATTCGAAAAAATTGGTTTACCACGCTTCAACCGTGAAACTGACCGTGCAATGCTTTGCGGTAGCCCTGCATTCTTAAAAGACGTTGCTGCATTACTTGACCAACACGGTTTAGTTGAATCACCTCGTATGGGTGAAATGGGCGACTACGTCATTGAACGTGCGTTTGTAGAAAAATAATTTTTCTAGATATAAAAAACCGAGGCAAAGCCCTCGGTTTTTTTATGTCTGTTTTTACAACTTAATTGTGCCATCGATACAGGTGACAGCGGTTCCACCCACTAAAATTTTATCTTGATACAATTCAAGTCGAAGCTGTCCATCTCGGCCTACTGCCCCACCTTGTGAAGAAAGTACGACATCATTTTGTGCAGGAAGGATCCCATAGTAACGAATAAATGAAGCTACACTACCATTACCACTACCACAAACCGGATCTTCATTTATTCCACATGAAGGGGCAAATGAACGAACTTCTATGTGTTTTTGTTCATCATTATTTTCATGAAAACCAAAAATTGTCGCACCCGTAACTTTCATTTCTAAGTCATGTTCTTTTAAAGCGGCAAAGTCTGGTTGGCTATCTAAAACAGCGTCAGCATTAACAGCTTGCAATACAATCCAGCGCGCCCCTACATCCACCAATGCAGCGTTCCATTGAGTATTTATTTCACATTTTAAAATTTCTGCTAATTTCTCAGTGTGCATTGCATCTAGTGGAGTAATTTTAGGCTTAGGTAGTTCAAATGAAATATGACTTGATTCACTCACGGTCAGAGTCACCAAACCAGCACCGCACTGCTGTACCAGCTTACCTTCTTTCGCTTTAATTAGACCAGCCTCAAGCAAAGCATAGGCAGTACCAATTGTAGGATGTCCTGCAAATGGCAATTCATTTTGCGGAGTAAAGATTCGAACCTGATAGTCAGCTTGTGAATCGGTCGCAGGGAGCACAAATGTGGTTTCAGAAAGATTGGTCCAGTTCGCAATTTCCTGCATCTGCTCAGATGTTAAAGTACTGGCATCCATAATAACTGCGACAGGATTACCTTTAAATGCGTGTGAAGTAAAAACATCAACTTGTTTAAATGCAACAACAGACATAGACCTCTCCTACTGATTTTGTAATTTAAAATATGGCTTTAAATCCTCACCATTTTTTGATCTTACTGTTTTATTTTTAATGGTCACAGTATCAATTAATATAAAAAATAATAGATACAGTTTTTAAGTTTAGATTTGCGTTAAATGAACTGATCAAAAGTAATCACAATATTTGAGATAAATAAGAGATCACTATAAAGTGTATCCATCGCTTTGTCTTTTTAATGAATTGATATGTACAAATATAAAAAAGTAAGTGATGACCTCACTCTTCAAATTCAGAATGGCAGACAGCCTATTGGTTCTCGGCTGCCATCAATTCGAGATTGTGCCCAGCATTATCAGGTCAGTATTAACACCGTAAAAGAAGCTTATCGCCAGCTTGAAGATCAAGGTTTAATTTCAGTTCGCCCACAGTCTGGCTACTATGTTTGTCATGCGCCGTCCAACTTACTAGAACTCGAAGAGCGTTATATCAGTGAAGAAAAAGTATCTCTTTCAGGAATTAGCTGTTTTCTCGCACAAATTGTTAAAAAGCAAATGGACCCCGACTATATCAATTTGGCCCTAGCTTGCCCTTCTGGGGAAAATTTCTATCCAATTGAACGTTTAAAACGCTTAACTGCTCAAGTTTTACGGACACAACCAGACATTTTTAAAAACTATACTTTACCGCCCGGTTCTATACGTTTACGCACTCAAATTGCTAGGCGAAGCTTACAACTCGGTATGTTTCTTTCAGCAGATGATATTGTACTCACTCATGGCACGATGGAGGCTTTAAGTCTCGCGATTATGGCAACAACTCAAGCAGGTGACAGCATAGCGCTTGAGATTCCTACATTTCACAACCTGTACCCACTCCTTCATAATTTAGGTCGAAAAATTGTAGAAGTACCGACCTCGCCACATACAGGTATGTGCCTTGATGCACTTGAAGAACTCTTAAAATCTCAAAGTGTACAAGCCATTTTAACCATTCCGACAGGACACAATCCTCTAGGTTTTAGCATGCCTGAAAGTAACCGTCGTCGCTTGGCAGAGTTAGCTAATCAGTTCCAAGTTCCTGTTATTGAAGATGCGATGTATGCCGAATTGCAACTCACCGAGCCACTCTTGCCCAACATTAAAGCGTTTGACCAAAACGGATGGGTTTTGGTATGTGGTAGCTATACAAAGACTGTAGCACCAGACTATCGGATTGGTTGGCTAGAAGCTGGGCGCTTTCGCAATATTGTGCAGCAGCTTAAATTTACAACCACTGTTGCCGAGCCAGCTTTACTCACAGAAACGTTAGGCCTTTTCTTAGAAAATGGCGGATATGATCTACATTTACGTCAACTCAAAAAACGTTATCAACAGCAAATTGACACCATCAAATCTTATATTTGCCGCTTTTTCCCAATCGGTAGCCGTGTGAGTCGTCCACAAGCGGGATTTATCCTATGGTTAGAGTTACCCGAATCAATTGATACCCTAGAACTGTTTCACCAAGCAATGGATGAAAAAATCTTATGTATGCCGGGAATTTTGTGTTCGGCTGATAAACGATTTAGTCATTGTTTACGTATTGCAGCTTGTTTTGAGTTAAACCCCAAAATGTTAAATGCTTTGATGCGCTTAGGAGAGCTAGCAAAAAATATGCTGCCTGTACAAAAGGATAGTGGACAAATCCCTACTAATTCAGTAGGTTGAATCCCAAATGTGGAGTTAATAAAATAAAACCATATATTTTTTATGCCTTTTATTTTATGAAAACTGAGCTTCTCTCTCCCGCAGGTTCACTTAAAAACATGCTCTATGCTTTTGCCTATGGTGCAGATGCTGTATATGCCGGCCAACCACGTTATAGCTTACGTGTTCGTAATAATGCTTTTGATCATGACAACTTAAAAATCGGAATTGATGAAGCCCACGCTTTGGGCAAAAAGTTTTATGTTGTAGTGAATATTCAGCCACATAACAGCAAATTAAAAAACTTTATTCGTGATCTTGAACCGATTGTAGCGATGCAACCAGATGCACTCATTATGTCTGATCCGGGCTTAATTATGATGGTGCGTGAGCATTTTCCTGATGTGCAAATTCATCTATCTGTTCAAGCCAACGCCATTAACTGGGCCACTGTTAAGTTTTGGAAAGATTACGGTTTAAGCCGCGTGATTTTATCTCGTGAGTTATCATTAGAAGAAATAGAAGAAATCCAGCAAAACGTACCAGATATTGAACTTGAAGTTTTTGTACATGGCGCACTATGCATGGCCTATTCAGGCCGCTGCCTACTTTCTGGTTATATGAATAAACGTGATGCCAATCAAGGTGCTTGTACCAACGCTTGCCGTTGGGACTATAAGTTGCATGAAACCCAAGAAGATGCAAATGGAGATGTGATTCCAGTTACTCAGCTCAACGCGTCAGAAAAGTCTTGCTGCTCATCAACACAATCAGAAACAACCTCGGCTCAAACGCTGCTGGTACAACGCAATGATGAAGAAATGTTTGCGGCTGAAGAAGATGAACACGGCACCTATTTCATGAACTCTAAAGATTTACGTGCGGTACAGCATGTAGATCGTTTAACCAAAATGGGCATCGCCTCACTCAAAATTGAAGGTCGTACTAAATCATATTTTTACTGTGCCCGTACTGCCCAAATTTATCGAAAAGCTATTGATGATGCTTTAGCAGGTAAATCATTTGACCCAAGCTTAATGTCTCAGCTCGAAGGTTTGGCAAATCGTGGTTATACCGAAGGCTTTTTAAGACGTCATGTACACAGTGAATATCAAAACTATGCCGATGGTTCATCACATTTCGACTACCAACAATTTTGTGGAGAGGTTTTAGAACGTCACGGCGATTATATTCTCATTGAAGTTAAAAACCGTTTTGTGGTGGGCGACTCACTTGAGCTGATGACGCCTCAAGGCAATATCACCTTTACCTTAAACGAAATGCGCGATTTAAAAGGTAACCCAATTACAGATGCTAAAGGTTCGGGGCATTTTATTGAGATTCCACTCTCACAAGATGTTGATGTTAGTTATGCCCTACTCATACGCAATTTGCCTCATGCCAAGGAAAACATTACTGCCTCTACATTAGCTTATTCAGCGAGTTGAAAATGGCGCTTTTGATTACGAATGACTGTATCAATTGTGATATGTGCTTACCAGAATGCCCCAACATCGCCATTTTTGAAGGGAACAAAGTTTATGAGATTGATCCACTGCGTTGTACCGAGTGTGTAGGCTTTTATGATACACCAACCTGTAAAGCGGTTTGCCCTATCGATTGTATAAAACCAGATCCTGCGCATATTGAAAATAAAGAGCAACTGCTAGAGAAATTTAAAGGGTTAAATTTACTCGGCTAATCTATCTTTAAAAAGTCTATAGAGGATCAGGCTAAAGTTACTGATCCTCTTCAATGACTAAGCTGCTCAATGAATAAATAAACGAATAAATAGCTGAGACCACTTTGCTAATGATAAAATCAAACGATCAGTTTGGCTTAACGGTGTCTTGGTACCAAAAAATTGAATAATCGTTAAAGCTGATCTAACCATTTCAACATTTCATATAGATTGATTAAAACTCTTTCTGGCGTAGCTTCCCATGTCTTATCTTTATTTAGCAATTGCGATTGCTTGTGAAGTCGTTGCAACTTCAGCCTTAAAAGCATCTCAAGGTTTTACTGTTCCCATTCCGTCCATCGTTACTGTTGTGGGCTATGCGATTGCTTTTTATTTATTATCCCTTACGCTAAAAACAATTCCGATCGGTATCGCATACGCTATTTGGTCGGGCGCAGGTATTATTTTAATTTCTGCAATAGGCTGGATATTTTACAAACAGCATTTAGACTTAGCTGCATGCATTGGTCTTACTTTAATGATTGCAGGTATTGTGATTATTAATGTGTTTTCTAAAAATACTCATCTATAAATATAATTAAAAAGCAACCGAGTACGATGCGAATCCTTTTTTTTTAAAAAAATTCCACCATACTCGGTATGAACCGCTTATTTTAAACTGCCCGTCAAAAATTGCTTTAAACGTTCACTTTTCGGATTGTTGAGCACTTCATCAGGATGACCTTGCTCTTCAATTTTTCCTTGATGCAAAAAAATCACTTGATTAGACACATGACGTGCAAAGCCCATTTCATGTGTCACCACAATCATGGTCCGTCCCTCTTCAGCCAAGCCCTGCATAACCTTTAGTACTTCACCCACTAACTCAGGATCAAGCGCACTGGTCGGTTCATCAAACAACATAACTTCCGGTTCCATAGCCAAAGCACGGGCAATTGCTACACGTTGCTGCTGACCGCCAGATAAAAATGCCGGATATTTACTTTCAACATTTTCAGGTAGCCCAACTTTACGCAGATATTTGCGTGCACGCTCTTCTGCTTCAGCACGTTTTACCCCAAGTACGTGAATCGGCCCTTCAATGACATTTTCTAGCACTGTCATGTGTGACCACAAATTAAAATGCTGAAATACCATCATGAGCTGGGTACGCATTTTTTGTAGTTGCTTTGGTTCAACTACTTTTAAATTGCCTTTTTTATCAAAGACTGTACGCAGTTTTTCACCATTAAGCTTAATGGTGCCATTGCTCGGTTGTTCCAAAAAGTTAATACAACGCAGCAAGGTACTTTTACCTGAACCCGATGAACCAATGATACTAATTACATCACCGGCATTTGCATCAAGTGATATTCCTTTAAGCACTTCATGATCGCCGAATGTCTTGTGTAAATCGCGAATCACTAGTTTTGCAACTTGTTCCATTTATGTCTCCTAATGATTCGATGGCTTTAAAAATGCCAACCAACGTTTTTCCAACTTACGAAATATCCAAATCAAAATAAATGCCAGCAATGCATACAACACCGCGGCAATTCCAAAAGCATTGAAGGTGTCATAGGTTGCCGCATTCACATCACGCGCAATTTTTAAAATGTCAGGAACTGTTGCTGTAAATGCAATGGTTGTAGCATGCAACATTAAAATGACTTCATTGCCATAAAATGGTAAAGCACGGCGTAACATCGACGGAATGATAATGCGAGTGTATCGTTTCCATTTCGACATACCGAAAGCTTGTGCAGCCTCAATCTCGCCATGTGGAATAGAACGAATCGCCCCAGCGAAGATTTCAGTGGTATATGCACCAGTATTAAGCGCGAATGCCAAAATGGTGCAATTTATGCCCTCTCGAAAAAAAGCATCAAGACTCTGGTGTTCATGGATGTAATCAAAGCTGTAAATACCTGAATAAATAATCAGCAGTTGGATGTAAAGTGGTGTGCCACGGAAAACATAGGTATATAACCAAACTGGGCCACGCAACCAAAGGTTTTCCGATACTCGTGCAAGTGACAAGGGCACAGCGAGAACAAAACCAATGCCAATAGAAAGCACCAATAACCAAGCAGTCATCGCCACTCCGGTCATTTGTAAACCATCGGTCCAAAGGTATGCCTGCCAATATTGTTGAAGGATTTCAATCATAATTGTCCCTTCCTTACACCAGCAGAATAACGACGTTCAAGCCACATTAAAATCAGATTCGACACTGTTGTAATTGCCAAATAGATCGCAGCAGCTACGATGCTGAAAAAGAACAGTTGCATGGTACTTCTACCCGCATCTTGCGTAATTTTTACAATATCAGTCAGGCCAATAATAGAAACTAGTGCTGTCGCCTTAATTAAAACTTGCCAGTTATTACCAATACCAGGCAGCGCAAAACGCATCATTTGAGGGAATAACACTCGGTGAAAAACCTGCCAAGGTGACATACCATAAGCCATTGCTGCCTCAATTTGGCCTTTTGGAACCGATTGAAATGCACCTCGAAAGGTCTCGGTAAAATATGCACCATAAATGAACGCTAAAGTAATCACACCCGCCACAAATGGGTTGATATCAATTTGGTCCATTTGCAGTGCTTCAGTAATTTGGTTAAGCCCCAACTGCAAGCTATAAAATAACAGCAGCATAATGACCAAATCAGGCACACTTCGAATGAGCGTAGTGTAAGCTGTTGCTATATAACGTAAAATTTTAATACTTGAGAGTTTTGAGCTCGCACCAATTAAGCCAATAATCACAGAAAGTAAAAGTGACAACAACGCAAGCTGTATGGTCATCCATGTCCCGCTGAGCAGGAGTGGCCCAAAGCCAGAAAAAAACATGACTCATCTTCTCCTTAAAAACAATATCTAATATTGATGAGATGAGAATAGATTTAAAAATGTCGGCACTAAGCCGACATTTTTCACATCATTAGTAAATGCTAAAGGAGAAATATTTTTTCTCGAGTTTTTTGTATGTACCATCTGCAATGATTGCAGCGAGTGCTTTATTAATATTGGCTTTTAAATCCGCATCTTCTTTGCGTAAACCAATAGCTGCACCTATACCTAGTGTTTTTGCATCAACCACATTGCCACCAGCAAAACTGAAGTTTTTGCCTTTTGCTTGTTTTAAGAAAGCACCGTCAACCATAATTGCATCTTGTAAAGTCGCATCCAAACGACCTGACATCATGTCTTGATAAATCAAATCTTGGACTGGATAAGGTACAACCGTTACACCTTTTGGCGCCCAATAGGTTTTAGCATAAGTTTCTTGAATTGTGCCCTGTTGTACACCGACACGTTTACCTTTCAAAGAGGCAGCGGTAGGCAATAAAGGTGAGCCTTTTTTTGCAACCATACGGGTTGGTGTATTGTAGATTTTGCTACTAAATGCAATTTGTTTTGCACGCTCATCAGTGACTGTCATTGATGAAAGAATGCCATCAAATTTTTTCGCTTTAAGTGCTGGAATCATCCCATCAAAAGAGTTTTCAACCCAAACACATTTGGCTTTGAGTTTTGCACAAATTGCATTACCTAAATACACATCAAAACCAGTTAACTTACCATCTGGTGTTTTATATTCAAACGGCGCATAAGACGACTCAGTACCAAAACGAATCACCTTCCAATCCTTTGCTTGAACATTCGTTGCAACAGCAGCCAAAACTAAGGTTGTTGAAACGAACATTTTTTTCATAAAGCTTGCCATCTTGAAGCTTCTCCTTAAAATCCTAATAAGGTGATAAAAACTTGAGCAATTTCTAAATTACTCTTCTGCCGAAATAATTGCAATTTCTATACCAGTAAATTAAGGATTTATGAAGGTGTCTAAACAATGGATTGTATTAACTGATTAAATGTTGAAAAATCACTCAAATTTTAAGCTAGTTTTTAAGTGTGTAAGCTTCCGCCATATTTTCATTTTCGACCAATGTCCGAATGGTATATTCATGGTTATGTTCTTTGGCACTGGCAAATTCACATTTTTGATCCAATGACATTGAACAACCACTCAACAATGGACAACCTGCAAATAATTCAGCCACCCAATCTACAAAGACTCGAACTTTAGGCGATAAATGACGATTTTGTAGATAAACGACTGATATTGGCATAGGTGCAGGTAACCATTCAGTCAATACTTCCCTAAGTGCACCAGATTCCAAATGTTTTGCTACCATGTAATATGGACATTGAATTAAGCCAAAACCTTGCACTGCCAAATCAATATATGAATCACCATCGTTGACAGAAACACGCCCTTTCACACCAACGCTATGAATCTCACCGTTCACCATGAAATCCCAGTCGATATTGCGTCCTGTACGGCTGTTAAAGTAATGCACGACCTGATGTTTTTGTAAAGCCTCAATGGTTTTGGGTTCCCCATGCTCCATCAAATAACGTGGTGCAGCAACCGTTACACATTGAATTGTTCCGATACGGCGCGCAACTAAACTTGAATCTTTCAATTGACCAATACGAATGACACAGTCCACCGCATCTTGTACTAAATCGACCGGACGATCACTCATTCCAATCACCAAATCAATATCAGGATACTTGGAATGAAAATCACAAAGCATCGGAATTAGAATCAGCCGCCCGATTGAAGCTTTAACATCAATACGCAGTCGTCCTCGTGGCCCACGTTCCGAATCATGAAACGTTGATTCTACATCTTCGACATCAGCTAAAATTCGCGAAGTACGCTCATAATAAACCGCACCATCCGGTGTCAAACTAAGTTTGCGGGTTGTTCGGTTAAGCAATCGAACTTGTAAATGTTTCTCTAAAGCCTGAATGGTTGTAGTCACTGAAGCACGCGGTAGGCCTAAACTGTCAGCCGCTAAACTGAAACTATTTGTTTCGACAACTTTGTTAAATACTTTCATGGCATGAAATAGATCCACACGCACACTCCTATCAATCAATGCATTTTTAGTCAAACACATCAATTGTTATAAAAATACGAATAGTGTTATCGAATTTAATATATTTATTCGTGATTGACAAACTTTTATGCTCCGTCCATCCCATAAACCCTGTTTCTCCCATACGGACCAAAACTAAAAGTCTGAAAACAGGTATCCAAATAACTAGGAGCACCTCATGTCATTTTCTCGCAAACAGTTCGCACTGTCTGCCATCTTTGTTGCCCTCTTAGCAACAGGAGGCAGTTTTATGTTTTTACATGAAAATGCCGATGCAAAAGCTGCACCGACCTCTGCCCAACAAGCTGCAACTGTTGATATTTCTAATGTCATCAGCAAAACCATTACAGACTGGCAAGAATATTCCGGTCGCTTAGAAGCAATTGATCAAGTCGATATTCGCCCCCAAGTTTCCGGCAAACTCATCGCCGTTCACTTCAAAGATGGAAGCCTCGTTAAAAAAGGCGATTTACTTTTTACAATTGATCCACGGCCTTTCGAGGCCGAACTGAATCGTGCCCAAGCACAACTCGCTTCAGCTGAAGCACAAGTCACTTATACGGGTTCTAATCTTTCTCGTATTCAACGTTTAATTCAAAGTAATGCTGTCTCACGTCAAGAACTGGATTTAGCTCAAAATGATGCACGTTCAGCCAATGCCAACCTACAAGCAGCTAGAGCAGCCGTTCAATCTGCCCGTTTAAATCTTGAGTACACCCGTATTACAGCACCAGTTAGTGGTCGAATTTCCCGTGCCGAAGTAACAGTCGGCAATGTAGTCTCTGCGGGTAACGGTGCACAAGTCTTAACAAGTTTAGTATCTGTCTCTCGCCTCTATGCATCTTTCGATGTTGATGAACAAACTTATCTGAAATATATCAGTAATCAGCGCAACTCAGCACAAGTTCCTGTTTATATGGGACTTGCCAATGAAACTGGTTTCTCTCGCGAAGGTACGATCAACTCAATTGACAATAACCTAGATGCAACCTCGGGTACGATTCGTGTTCGCGCGACTTTTGATAATCCAAATGGGGTTTTATTACCGGGCTTATATGCACGAATCCGTTTAGGCGGTGGTCAACCTCGTTCAGCAATTCTGATTAGCCCAACCGCAGTTGGGGTCGATCAAGATAAACGCTTTGTCGTAGTAGTTGATGCTAAAAATCAGACGGCCTACCGTGAAGTAAAACTCGGTGCACAACAAGATGGTTTGCAAATCGTGAATAGCGGACTACAAGCGGGTGATCGTATTGTGGTGAACGGTTTACAGCGAATTCGTCCGGGTGACCCTGTTACGCCACACCTCGTTCCGATGCCAAATGCGCAAATCACTGCTAACGCTACTCCTCCTCAACCTCAGCCAACAGATAAAACATCAACTCCGGCAAAAGGTTAATCACATATGAATATTTCTAAATTTTTTATTGATCGGCCGATCTTTGCTGGTGTTTTATCAGTACTGATTTTACTCGCTGGTCTGCTTTCGGTATTCCAATTACCGATTTCTGAATATCCTGAAGTTGTTCCGCCATCTGTGGTGGTACGTGCTCAATATCCGGGTGCAAACCCTAAAGTGATTGCTGAAACCGTTGCCTCTCCGCTTGAAGAATCAATCAACGGCGTCGAAGACATGCTGTATATGCAATCTCAAGCAAACAGCGACGGTAATTTAACCATTACGGTGAACTTTAAGCTCGGTATCGACCCAGACAAAGCGCAACAACTGGTTCAAAACCGTGTGTCTCAGGCCATGCCCCGTTTACCTGAAGATGTACAGCGCTTAGGTGTCACCACTTTAAAAAGCTCACCGACTTTAACCATGGTAGTGCATCTGACCTCACCAGATAGTCGCTATGACATGACCTACTTACGTAACTATGCAGTATTGAACGTAAAAGACCGTTTGGCTCGCTTACAAGGTGTAGGTGAAGTCGGATTATTTGGTTCTGGTGACTACGCGATGCGTGTATGGCTCGACCCGCAAAAAGTAGCGCAGCGTAACCTCACCGCGACCGAAATTGTGAATGCAATCCGTGAACAAAACATTCAGGTTGCAGCGGGTACAATCGGTGCATCACCAAGTAATTCACCTTTACAGCTTTCAGTCAATGCTCAAGGCCGCTTAACGACTGAGCAAGAATTTGCAGATATCATTTTAAAAACTGCACCCGACGGCGCGGTTACCCGATTGGGTGATGTTGCTCGTGTTGAACTCGCAGCTTCACAATATGGCTTACGTTCATTACTTGATAATAAACAAGCAGTCGCGATTCCAATTTTCCAAGCTCCGGGTGCTAATGCTTTACAAGTTTCCGATCAAGTGCGTAGCACGATGAAGGAGCTTTCAAAAGATTTCCCATCTTCAATTAAATACGACATTGTTTATGACCCGACTCAATTCGTACGTGCAAGTATTAAAGCGGTCGTTCATACCTTACTTGAAGCAATTGCACTGGTTGTTGTGGTTGTTATTTTATTCTTGCAAACATGGCGTGCCTCAATCATTCCATTGCTTGCTGTACCGGTTTCAATTATTGGTACATTCGCACTCATGCTCGCTTTTGGTTACTCAATCAATGCGCTATCACTATTCGGGATGGTACTTGCCATCGGCATTGTGGTCGATGATGCCATTGTGGTCGTCGAAAATGTCGAGAGGAATATTGAAGCAGGCTTAAGCCCAAGAGATGCAACTTATCGCGCCATGCGAGAAGTAAGCGGACCGATTATTGCCATTGCCTTAACGCTCGTTGCCGTGTTCGTACCTCTTGCCTTTATGACAGGCTTAACGGGACAATTTTATAAACAATTTGCCATGACCATTGCCATTTCAACGGTCATTTCGGCATTTAACTCCCTTACCCTATCTCCTGCTTTGGCAGCCATGTTACTAAAAGGACATGATGCTAAACCTGATGCATTAACACGCATTATGAACCGTCTATTTGGACGTTTCTTTGCGCTGTTTAACCGTGTATTTACACGTGCGTCAGACAACTATGGTAAAGGCGTAAGTCGTGTTATCTCTCATAAAGCATCGGCAATGGGTGTCTATGCAGCACTGTTAGGCTTAACCGTTGGGATTTCTTATATTGTTCCAGGTGGCTTCGTGCCCGCTCAAGACAAGCAATACTTGATTAGCTTTGCTCAACTACCAAATGGCGCTTCATTAGATCGTACTGAAGCGGTTATTCGTAAAATGAGTGACACAGCACTTAAACAGCCTGGTGTAGAAAGTGCTGTTGCCTTCCCTGGCCTCTCAATTAATGGTTTCACTAATAGCTCTAGCGCAGGTATTGTCTTTGTGACTTTAAAGCCATTCGACGAACGTAAGGCTAAAGACTTATCTGCAAATGCAATTGCTGGTGCTCTTAACCAGAAATATTCAGCTATTCAAGATGCATATATTGCAGTTTTCCCACCACCACCAGTGATGGGTTTAGGGACCATGGGCGGCTTTAAACTACAACTTGAAGACCGAGGTGCCTTAGGCTATTCAGCCTTGAATGATGCTGCACAAAACTTTATGAAAGCAGCACAATCAGCCCCTGAACTTGGTCCAATGTTCTCAAGTTATCAAATTAACGTACCTCAACTAAATGTAGATCTGGACCGTGTAAAAGCCAAACAGCAAGGTGTTGCCGTGACAGATGTTTTCAACACCATGCAGATTTATTTAGGCTCTCAGTACGTTAACGACTTTAACCGCTTTGGACGTGTTTATCAGGTTCGTGCACAAGCCGATGCTCCTTTCCGTGCTAACCCTGAAGATATTTTGCAGCTTAAAACCCGTAACAGTGCCGGACAAATGGTGCCGTTATCTTCTTTGGTGAATGTAACTCAAACTTATGGCCCAGAAATGGTGGTGCGTTATAACGGTTACACATCAGCCGATATTAACGGTGGCCCTGCACCAGGTTATTCATCTAGCCAAGCAGAAGCTGCGGTTGAACGTATTGCTGCTCAAACTCTACCACGTGGTATCAAGTTTGAATGGACAGATTTAACTTACCAAAAAATCTTGGCTGGTAATGCAGGACTCTGGGTATTCCCAATTAGTGTCTTACTGGTGTTCTTAGTTTTAGCCGCTCAATATGAAAGTCTAACTTTGCCTTTAGCTGTAATTTTAATTGTACCAATGGGAATCTTGGCAGCTCTGACAGGTGTCTGGCTGACAGGCGGAGATAACAACATCTTTACCCAAATCGGTTTGATGGTACTGGTCGGACTGGCCTGCAAAAATGCCATCTTAATTGTCGAGTTTGCGCGGGAACTCGAAATGCAAGGTGCGACTGCATTCAAAGCTGCTGTTGAAGCAAGTCGTCTACGTTTACGCCCAATTTTAATGACTTCTATTGCATTCATTATGGGTGTAGTCCCACTTGTTACCTCAACTGGTGCAGGGTCTGAAATGCGTCATGCCATGGGCATTGCAGTGTTCTTCGGCATGATCGGTGTAACGCTGTTTGGTTTGTTCCTGACCCCTGCCTTTTATGTCCTGATTCGTACACTAAACAGCAAACATAAATTACATTCGGCAGCAGTTCATGAAGCACCTTTATCTACCCCACATGATCATTAAGGAGGACATTTGATGGCTACAGCAAAACAAAGCTTATTATTGTCCTCATTCATGGGAAGCCTGCTGCTTGCAGGCTGCTCTTTGGCTCCGGAATATCAACCTGCAAAGGTCATAGTTCCCGTCAAATTTAAAGAGTCTGACCCTAAACTCGAGGATAATAACTGGAAAATCGCCCAACCTGCCGATCAGCAAGTTCGAGGTGAATGGTGGCGTGTTTTTAATGATGCTCAATTAAATGAGCTAGAACAACAAGCTATTTCTGGGAACCAAAGTCTAAAAGCGGCATCTGCTAATATTCAAGCTTCCCGCGCATTACGTTCAGCAGCACAAGCTGAACGCTTGCCAAGTATTAGTGCTGGCTTTGGTCCAACTCGGCAAAAACCTTCTCCCGCTTCATTGGGTCTAGATGACAATGCTCATACGTCTGCACAGACCTTATGGCGTGCTCAAGCCAATGTTTCATATGAGCTCGATTTATTTGGCCGTATTGCCAGTAGTGTCAATGCAGCAACAGCTGATGTACAGCAACAAGAAGCTCTATATCAATCGGCGCTTTTAGCTTTACAAGCAGATGTTGCCCAAGGCTACTTTCTCATTCGTCAGCTTGATGCTGAACAAGCAATTTATAATCGTACTATTAAGTTACTTGGCGAGACACGCGACTTAGTTCAAACACGTTTTAGAAATGGTTTAGTCAGTGAATTAGATGTTTCTCGCGCACAGACCGAACTTGCTACAGCACAAACGAGCGCATTAAATATTGCTCGCAACAGAGCCAATGCAGAGCATGCACTTGCGGTATTGTTAGGCAAAACACCAGCTGAGTTTAGCTTGGCAGTTCAACCTTTAACTGCAAACAGCATTCGTCTTCCAGCAGGTTTACCTTCGGCTTTACTTGAAAGACGACCTGACATTGCGGCTGCCGAGCGTGCTATGGCAGCAGATAATGCGCGTATTGGAATTGCGCGTGCTGCTTTCTTCCCAAAACTGGACCTAACTGGTGCCCTCGGTTATGAATCATCAAGTTTAGGTGAGTTGGGTAAATGGTCGAGCCGTACATTCTTGCTTGGTCCTGTGGCAGGTACTATTTTGTCTTTGCCATTATTTGACGGCGGGCAACGTAAGGCTGGAGTTGCTCAAGCACGAGCTGCCTATGAAGAAAGCGTTGCAAACTATCGCCAAACTGTATTGAATGCATTTCGCGAAGTTGAAAATGGTTTATCAGATCAAAGAATTCTTGATCAGCAAATTCAGGCTCAAAGCCAAGCACTCTCTTCTTCTCGTCATGCAAATCAATTGTCTCATTTACGTTATCGAGAAGGTGCGATTAGCTATCTTGATGTGATTGACTCAGATCGGACTATTTTGCAACAAGAGCAACTTTCTGCACAGCTAAACGGCAGTAGAATGATGGCTAGTGTAGATTTAATCCGCGCATTAGGGGGTGGATGGCAGGCTGTTTCAACTAATTAACGTGATATAAAAAAAGCGCCATATGGCGCTTTTTTTATATTTACAACTTATTGTGCGTATACAGGGAATTTTGCACAAAGTGCTTCAACTTTCGCTTTTACTTCAGCAATAACTTTTTCGTCACCTTTGCTATCAATCACGTCAGCGATCCAACCAGCAAGTTCACGAACTTCCGCTTCACCAAAACCACGAGTTGTTACTGCTGGAGTACCGATACGGATACCAGAAGTCACAAATGGAGAACGTGGATCATTTGGAACTGAGTTTTTGTTCACAGTAATGTGAGCAGCACCTAACCAAGCATCTGCATCTTTACCAGTTACGTCTTGTTTGATTAAAGATAACAAGAACAAGTGGTTGTCTGTACCACCAGAAACAACATCATAACCACGAGCGATGAATACTTCAGCCATAGCTTGAGCATTTTTCACAACTTGTTGTTGGTAAGCTTTGAAGTCATCAGACATAGCTTCTTTGAAGCAGATTGCTTTAGCAGCAATCGCATGCATTAATGGACCACCTTGGTTACCAGGGAATACAGCTGATTGAAGTTTTTTCTCAATTTCTTCATTCGCTTTCGCAAGGATTAAACCAGAACGTGGACCACGAAGCGTTTTGTGAGTCGTAGTTGTAGTTACGTCAGCAATTTGAACTGGGTTTGGATATACACCAGCAGCAACAAGACCTGCAACGTGAGCCATATCAACAAAAAGGTAAGCGCCAACTTTGTCCGCGATGTCACGGAAACGTTGCCAATCTACAACACGGCTATAAGCAGAGAAACCAGCAACGATCATACGTGGCTTGTGCTCTAATGCTAAACGTTCAACTTCTTCGTAATCGATCTCGCCAGTTTCAGCGTTTAGGCCGTATTGAACTGCATTATAAGTTTTACCAGAGAAGCTTACTTTAGCACCGTGAGTCAAGTGACCACCGTGAGCCAAGCTCATACCTAAAACAGTATCGCCTGGGTTAAGAAGCGCTAAATAAACAGCAGAGTTAGCTTGTGAACCAGCGTGTGGTTGAACGTTTGCGTAATCTGCACCAAAAAGTTCTTTAGCACGATCAATCGCCATTTGCTCGATGATATCCACATACTCGCAACCGCCATAATAGCGTTTGCCTGGATAACCTTCTGCATATTTGTTCGTAAGTTTTGATCCTTGCGCTTCCATCACAGCAGGAGAGCAATAGTTTTCAGATGCAATTAACTCGATATGTGCTTCTTGACGCTCACCTTCAGAAGCAATTGCTTGAGCTAATTCTGGATCAAATTCAGAAATGGAAATATTGGCAAACATTAGCGGGGGTCCTATAAATTAGGGCTTTTAAGCCGTGCTAAGATTGCGGCATATTGTAGCATGAACTTTATAATTAAACAGAATGAAGTTAGCTCAGTTTTAAATAAAAATGGCTCAAGTTTTATAAAAAATGAGCCATTGTTTATAAATCAAATAAAAAGCACGTTTAAAGCTTATATTTTAAATTTTTGCATCGTTCATTTTAGCTTAGAAAAACATTAAAAATTCTTTAAATATCAACAACTCTATTGAGCTGACAGTAAAGTTTGAACATTTCCAACAATATTATCTACGTTACTGCTCATCACCGTGCCATGGTCCCAGTTACCCGTCACATAACTATTAATTTTAGTGCCTACGACAGTGGCATTAGATATCAAAATATCGGTAGCTACTTTCGGAACAGTTGTATCAGCTACCCCCTGATAAATAATAATCGGTGTAGTGACTTTTGCCTGTAGAGGTTGAGAATCTTTATCTAAGAATGTTTTTACCAATGGCACAGCCATAAAGTTAGGTTGTGTACGTGTATACCCATCCAGTGTTCCATTGTGATCTGTAGCATACTTAGTCATACCTGCGCCAAAAGCTTGGCCCAATGGTCCGGAACAAATTGTTTCTGCTTGCGCTGCAATACCAGAAATTTGCGAAGTAAAGACTTGTGGATAATCAAAAGTGGGTTGTGTGTTGCGGATACCCGCACTAACTAAAGCTGTATAAGTATCAAGTTGAGCATACATTGATATTTTTTTATCTAGAGTTGCATTAGCAACAGTTTGCTCTCCCGCCACTAGAATAAAGCCTAAATTAGAAGCAGGTGCTACCGCTACTGTACCTTTATAGTCTAGTTGTGCACGGCTCGCATATTGTGCAGCACCTAATGCAGCATGCCCCCCTTGCGAATGTCCTACTGTTAACCATTTTTTTGAGGTTAATAAATTACGTTGTGATAAATAGTTACGTGTTGCAACCACCGCATCTGTAATTGAAAAAGCCTCACTTTTAACATTTAAAAAAGGATGTATGCCTGGTGTACCTAAACCCTCATAGTCAGGTGCGACCACAACATAACCTGCAGCTAGTAATTTACTAATCAAATCTTTTGTACTATCTGCTAAAGCTGCTTTACTTGGTGCGCAAGTATCTGCCACACCCGTAGTGCCATGTGCCCAAACCACAATTGGCCACCCCCCTATTGGTGGTGGAGTATTTGGTGTAAATACCAAACTTGTTGCCTGCACTTCCTGGCCACTTTGACCCAACATTTTATAAGTCAAAATACTACTTTCTGCGGCAACTGATCCTAAGTTGGTGCTTGTATAAGCCTCAACTTTAACAACTGGATTTTGAATATTATTGATTGGTGTCCCAGATGGATTAGTAGGAGCTAAGCCATCGTCACTCCCCCCCCCTCCACAAGCGACTAAAAATAAACTCGTGCTAAGAACGCTCGTCATTAATAGTTTCATTTTCATTAGTATATTTTCCCTTAAATTCCATTTTTGTTTTGCTTTAGTTTTTAATCAACATTTCCTAATGTCTTAAAAATATTTACGCCTAATCTTTATTTTCCGCAAGTTCTATTGGATGAAATTAATCTCTGAAAACTTTATTTTTAATATAAATTAACGTTCTCGCTACTCTTAGGCCTCACTTCATGTTTTAAAGTGGGTAGCCAACTGTTAACATTCTTGATTACTCGTGATTGTTTAAAGGGCCAGTTATGCAAACCATTATTTTAGATACAGAAACACATACGCTAAATGGTTTGCCTATTGAAATTGCGTATGCCCCAATTGAAATTAACGAGGGTAAGCTGACTTTAGATAAGAGCAAATTGTTTGATCAACTTTATCAGGTTGGTGCACCTATCTCTTTCGCGGCTATGGCAGTACACCATATATTAGAATCAGATTTAGAAAACCAACCCCACTATAGAAACTTTAAATTGCCAGAAACTACAACTTATATTATTGGTCACAATATTGATTACGATATTGCTGCGATTGCTCGTTGTGGTGTAGATGTTTCTCATATCAAACCGATTTGTACACTAGCTTTAGCACGCAAAACTTGGCCTGAAGCAGAAGCACATAATATTTCAGCACTCATCTATATGATTTCTCAAGGCAGCAGTAAAGCTCGAGAATTGCTCAAAGGCGCGCACCGAGCCGATGCGGATATTATTTTGACCGCTAATATTTTGATGCATATTGTCTATCATTTAAATATTCAGGACATTGAAGAGCTTTACCGAGTTTCTGAAGAAGCACGCATCCCTACGACTATTAATTTTGGTAAGCATAAAGGCACAGCAATTGCTGAACTTCCTAAAGACTATATTCAATGGTTATTACGCCAAGATGAACTGGATGTGTATTTACGTAAAGCATTAGAAGGCGCATTTTAAAGTCTTAAATAGATGATATTCATCAATTCTTCATCATATTGTCATTTTTGAGTTTTATGGTTAACCCCATTTATATTTTATTAAAAACAGTACTGTTCAACTGAGAAAATTGAACAGTCTGATTTTTTTATTTGGGGAAAAATGATGGCTGGTTTTTATCGAACCAATTTGGGAAGAGTCGCGCTTCAACAACGTAACATTAGTTTAAATGCAAAACAAAGACGTTTACTACTATTAATAGATCACGAAGATTTTCAAAATTTAAATAGTGAATTTAAAAAACGTATTGCATCTCCAGAGCTTATTCAACAGCTCATCGACTTAAAACTTATTGCTTCTTCTAGCGAAAATTCTTCAGAATTAAATGAACAAATATCTTTCCCACAATCACCTGTAACTACAATAGAAGCTCATCAAAAAAGCACTATAGATGATAATAAAAGTGATGATACAGTTAGTGAAATTCAGGTTACTCAATCATCATCTTTTCAACTTTCACATACTGAAATTACCCAGCCACCAGTTCCAGTTCAAACACTCTCTTTTGAAGAAATACAATATTTGATGAAGCAAAGCTTGAGTCAATATTGTGGGCTTATGGCAAAACCGCTTATTCAAAAAATAGAACAAATAAAAACGCTTCAAGAGCTTAAAATGTGCCAAATGCAATGGATTACCAGCTTACAGGAGTCGCGTATTCCGCCTCATGAACTAGCATATACGCTTCATTCTATTAATTATTCAATTCAACTTATTCAACAACGCATCTAAAAAAGCAACAAGCTGCTGTTTAATTAAGCATTAAACTCACTTGTTACCTATTTCGTGCTTTACCTATTGGTGTTTTTTTCCTATGATGTGGCCCACACATGTGCGCTCGTAGCTCAGTTGGATAGAGTACAGGTTTCCGAAGCCTGGGGTCGTGGGTTCGATCCCCGCCGGGCGCACCAATTCATTTTATAAAATCAATTACTTAACTATATTTTGGCGTAGATTTGGCGTAATGCGCTTTTTATCCACAGGTTTTTGGCCTAATTTTGCTTCTTCTGAAACTTCCACCAAGTTTTTCTATAGTAGACTTCTTTACGCAAGAAGTTAATTTTCAGTTCATTGCCGTTAAGGTCGTAAATTTTGGTGACTTCACCATTTTTGTCTAGATCTGCTAAAAGATCCTCTGTCCGAGTATTGGCAAAATCATGAATCTTAATTAGCTGACTAGACATTAAAGCGCTCTCACACAAATCGAGACATTCACATTACTATTTATAGTGTGAGCTGTGCAACCTGAGAAGATTAAGCACAGCAATGTGATGATCGATGCAACTTTGGTACGTTTGCACATATAAGTTACTTCTTTAAAAAGAGTGCTCGTTCTGCTTCTCGTCGACGAACTAGACCTTTCATAACTTTGCCACCTGCTTTGTTCCATACAAGGAACTGATCAGCAGCGCCTTGATAGTCACTTTTATTAAGCTTCTTCAATAATGTTGAATTATTAAAAGCACCTGAGCCGATGTTGTATGTCAGCGACACCAATGCATCAAACTGATTTTGAGTTAGTGGCACTGTCACAGATTCATTTACAGCCTTTTCAAATTTGGCCAAGTCGTGTTTAAAGTAGGCTTTAGCTTGCTCAGGTGTACAAGTATCACCTTTTTTTACCTTCACGCCATTAGGATAAATTGTAGTGCCAGTGCCAATAGTCCAGATACCTACACCATCGTCATAAGCTTTGAATCGTGTGTCTTCAAATCCTGAAATTAGATTTACACCAACATCACTTGTAGTCATGCCAGAAGGCGCAAGTTTATCGACCACCTTATTTAGATCATCTACTTGTGCTTGTGTAAGCTTGCCACCTGCAATCACACGAGCAGCATCAAAGAATGGTTTAGTTGTCATTGGATTCACCTTTCTTTTTCTCTAACTCAGAGCTACCAAAATAAAAGCCACATGCAGTTGTCATAGCCCCAGCAATAAAACCCAATGCCGTATTAATCAGATTGCTGTTTTCTCGCGGCATATCCACAAAAAATAAAGCAATCACTAAAACAAACATCAGTCCCACTAATGCGAAAGCTAGATAAGCTCTTGTGTTTTCACTATTCATCGTCCTGCTTCCTCTAACCGTGAAACCTTCTCTTTAATTAAAGATTGATCTTGGCTTAATTGAATAATTGAAGATCCAACCCAAGCGCACAGCGAAAATACGATTCCTGCAAAGATGCCAAGCAGTACACGCAATACAGAAATTCCACCATCTTGCGCTGCTGTGCGGTTTTCTAAATTGGCGACTTTGATATCCAATGTATCGATATCCTTTTTGTTCTGTTCGCTAGTCTCTTTGTGTGCTTCATTAATAAAAGTCAGTCGAGTAACATGATCTGACAACATGCGAATATCACTCTGAATTGAGTCAATTTTCTTTTCAAATCTCAACCCGTATGATTCATTTTCAGTCATGCCTTCCCCCTTTCGTTTAGGCAATAAAAAAGCACCCGGTTGGGTGCTGTTACTTTTTCATTTCAATAACACTTAACGTTCTCGAAGTAATCATAAAGTTGCTTCTTGATTCCACATTTAATGGAATATTAACGCCCTCCTGTCGAGCAAATCCTGCTTTAAGTGTGTAGGTAACATTGCCAATAGTACTGTTATCATCAATAGCTGAAACGATAACCGCTGTACCATTAAAATTAACGTTAATATTACCAGTCTCAATATTCGCGCCCAGAGAGCCCCTGCCAATTAAAGACCCATTTTTATATATTGAAATATAAAAGGAAGCCATTGCCCTATCGTTAGCTGCAATTGAATTACCTCGTCCATCACTTACACTAAATGCCCCGAAGGTTGGGGTGCAAATATTTACTGAGGCATCAAGTCTAACTTTTCCACCACTTCTATTCAGAGTAACTTGTAAAAGTGTGCCTATATGGTTTTCCCACGCTGATAGGTGGTTGTTAAAATCATTATTAGGCAACCCACCAGTTGATCCTCCTGAAAAACTATTGATAGTTTTGATATCAATTGCTTTAACTCCTATCGGTACAGTTACAGCCTCATCCTTGATCTTTAGAGTATCAATTGCGCCATCTTCAATATTCGCAGTTTTAACTTTAATTGAACCTAGATCAGCGCTAATAACACTTAAGTTTTCTGCCCAAATTCGATTCGCATTGATATACCCAAAACTAGCATTATCAACATATAAGCCACGCGGAATAACTGTGCCATTAGGCAAAGTCACAGGCGTGTTTTGCAGGGTCATTAATGGTTTAGGTTCTACACCATCAACACCGACAGGCGTACCAAACTGAATTGCATCATAGTTAAAGATGAATGTTGATGTTGTACCATCGTTCATTGAACCATGTCCTGAGACATGGCCATTCACATCAAACTTCATGAATTGCTCTGCATAGACACCATCTACACTTTTTGACACTTCCTGAATCGATGCTGTATGTCCGTCAACAGTTGTTTGAATAGTATCAACTTTCTCTGCTGTCGCATTCTGAGCATCAGCCACAGCATTCACTTTTTGTTGAACTGTTGCCAAATTGGTGTTTGCTGTGTTTGCTTTATCTAGGGCATCGTTTGCAGTTTTTTGAGCTGCATTAGCTGCCGCTGCCGCATCCGTTGCTGCCTTATCAGTTACTGTTACCCACGCTGAACCATTCCAACGCTTAGGTGTATTCGCGCCACCTGTTGTATCAATCCAGAGATTTTGTGCAAGGCGTTTATCGGCTGCGGGTACTGTTGATCCAAAAATTACCTCCCCTTTATTACCCGCTGCCGTCGCGGCTGCTTGTGCAGCCTGTTGTGCACTGTTGGCTGTAGCTTGTGCATTACCCGCCGCTACATTCGCAGATGAAGCAGAAGCTTGAACAGTATCAATTCGAGTAGCTTGTGAAGACTGACTATCTGTAAGCGTTTTGATCTGGCTCTGAACTGTTGCTTTGTTACTTTCAAACTGAGTTTGAACAGTATCAATACGTTGCCCAAGTGCGCTATCAGCATTTACACGCGCAGTAGATTCAGAAGCAATAGTTGCCTTATTTTCATCTATCTGAGCCTGAGTAATATCAATCCGCTTACTTAGAGCCAAGTCACCTTCAGCTGCTGCTGACTGTAATGACCATGAGCCAGCCTCTGTTGATGAGCTGTCCGCAGTTAGTGAAGTACTATCTGCGGTTAGTGGGGTAACTTTTGCATAGACTCCGCTTAATCGCTCAGTATTTGCATTGATCAAATCACCCTGCTCATCAACGGTAGCTTTCACACTATCCACATAACCTGTTGAGGCCTTGTCACTAAGCTCAGCCTCTACAGACTCAACACGCTCAATTGCAGCACTAGAAGCATCAGCAGCAGCTTGCGCTTTACTGATAGCAGTTGCAGCATTGGTTTTTGCAGTTGCAGCATCACTACTTGCAGTGCCAGCTGTTGCTTTTGCCTGATTTGCTACAGTAACAGCAGACCCAGCTTCCGAAACTGCTGCTTCAGATTTACTTACCGCTGTGGCACTATTTTCGAGAGCCTGCCCTGTTTTCTCCTCTGTTGTTTTAACCCTGACATCAATCGCATCAACCTTTAAAGCAGTTGCCTCATTGTCTGCGGTATTAATATCAACTCGTTGACTCACTGCTGATAAAGCTGCATCGTTACTCGCTTTATAAACATTTAAAGCTTGTACCGTAGCAGCATCACCATTCGCTCTTGCTGTAGCTTCCTGTTGAATTAATGCAGTGTTTTCACCAACTGAAGCTGAAACAGTATCAATGCGCTTACTTAAAGCTAAATCGCCATCAGCATAAGCAGACTGAATTGTCCACGCCCCTGCTTGGTTGCTACCACTATCCGCTGTCCAACTGTTTTGGTCAGCAGTTAAAGGTGTTACCTGTGCGTAAACACCGTCCAGTTTTGTTGCTGTAGCATGTAAATCATCTGCAACAATATCAACCGATTCTTGAACAGCTGCAATTGATGTGTCGGTGCTTTCTTTATAGGTAGTGACAGCATTAAGAATCTGCTGGTCACCATCAGTTCTAGCCTGAATTTCTTGAGTTAAACCATCACTAACACCTTTAACTGCAGCAATGCGGTCATTGGTTTCTTTCGCAACGGCATCAGAAACTTGCTTAACTTCACTTACTCTTTGCTGGGTTTCAGCATCGATTGCTGCATTCGCAGAATCAATTTCACCCTCAAGAGCAGTAACTTTGTCAATTAAATTTCCGATATCTCCATCAAGACCTTCAATCGTATCAATCTTATTGATCGTATCTCTTAAGTCCTGATCTAACTGCGTTGCAGAAATTAAGCCATCAAGCGCATCAAGAATATCATTCGCCTGTGCAGTTGAAGTGCCACTAACCCAACTAGACCAATCCCCTTTATTACCGATCCGGTCAACCAACCGCCCCCGATACCAGAGTGTCACATTAGCAGCCAAACCCTGCTGCTGTAGTGAAGTCGTTGGATAAGCATAAGAACCCAGAGGCTGAATATTGGCACCATTGGAAGTCGTAGAATATTCAATTTCCGTATATGCAGTATCTAATGCGCCAGTTGCAGGAAATCCCCATTCCACTTTCATTCCGAACATTGTGCCAACTGCACGGATAAAAGCTAATTTTGGTGGCAACCCTTGCTTACCAGTCAAAGCAGTCAATACTGAGTATGACGGTAAAGATGAAATTTCAAATGCTGAAATTGCTGTTACACGCGCCTGATATTGGCCCGCATAAATACCGGGTACTTCTACCGAGTTATTACCTGTCAGTGGAAGTTTAATCCAGCTACCGTCATCTTTACGCCACTCAACCAGATACTTAACTGCTCCACGCGCCTGCGCCCATGACACAATCATTGTGGCAACATTAATACCTTGATCTACTCGGCTTTCACTTGTAATGGTGACGTTTGTAACCGCATCCTGAACAGTAGGATTAACAATTGAAATAGGTGCTTCTTCAAAATGTGCTCCAGTGTCGATTGCATCAAACTTTGAAGGATTGTATTGAAGAGCAGTAATGCTAAATTGATGTTTATCATCTTGAGTAATAGAGATAACCCGAAACTTCATTGTTGCCAAGTCTTGAGCATCTAAAACCCAAATGTTTTGCACAGCAATCGAATTCACATCAAAAGCCGTGGTTACTGTAATAACTCTACCTGCTATTGACTGAACAATACGTGTTTGGGCTTTGCCATTTTCACCATTAATTACGAGTCGGTCGCCAGCTTTTGCAACCACATTATCTCGGTCCAAAGTAATACTTTTACGATCTGCCGAAATAGCAGATACACGACCACCATTTGCACGACCTGCAAATAGAGGATCAGCAACTTCAATTACTTTCCCCGGCAAAGGAATGTGTCCATCTAGACCAACTTTGAAAGACACTGTGCGTGTTTCAAGTTGCTCTGACTTTAAAGCCCAGTGACCTGCTCTCTGCGCTTGTCCGCGCGAAGTGCATCCCCAAGCATCAATTTCCAAAATACGAACTTGGCCCGCTTCAGCAATTGCTTTCTCATCACGAACAAACTCATATTCGGTTTTGTAGTGATTAGCTGGGTTATCCCACGCAATTTTTACAACATTATGGCGATCACGCGCACGGGTTCCTGAGTATTCAAAATTGCCATCAATGACATTGGCACGCGTATAAGTGAAATACGTATCTTGGGGAATATCCGCATCACAAATAATGCTATTACCATCCCAAAATGTGATAGCACGGAATACACCAACTAATTTCGTTAAAATTTCAAAGGCACCTTCGGCACTCTGAAGATAAACATTACAAGTAAAGCGTGGTTCTTGGCCGCCTAGACCGTCTGGTACCATTTCGTCACAGTATTGTGCTAAACGATATAAGGACCACTTATCAACCATTAGCGGGGTTAATCGGTCACCCAAAGCATAACGGTCTACGGTGCATATATCGTAATAGATCCATGCCGGGTTATTGGAATAAGCCTCTTTGAAAGTGCCGTCCCACATTCCAACATATTGCCGTGTTGCTGGATTGTAATTAGTAGGAACTTTTAGGAGCCTACCCTTTGTATCCATAGCAACTTTTGCTACGTTTCCAAAAGTCTCGGCATCATATTGAAGACCAAGTAAAGCAGTATTTGGATAACGTAATTTTGCATCAATTACCTCTGTTACCGCAGATACATACATCTTGTCGCTGATATATTCAGAAGATGAGTTAGGGGTAATACGTCGAACTCGCAATAACCAGCCACTATCAGCCTTTGGCAGGTCAATACGGTGAGCACGCTCATAATTTGCCGAAGTCTTATCTGAAATTTTAGCTCTTAATACTTCACTCCAACTATTGCCATCAGTCTGCAAATCAATCGCATACTCAATTGTTAATCCGCTCACATCCCCATTTGTTGCGTCTTGAGTACGCAAAGGACCCCATTTGAAACGTACACGGACGGCATCCAGATCTAGATTATTAAATGCTTTTACCCAAGGCGTGCCTGATTTCAACTCAACATCTATTGCTGTCTCATTTTCAACAGCAGGAAAACCCTCAATGTATTCCTGATCATTAGTACCATTTCTAAAATCAACTTTTACATTTTCAAAGTTAAGGCTTCCATCTGCATTCTGAAGTGGAGTTTCTTCTAAATAAATTGACTGAAGCCCATTAGCTAAACCTTCAATCTCGCCTTCAGCTAAACCATATAGAACCTTGATAAAGGTTTTCGATTGAGCAGAATCTGGTGAAATGACAGGTTGCCGTTGTTTTTTACTGCCTTTTTTTGCGCCTACTACTGCATTCATAAGAAATCTCACGCAATAAAAAAGGCGCTAGAAAGCGCCTGTTAAATAATTAAAAATTACATCTGATCTTCAGGATATTGACCTGCGCTCACAATGAAGCCGCCGATTTCCCGTTGACCATAAAGAATTGGAACAGGATTACCTTGTGCAACTGTGGTAACTGCACCGCCAAAGCCTTTATTCGCTCTGTTTCCATCTTGGTTTTGGTCTTGAGTAGTATCAACCTTCGGCATAAGCATCATAGCCACACCACCAAGCATCATTCCAATACCTGAACCAATCAATGCAGCACCGAGTGGTGCTCCACCGCCTAATGTGCCTACAGTTACTAAGACTCCCACCACGACCATCACAGCACCTAAAACAGTCTGTAATATTCCATTACCGCCTGCACCAACTACACGTGGAACAATATGAATAACCTCAGCTTCAGTATTCATATCAAGCTGTTCTTCACCGATATTGTCACCAGTGATTAGACGCTTAGTTTCATGATCGTAAATTGCTGGGCGTTTCTTGCCTCGCTTATTACTTGAGTTCTTTGATTTTAAAAATACGGCAAAGCGTAGGCCCTGCTCATGTGCATGCAACATAAAGTGTTCAAAGCCAGCGATCTGAACAGATAATGCACGCATGGCTTCACGTGTATTTGCGACATCGAGCTTAAATTCACGACCGAATTTTTGCCCCAAGATGCCGTACAACTTAATTGTTTTTAACATCTCTATGCCTCAAGATTTTTACAGTACGTTCAAGCCATTGTTGACCATATATTTCCCGAACAGATTTGCGGTTATATGGATGATGAAGAATTAACGCTGAACCAATGCAGTTTTCACTTTCTTCTGATTTCAATTTTCCGTTATCTCCGAGCCAGACAACCGCATGATTTGGATGTTCAGTACGTCCAACACGACAAACAAGCATATCGCCATATTTTGGTTTATCTACTTCAAAGAAACCTGCTTTTTCGTAATTTTCAAGGTAAAGTGATGGATGGTCTTTATCTTCCCACCATGCATCATCCCGCTTAAAATCCATAAGCTCTATACCTAATTCACGACTATAAAAATCACGTACAAGCGCATAGCAATCTTGCCAGCCATGAAAATAATTACGCCCCACTAAAGGGGCGCGATAACCGCAAGGCTCATATATTTGAAAATCCAGATCCGGATATGAACAAATTACCCATGGCTTTTTATGTAGTTCAATCTGAATCAGATCGAGTTCCGATGCTCTTGTTGTTCCATCTGGATGGGAATGCACGTAAGCTAAGATTTCGCCTTGATCTTCAGCCATAGCTAAATCTTCAGGATGGATTTCGAACTGATCAGATTGAGCGGAAACATTGCGGCAGCGGATATATTCTTTTCCAACAATTACCCCGCAGCATTCATGCGGATAGCATTCATCGGCATGGGCCATGATTGCTTTTTTGGTTTTTGCTGTAAGTTTCATAAAACCTCACAATAAACTTGATGCAGGGAACCCGCCAAAAGGTAATGGCTTGTTTTCACCAAATCGTAAGCGGCATGAACGCAAACTCCCACTACATCGATCTAAAGCTGGATCATTGGTAGGCTCATCTTTATCGGTGAACATTGCCGCTCCGGTATATCCACATTCCTCACCACGGTAATTTCCCATCATGCACCAATGACAAAGTGAAGTAATTTGACGTACAGGAATTTTCAACCCTTCAAAATCAATTGGATTTGAAAGCTCAAAGGTCACTTGCTGGGCATTTTCGGATGTTTTTTGCTCGATATACCAAAGCTGCTCCTTGAACTCATTTGAAGCAGTAGGATTACCTGCCGTGAAGTTTTCGGCATCCAGATATTTAGCAAGCGTGGTAATGACTTTAAGCTTGGCTCCCGCGAAGTCTTTAAATTGCAAACAATAGGCAGATACAGCATTTTGAATTCCATTAATATTGTTGGCCATACTTAAAGTCGGTGCAGAAGCTTTACCATCCGAACGCATTTCAAGGCCAGAGACCTCAAGCGCCATTGGCTCAAATACTTGACCTTGCCAAATAATATTTCGCATCCATACTTTCTGATCGCCAATATTAAAAACTTTATCGGCCTTGATTGTTGCTGTGTCAGCTTTCCAGCTCGTCAAATCCGCTGAGACATAAATCTTTTCCCAATCTTCATAAGAAATATGCCCATGGAAACGTAAAATGCCAGCACCTAAGCTGCTGGCATCTAATTCATACAATGTTATAAGGCCGTCTACATAAAGTTTCTGGAAATCACTATTCAGTGTCATCTGGTAGTATCTCCTCTAATACAACTTCTTCATGGAAACGGATGTCAATATTACGCCCTTCAGGGATATCTACAGGATTTTCAAGATCAGGAACAATCGAAGCAGTTTCAATATCAAACTTCTTCTTGTATGTCTTAATTGAGATGTCATTATTTTCAAGTTGCTTATAAGCTACAGCAACCAACACGTTACCGTTTGCATCCTTTGGCATTTCGATATACCAACCTTCTTGAGCAAAACCTAATGAGCCTTTAATCAGATAATCACCAACACCTAATTTTTCTAAAGTAATCGGCTGTTTTTGTGCGTCATCGTTTAACTCAATTGAATCAGCAAAGAGTTTAGCAACGGGTGAAGCGGATTTGATAAATCCGTTTGCATCGACTGTGGTGTTATGCTCTCCGCGCAATGCGTACCACGGTGTATAAGAGCCTTGATATGATTTACGTCTAAAGCCGATATATGTTGCTGAAGTTGCAATACTTAAATTAGCAGCATGTTCATTAGCACTACCCGCATTCAGCCCAAGAATATACTGGGCCTGTGCCGTAGGATAATCACCAGCTGAGGTAGCACCAGCTCCAGTACTTTGTAACCCAATATATGAACCACCATTATCAAAGCTAGATAATGCTGCTGAACCTAAACTTTTATTTGCTGCAAAACCATTGTTAAGTAATCGTTGATAGTCTAATGAATTGCTACTAATTAAACGTGTCCACGTACTCCAAGTCGCACCTAAATCTGAAGTGGATCGAAAGTAAAAGTTTCCGCTTACTGAACCACCAGTTAACGGAATATAAATTTGTGCTCTATAGTTATTTGCCCCACTGACATCAGTGACAATCAATGTCCCCACTTGACCTGCAACTGGGAAATTTAAAGCCAATGTTCCAGACGCAAATGTATCATTACCATAAAAACCAGGAGTAATAACCTTATTTAAATCTCCAGATGCATCTGTGTCTGTAACTCGAATTCCACGCCCGATACCAAAATTTCCAACAGCTAAAGATCGCCCTAAAGTTGCATCTGTATTACTGGTGGTTTTTGTCATTGTTGCAGCATCACCTAATCCTAATGCAGTTCGTGCAGCCGCTGCCGAAGTTGCGCCTGTCCCCCCTTTTGCAATTGGTAGAGCTGTGGGGAGTGTGGTTGCATTAGTGGTTCCGGTTAGGAAATCATATAGCTCAGAAAAGTTGGCATTCACATACTGGAAAGCTGTTCGAGCTGGTGTTCCTGATCCGTCATTTGCAGCTGAACCAACATTAATAACTTGCTTAGTCATTTTCTTACTCGCATAAAAAAAGCCCCTAAAAAGGGGCTTTAAAGGGGTTTAAATTAAGGGTAAAAAACTTGGGTGAACGTCGTTGAGATTTGCCAAACATCACCACCTAAACAACGGGGTTGATATTCATCTGTTTTTACTCGGACCTCACCGTCTAAAGGTGAATCCCAAAGAAACGAGTCAGCTCCTTTATGGTCATCAAAGAATGCTTTGATTTGCATAATTTCGGCTTTATAAGCCGTTCTTTGATAAGTCCATTCACCAGATCGGTTATTAATTCCAATTGAAGTATTCTGTTCATACCCATCACCAAATTTGCTTGATAACGTATTAAAGCGCTGAGTATTACTATTGCCATCTAAGTCACATTCAAATGTGAATTTAAGGTCGCTCATAAATTGATTCCATAAAAAAACCGACCTCTAAATGGGTCGGTTTAAATATTTAGTTTCATTACATTTTCCAAAGATATGTACAGATAATCAAAGTGATAAGGATCGCAACAAAGCGCCATGCTTTCATTTCATTCATTTCCTTTAGACACCAGTTAATTAATTTGATAAAATCTTCCATATAGATTTATTTTCCTCTTACTTTCGTCGGTTGGTGGAAATGCAAAAACCCCGATGCGTCAACATCGGGGTTTTGTTTTGGAATTAAAAAACCCACTCATTCGAGTGGGTTCAAGCTAATTTATGATGGTAGCAATGTGATTTCTTTACCATCCCTGTCGTTTGGACATTCGGAATCGTTTTTCAATCTTTGCATCCACCATTGCCTCATTTTGTTTCTGATACTCTTTTAAGATAACTGTTAACTCCTTACCATCCCATTCAGAGGTAGCATCCACTTTTTCTGATGTTTTATTGATAATGGTAACAGTAGGTTGAGACTTCTCAGTTCTTCCAGAATTAATCGCATCAAATTGTCTATGCTCTCTAACTGTTGCAATTGCATCCGTTTGATTGTTTGATACATAGCCACCGTTAGCATAACCACTTGGTTTACTTTGACGCATGCTTTCAACAACGCTAACACCACCCCAGCGTTTGATATCTTCTTGCGACCATACGACTTCGCCTTTATGCACAATCCCTGCTGGAGTGTGTTTAAGACCATTACCGGTATAACCGCCATCCGCAAATCCTTGCGGGGTTGCAGCTTGGATGAGAGATACAAATGTACCTGATTTAATTGTCGCGATCGCTGCTGCTGCCGCTTTTTGGTACCAAGTACCTGGCTCATTTGCGTAAGCATCTGAAGCAGCTTTCCACATGTTCATTCCAGCCTGCGCCAATGCGAATGCCCGCTGACTTTCATAAAGAATGCGGTATGCACTTGATGACTCACCAAGCATATTTTTAAACATGCCAGCTAATGCCCCTGTAACATTAGCTCCATAACCTAATTGAAGACTCATTGAATCGTTTTGATATGTCGATTCAATCAGTTTCAGGCGCTCAAAGTGTTCTTTCATGATTTGTTCACGTTGTGCATTCAGAGCTTCCAAATTTGCATTTGGATCTTGTTCCTGAGTTTCAATATCAGCAAGCTGGCTATCAAATACTTTTTGAGAAGCATCATAACGGCTAAAGCGCTCCTGTTCTAAAGCGAATTGACCACTATTACCAGTGATACTCGCCTGAATACCACCCCAGTTTTGAACAGCGTTATTCACTTTATCGCGTATCTCTTTATCCTGATTGGCTTTAGATAATGCGATTCGCTTTTGCTTCTCTTTAATGGAAAGTTCAGTATTCTTAAGAATTTCCTCCCGTTCGAGTCTGTAACGTTCCTGCATGGCTTGGGTTTCTGTCAGTAGAGCTTGTTTAGCCTGAAAAAGACGTTGCTCTTGAGCGAGTTGAATCATCCCAACTTCTTGATCGTACTCCTGCTTAAGTGCATCAAGACGAATCTGCTTTAAATCATCCGTTAACTCAGTTCCTTCCTTGATTTGCATCTGCTTAGTTTCATATGAGTATTTGAGTTTCTGCTCTTCACTCCAGTGAAATTGATTGATCTCATATGTTAATTCACGCAAATACAATTCTTTGTTTAATTCAGCACGAGCCGTAGCCTTTGCAATATAGTCTTTCTCTTCATTTCCAAAGTTTGCCTTTCGGATTTCAGTCAATTCACGCTGTAAATCATTTTCAATTTGAGTCAATTTAGGAGCGTAACTATCTGCAAATTGATCACGTAATCTAGCTTGTTCCTCAAACAATCTTTTAGCTTCGTTCGCCTCTTTTATGGCTTCTCGATTTGCTTTGCTTGACTCCGAATTAGACTTACGTGCAGCAGCTGCACTATTACGTTTAGCTTGGGCGACTGCCTCCTCACTTGCTTGGAGTTTTCGGTTGGCGGCAAGATTCTGATCAATAATTTTTGCATCTTGCGCAGATATCTTATTGCCATTCTGAACATATGCCTCAGCAAAGGCTTTTGCTCTTTCAGGGTCAAAACCATAATTCCCAATAAGTTTGTTTGAAAGCTCTGTCTTAAAAGTACTTTGCTGTAATTTCTTTAGATAGTCACTTAGTGCATTAGTTGCATTATTTGCAGCACCTGCAACACCATCCAAACTGTTCGCATGGATATTATTCTGATTAGCTGCGTTTTGTGCTGCATTACCTTGAAGTTTTGCTTCTATACCTACAGCTTTTAAGCCATCTACCAACTTTACGCCTGCAAAATATGCCTGATCATACCCTTCAACTTGTTTTTTAAGTGCGTTATAGAGGTCTGGCGGAATACTCATGCCATTGAGTCTTCTCAGTGCTTCTGTGTAGCTAATTGTTCCTAGACGAGCTTCATTGGATATTTTTGTTACCTCTACATTTCCTTGTGCAAAGTTTTGAATATCAATTAAAGCCGCACCTGCTGCTAATTCTGCATCGCGTAAAGCCTTGTTCTGGGCTTCTAACGCAGCTGTCATATCATTTATAGCTGACTGTTTTTCCACACCATGAAGTTTACGTAACTCTTCTGCTGCTTGATTTGCCACCTCTGCTTGCTCTTTAAGTTTTTGGTTGGCCTTTTCTGTTCGGTCTTGCATATACATGTAGCCAGCAGCTAATGCTGTAACACCGATAGTTAGAACGCCTGCCCAACCACCTACTAAACCAAAAATTTTAGAACCTACGCTTGTTGCTGTGTTTAACGCATTTTGAGCCGCAGTTTGAGCTATTACCGCTTGCGTTACTGCATCTGAAGCAATTTTGTATCGTGCATTTGCAGCAGTTGCCCCAAATTTTGCTTGCGTCTCAGCATTAGTCGCCTGAACATTTGCAAGGTGCGCTTTAGCTTCATTTACTTTTAAAGTAGCGAGGATGAGTGCATCTTGTTTTTGTGCTTGATCAGCAACCTTTTGAGCAGCAGAAGCAACAAGATCAGCTTGAACTGCAACTGTTTTCGAGATTATCGCTTTGGTGATTGCACCAATTCCTAAAACAACAGCACCATCTGCCAATAATTCAAAGTTGTTTGCAAGCCCTTCTATGGAACCTGAAAGCACTTGTGCAGCACCTGAGCTTCGACCCGCTTCTCCAATAAACTGAGTTAAACTATTGCTTAGCAAACCCAGTGATTGACCAATTGTTGCATCTGTTTTGCCAAATTGCTTGTCAGCTTCATCCGACATTTTTAATAGAGCTTTTGTGACTTTCTCAGATGTTAGTTCTCCATTTTCTGCCATAGATTTAAGTTGGCCAATAGGAACATTCATCCCTTTTGCTATCAACTGCATTAATCCATAGCCATTTTCCATAACTGAGTTGAACTCATCTCCTCGTAAAGCACCACTACCAAGGGCCTGACCTAATTGCATAATTGCAGCATCCGCTTGGGCTGCTGTTGCTCCTGATAGCGCAATTCCTTTAGAGATTGTTTCTGTTAATCGCCCAATATCCTCTTGAGCAAGCCTGACATCTTTGGCATTCATTGCTAGTTTTTGATAGACAGTAGCAGTCGATTCCCATGATGAGCGTGAGCGTTGTGCAATTTCAAAAGTGTTATCCATTGCTGTATTTAGTTGGTTTTGCCCATCCGTCACCAGCTTCAGTTGGTTCTGAATGCCCGTGTAAGTATCCATCTTTGAAACTGCGGCCCCAACTGTAACCAATCCAGCCATGTAACCTGCAAGCTGACGTGTAGCAACAGATAAACCATCCATAGACTTCGTGGCAAAGTCACCTTTACGCTCAATACTGTCCAATTCATTGCCCAGATTACGCGCATTACGCTCTGCATTTTTTGCATCAATTACAATGACGAGACGTGATTCTTGTGCCATCTTACTTTCCTCTAGGCAATAAAAAACCCACTCAATGAGTGGGTTGTTAAGGTTGATTTTTGGGTTAGTGTTTTTGCTTAAGATGCGCTCTTGTTCTCGTGATATCTCAATATACTGGCAATCTTTTGGAACAGATAGCCTACTAAAAATCCATTAAAGATTATCCCAATACCTGTAATCACCATGATTCCTGACCATACGGTCTCGGTACCATAATAAGTTCTTGGCACTTCAACTCGCCCAAATACAAGTATAAAAATAAATCCAGAAATAATACCTAGAACAATTATTCCCCATCCAAGAGCATTGCAAACTTCACTCTCGGTCATGCCTTGACTTTCTGTGCTCATGTTAATTACCAATCCGCGTTAGCTTTTTGCTGTGTTTTGATTTTTTCAGCCATTTCATCAGATGATTTATTTAATTCATCTACAATTAATTTTGCTGATGGATAGTTTTCAGTAATAGGTCTATTAGTTTCATTGTAGCGAACTCCACTAATCACCTGTGCAGGTTTGTAGTGGCTAAGATTGTCGTAGCTAACTCGCATTTTTCCATCTTTTGTATCTACGCGCACTGTGAAATCTACTCGATCACCAGCAGTAACAGTCATACAATCAGCAAACCCAGAACAACGGTATGGCATATTACCTTTGCCAATAATTGAACCCGTAGTCTTATCTTCGTACTGAATTACTGCATTTGCTGAGCGAAAAGCTGTTGCAAACCATTGACGTGCGCCATCATAAATTTGGCCTTGCTTTAATCCATCTATTTGATAAACCTTTTCAAACTTTACAGGTTCTGATGGTTGCTGAGGGGTAGTAGCACACCCAACTAATCCCAAACTCAATAATCCAGTAGCCAATAATTTTTTCATGAATTTCACCGTTTATTATAAAGTGTACTAACTTTAACAAACTGGTTAATAAAGGCGCAATAAAAAACCACCTTCTGGTGGTTATTCAGTTTGATTATTTGCATCAACTTCAGGAAGGTGAACTTTGTATTTTCTAGGAGTATCTCCAGAGATGTTTACACCCCGTTGCATTCTTAATAACAATTCTGCACTTACCGGATCGGCTGGACGCCAAGGACCATCATTAACACATTTTATCACATGTTCAAAATCTTCTATTTCAAGTTTTCGATAAAGCACATAACTGTCATGCTGAACAAAAGGATGTTCGCCTTTTTTAACTATACAGGCTGAATCGTAATACTTATCCACATAGAGTGTTGTGATGTTAACTCTTACAATGCAAATTTTATTACCATAACCAAGTTGAGTGTATTTACTTGGGTCAAATAGTACAACATTCAGATGGTCCTTTAAGCCATCTGGACGAAAAAAAGCATCCCCAACTTTACCTTCCCAGTTCATTAGTAATCAGCATCCTAACAACATAAGTTTTCATTTTCCTGATTCATTCTAACTTCAGATTCCATATCTTCAATAATATGCTTCTGAAGTTCTTGATTAAATCCCAATGCAGAGAATAAATCATCATAGCGAATTGGAGTGCTACTCGCACCAGGATCACTCCACTCTGGACAATGAGTATGAGTCCAATCAACTAAATCCCATCTTGATAAGTGCCCAAATTGTTGCCATACATTATTTAATAAAGAGATATCATTATCACTCAATTCAAGCAAATCATCTTCGCTTCGAATCATACTCTTATCTCTTAATGCAACTTCATTATTTGAGCGATCAGATATCCACTCATTCCAAAACTCTTGATGACGAACAGCCCCATTCATAACATTATATGTTATTGATAAAACAGGACCATGCCTCATGGAAACTAAACTATCTCCAATAAATGGGCGATGAAATTTTCTAAAAGACTCTCTTTCAGAAATATAAAGTAATTTCATGAGCTTAAGAATTGGCAAATGTCCATTAGCTTTAAACAGAAAAAAAGCTGCTGCTTGGGTCAACTTTTTTTCATCAAATAAAAAAAGATTATCCATAGCTGGCAATTCCATAAGTTTAGACTTGATAAGAGGTGGTAAAGATAAGCAGGGTTATAATTAATATTGTATTCGGCACCTAGAGGCAACGTATTTACAATACGTTTACGATTATCGCAGTGTTTATCGTACCTCAATCTAGGCGTGGTGTATTTATACCGCGCTGCGACTACATTGATAGAATATTTGATAATGACATTCCTGTCAATAAGGAATTTTAACGGGAATGTCAAGGGCATAGGCGTATTATGTAACATCAAGTGCGCTATATCACGTCGCTTGTTCACAGTTAAGTATCGCACGTCAGCATTTAAGTCTTCGTCGCTCGTTGCGTCGCCTTCTTATGCGCCTCATCCAAGAACATATCGTCAAGCGTAAAGATACAGTCATTAAAGATGTAACGCTCAACTGGTAAATCATATTGCTCAACATAAGCATTAATTGCGGAAATATCTAACGCCAGAGGAACACCTTGTTCATAGCGTCTAGATCGTGCAATTGTGTTATATGCAGACAGAATGGAATTAGCTACATAAGAATAGTCAGGTTTAGTTAAAACCTTAGTGTTGTTGAGATTTAAAGCTTTTGCGACTGCGCTTTGCTTTTTACTGTAGTCGCTCGCTTCTTCTTCTGAGCCGAACTTTGTCCACTCGTAGAGGCTGACGACTTTCCCACAACATCATCTCGATATTGATTTGCTTCAGCTTGGATCTTTTCAGATTCAGTGCGGATAAAAGACCAAATAGAAACACCTAAATCGCCCATATTGAGCAACTTAAATGCATTTTCGCCATTGAAAGTAGGCTCTGTTTTTACCAGCTCACCTTCAGGACCTTCTTCAACAAAAACCACACCTTTCCAGTCTTCAATTAAATGGCATGCAACTGCTTCTAAAACTAATTCATGAAAGAGTTTATCTTCTGCTGTTGCCTTTGCTACGTCAAAGCCTTTTGATGAGATCTGGTTATTTGCTCGTTCAAGTGCCACCTGATAAGGCTTATATCCAATACCACGGATCTTAAACTCAGCAAGTACATTGCCTTCAGTATCTTTGTATTCGCGCCACAAACTGACGTCTTTATTTCTTTGAATATTGACTTCAAGAGCCATGTTATATCTCCAAAAAAAGCAGCCCTAAGGCTGCTATCAGATTGATTAAGGCGCAGGAACTGCTGCTGGTGTACGAGTGATGGTTGGGGCTACTTCTACGACTTTATATTCGAATGAAGCATTTAAAAGATCTGAATTACCACCACTAGGTAATGGAGCAGTAATTTCAGCTTTAGGAATAAAAATTTCATATTTATTCCCACCTGTATCAGTGATTGGAACTTTTAATGAAATCGTTTTGTTAGTGAATTGCTTTTCATACATATCGGATGTATTGCGTGACCAAGCTGCGGTAAATGAACCTGTACCTGTTGCAAGCATTTCTAGGATTGCACGTGCATCAATACCACCACCTAAACAGCGTTGTAGCTGCATTGTGTTATCCCAATTAAATGTAAAAGCGGTCAAGCATGAAATCCCAGCTTGAGAAACGCCGTCAATTAAAATGTCACCTACAGAGACATTCGACATTTTAGGATTGTTATCTGCCGCTGTAATTGTTCCAGCCGGTGCTGAAGAAAAGTTTGTACGACCAAGAGCCATAAGGCCGAAAGTCATTGTAATTAAGCCAGCTTCAGGAATATCAATTCCAAAAGTGTTTACATGACACCCACGGAAAACATGGTAGTCATTAACATCTTCAAAGCCACGTAAAACAGAAAATGTTTGACGAAGTGTGCCACCAAAAGTTAATACATTTGACGACCAATTATTAAAAGCAGCTGCAGCCATTAAGTCTTGAACTAATGAACTGTACTTCGCTTCACATTTTAATTCACCGGCATACTCTGCACCGGTAATCATTGATGAACGTGCAATACGGCCACTTGTGATTGAGTTAGAGTCTTCCTTTGTTACTGTCGCATCAAGGCCATTTTCAGTAAATTCAAAGGTCGTACGTACGAAGGGTGATGGTGTGGTACCAACAGTGGTTTCCTTCGCGATTTGTGTTATCTGACGTGCACCACTCGACATGGCTTTCTCCTTAATTTTCGGGCATTAAAAAGCCCTCGAATTGAGGGCGTTGTTTGGTTGTGTTCTCAGGCATTTAAGGGCTTACCTTGAATACCCCTGCAAAGTTTCAAAATGCTTTCTGCATGAAGGGTTATATGTTTGTGTTCTGGCCTAGTTCGCTCAATATCAATACCAATTAGAATTGCAGCCTGAATGTTTTTCTGCCAATTACCCGTATCCATAACAGGCTCAATTGAGCAAAAAATGTAGCTATCATCACCAATATTAATATCGGCATAATTATCTTCGTCCGTGGATGGACGGCATTCAGCAACAATGTATGCGATTTCCATTATTTGGCATCCTTAAAGTCAAGTTGTGGCTGAAGCTGATATTCCAATTCCTTAATTTCATTCTCCAGCGGTTCTTTTTCCCATCGCCACTGGCCCATTGCGCTCGCACATCCACTGATTTGTGCTTTTCTGCCTTGGTGATAATTCGTTAGAGAGTTATATCTAGCCCATTTAGATTGAAAGACTTGGCTAAGTTGATTAGCCATCCAGTTAAAGGCATTAATAAATTCGATTTTAGTTTTCATGGCCTTTTCGCCAGTAAAACCCATAACAAGCAACATGAACCCGTCTTTTGAAATTCTAAAGAAAGGAGTTTTGCGTTCTGTGTTTCCTATCTTCTTGTTTTCAAAGGTTAATCCAAAATTGGATTTAGCAAATTCTTCACCACATTGCTTAATGATTTTCTTAATATCTCGCATTACATGGCTGTGGCTCTTATTAAAGGCCTCTGCTACTGCATAACTTGTTGTTTTTGGCTCGCCATTATCATTGGTAACCAAAGCTCGTAAATTCAGTGTTGTCATCATGTTCATAAGATTTCCTCTTACATACTCATGTTCAAAGAAAAGAACTGGCAGGCACACTGAACATGAAAAGTGTGCTTTTCGGGGATCAACCTAGCCAGTGTTCGCCTGAATTTCAGGCATAAAAAAACCTGCCGCTAAGGACAGGTTCGTTTAAAAGTTAAATTCGTTAATTGACGCGATAATTTATTGAAATGTTGTACTGAATGAAATCCCCATTACTGCCGAGGTTTTGTACTTGACCTTGGAGTATCTCTAGTTGGCCAGTTGTGTAATATTCGAAATGAGCTAACCAAGCATCTGCAAGTTTTGTTATATCAGCCTCATTAGTTTGAGGTCTTGCAAGGCAATTAATTGAAATAACCCCTGTTCTTCTGGTGCAAGGAGTATCACCTACACCAGCAATGATTGAACCGCCCCATAGAATATTTAAGTCACACCAAAGTCCATCTACAGGAATACTAATCAATGGGCCATTAGGGTATTGAATACGATTTTGCTCAATTCCAGTAAATGCCACTGCTCTAGTGATAATGGCTTGTCGTGCTTGATCTAAAGTCATTGCCATTTTAACCACCGTATTTTTGAGCAATATAATTAAAGGTTGTGGCATAAACGCCTTGGGGCGCTTGCTTAGAGTAGCCGCCTGTGGTTTTAGGTGTGGATGGTTTATCAGTGAAGTTCCCGTACTCAATCTTCGTGCCATAAGGACTATTGGTCTGAATGTAGACAGTTGAGTAAGGAACCAATCGAGATAAAGCACTTGTGCCCTTGCTGATTGTTGAAGACCCGCCTTTGTCCTTTTCTGCTTCGTTGTAGGCTTGGTCAGGTTGATTAATGCTAACCCTGTGCGAAGCTCTAAAAGCGCCTGAATCGACAGGACTTTGCATAACCACCCCGCCAAGGGCATCAATCACAATTTCTTTTTGTCTTTTGGTTAGGTCGGCTTCAACAGATTGAATAAAGCTAGTTGGTTTCTTTGTCCAGCTCATTAAGAATCACCTCAATATAATTCCATCATAGGTGCTTTGATGATCTCTTTACGAATGCGCCAAATTCCATCATCACCAAACTGCCACACATTCTCATCTTTAACAGCGTAGTAAATGAATTTGTCAAAATAATGGAAATGAGTTGCTCCTTTTGGCTTGCGCTTGCTAGCCCTTACTTTCAAATCAACCATTACACTTTCCTTAACTGAGCAACCCATGTTGCGTCCGCAGGATCTTTTCCGTAGCTAACAACTCGATAATTTCCGCCATCAATCACCCAAACATCATTAACATCTGGCTCAACTAAAGCACCATCACTTGAGACCACTTCATTTTGCAGGAGCACGGCTTTGGAGTCTGTGGCGCGGTAATCTATAGGCTTGACCAAATCTTTTAAATAAGAGCCAAATAGAACGCCTCTACCGCTATATACGTATTCGGTGTAAGTATCTTCACCTGTAGCGGGATTAGATCCAGTTAGCTTCTTTCGAGTACAACTGAATGTATCTGCGGCATCAGATAAATCGGAGTTTAATGCTTCGGCAATATCTGCCTGAAGTTCGTCGCGTAAGCCCATTTCAATTTCTCACTAACGGTATTGTGAAAAACTTATGTTTTGGCAAGTTCTCAGCCTCAATGAGTGCCAAGGCAATTTGTTCAAAACTTGATAATGCAAAGCTTCCATCTTGGTATTCTTTTTCAGACTCTACCGTGCCGGCTTTTACTTTTTTGCGCTTAAGCTCTTGTTCCTTGCCGCTGTAAATCTCGCCTGCCCGAATGCCTTTAATAATTTCACATGCAGCAAGCTTGAGATTTTCTGTGACTGGAACTGGCACAAACCCAATCTCATTTTTCATCCAGGTATTAGCCAGCAAAACCAAACGAGCCTTATCACCATCCGGTGCAAAGTCAGCTCCTAAGATTGTTTCTGCATCTGCAATGGTGATAAAAGTCATGTCTTATTCCTTTGGCTGATCTTCAGGTTTAGCATTCTTTGGCTCTTGAGCAGGCTTCTGCTTATTTTTGCTTTCCAGATCTGCGATAGTTTTGTTTAAGCTTTCAACAGTTTTTTCTAGCTCAGCCGCTTTAATTGCTAATGCATCACGTTCTTGAGTCACGTCTGATAGTTGCGTTTTTTGGGCTTCAATTTCTGATGCAAGTTTTTCTGATCCTGCGAGTGCTTCTTTTAACTGACTGTTTTCTACAGCCAATTCTCGGTTCAACTCACTAATAGCTTCTAATGCTTCTGTTTCATCAAATTCATCATTTTCAAAGTCATCAGGCTTAAAAGCTGCATCTAAAATCTTATAGCCTTTACCTTTCAGTTCTCGCTTACGTTCTTCACTAACAGGATGCGGCTCATAAATTACTTTCTGTTCTTTAGACATTTTCAACTCCAAAAATAAAGCAGCCCGAAGGCTGCCTATTAATTATTGCGCTGCGTCTGCAATGGTGATTACACCAGCAGTATGTTTGATGCTAGTTGCTGATTTGTCCCAGTTTGTACCTGTTGCTAATTCAGCGTCACTTGGAGATTTGCCACCATTGACTTCATCCCATGTGTAGCCTTTAAGACCAACACCGAATGAGTAATCAACCTGTAGAGTCGTTTCAATACGATCTTTACCGTTTGTAGTTTCAATGTTTGATACAACATCTCCACCATCTGACACGATAGCCGCAGCATCAGTCAAAGAAAGAACTTTAAGCTTGTTAGGAGTGCCGGCTGTGTATAGAGCTGGCGCATCAGTTACAACAACCAACTTACCAAGAATATCGATAACGCGAACGTTACCAGCTTGGAAAAGCTTCGCAGCATTATCCAAGTTCTTATCAACCAGCTTATGGTAAGCAGCACCATTCATAACATCAGTGATGATATTTCCTGAATGATCGCCAAACTTAGCATGTGCACCATTCATGGCGCTGTAAGTAAGACCACCAGTTGCAGATACGTCATTTGTTGCATCTGCTTGGTTTGAGATTGCCGCCACAAGAGCTGCAATTGCTGTGTTGAGCTGGTCTTTAAGCATTAAGCTTGCAAAAGTACGAGATGCAACTTCAATACCTTGTGCTGTTGGACGCTGCAACCACGTCATCTGAGAAGGTTCGTAGCGAACAGGCCCAATACCGCCTGCAACTTTTACGCTTGAGTGCTTAATCTCAGACAAATCTGTAATAGGCGCTGTGCCATTAGCAGCATATCGGTCTACACGACGTTGAGCACCATCAAGTGAAGCAAAGAAAGACTCTTGTAAGAAATCCCCCGTAAATCCATCAGTGGTCAAGCGGATCGCGCCACCAGATGCAGCGTTAAACTTTTGCACCATTTGAGCGAGAGTTTCAATTGTGGCAGGCATGATGTATTCATTGAAAACCTGCATTTGAGATAAAGACATAATTTCTCCAATTACTTATCTAAATTAAATTTGGCTGCAATAGCGGCTTGGCGTTCTTGGATTGATCCGCCCATATTGCCGACATTGTTGTTATTTCCCCCGCCACCTTGACCACCGTACCCACCACCAGTGCTTTGGTTGCCTTTAAGAATTGAGTCTTTATGTTGGTATCCTCCAACTAGTGTTTCCAAAGCCTCATCAAAGTCGGCAACTTCACCATGCTTGGTTCGTGAATAGATCTTTTGGCCATCAATGCCATAAGCCACAACCTTTCCATCTTCAATTTTGAAGTTATTGCCAAAGGTTGCTTGGATCATGTCAGCAGGTACTGCAATTTTTTCTTGAATGAACTTCGAACGAGCAAAACCACCACCGATCAGCTCTTTATGTAATTGGGCCTGAACCGAATCACGTTCTTGGGTAAGTTGCTGAATCTGTGGCTCATATGATTTTTTCAGTGCATCAGTAAGTTCTGCTTTAACCTTCTCGATATCGCCTGCATCCACAAGCTTTTTAGCATCAAGATTAGCCATAGTTTCTAATGCAGTTTTTGCCTTCTCAGGATCTAGCCCTTCAAAAACTTTTAAGGATTTTTCGGCAGCCTCTTTTGCTTCACGATGTGTTTTAGCTTCCGCATTTAAAGAACTGATTTTTCCCACTGCCTGAGCAGCATCAAAACCAACTTCTTTGCCATCGTCATGCACATAGATAGGCAAGCCACCTGCATCTAGTTCTGCATATTTCTTACCGTTTACTTCTGTCGTTTTAAGTTTCATTGGTTATCCAACCTTTTCTAAATAAATGAGTTTCCACTCGATCGCTGTAGGCATCCGCTTTCAGCAGACAATAAAAAAGCACCCGAAGGTGCTAAGGTTTGAATGGGTTTTAAATGATGGTTACGCATGGACCTTGATATTCGACATCAACTTTTTGCCCAATTTTAAAGGGAATATTTGCAATATCTTTGGTTGCATATGTGGCATATCAGCCCGACTCGAAATAGATCCGCTTTTGATTCTCTGCCATGGATTTAAAAAATGGTGTGTCTTCAAGAGGCACTTCATTTTCGAACCGTGCAATTATCTCGCTGCCTAAATATTCTTTCATTTTGGTTTTGTCCAAGCATTCAAAATTAAGTCAAAAATAATTTGCTGTTCTGTGGTAATCACAATCCCAACCTCTTAAACATTTCTTCATCAAGCTTTTTGAGTTCAGCTAGAGTGAATGGCTGACCTGTTAATGGATCAACAAACTTATCTAGAGTGTATTTACCCTCTTTGAATAGCTTGTATCGAGATGAGCCTAGCCACTGCTGTTGAAACACCTTAGTCTGACCCTCAAACCAATTTTTAAATGCGGTGTTCGAATCTACTGTGCTAATTTCACCTGTATCACCAGCCTTAGAATTGAATGGCCTCTTCCCAATTGTTGTGCCTTCCTTATTGGTAACTGGAAGGATAATGCTTCTGCAATTTGGGTGAAGTGGCGGAGTCGGATGAGGTTCATCTGCCTTGTAAACGGCTCCATCCAAACTTGCACACTGCTTACTTGTCCGACTATCCAATGTTGCAACAAACTTCACATAGGTAACGTCTAAGACCTTATATGTATCAAGCATTGCCTGATTCGAAACATGACTTCTAGCTGTGCGAACCATAGTGGAAATACTAGACCGTGATTGCTCCAAGATGCCATCTTGATAATTAAGAGCCTTCTTACCCTTGATACGCTGGACAATTTGTTGATTCGTTTGGCTTTGTGATAAGCCATCTCGAATAACTTGCTCAACTCGCGTTCTTGAGTCATCCGCAATCTTATTAAAGAGATAATCAAGTAGCACGCCACCAGACATAGGCTGTTTTTTGATTTTCCCGTACAACGTCTTGGCATTAGGTTCTTTTATCTTCTCGCCTAAAACTCGCGCCTGATACACAGCTTCGTGAGCCGCTAATGCAATAGCAGAAGCTGTAAATGCTTCAGGTAATGCCGTTAGGATTGAAGACTGCCATGCTTGTATAGCAGACCGAATTTCCTTCAATGCTGGTGTTGTGTACTGACCTGCCATCAAAGCTGATTTTTCTGCCTCTGATAGCTCATCCAATAAATCTCTGATCTTAGAAAGCATCTCAGATGAAAGTTTATTGAATTCATCTAGGAGTTTGCCGATTTCAGCAGAAGACAATCGATACAAGTAAGCTTGGTGCTGAACCAGATTATTAAACAGATCCTGCTGGGTTGTTTGATCCATTGTTCACACCATTCATGTTATATCCAGGCATAGGGCTATTCATTTGCTCTTCTTCAAGCATGTCTTGAATCTCTTCAAATGAATAATCAGGAAACTCACCTGTCTGCTGATATTCATGCCACACCTTAAACGGATATTTCCCGGCAACACAAGCTTCATAGAGTTGCTTAGAACGCTCATTATCAAACTGTGGCTTGCTAAACTCTTTCGAGATTTCAAATACCAACTCTTCGGGCAATATTGAATCTACATTAGTCATAGCAAACTTTGCACACCAACGAAGTGCTTGAGTAATAGCTGCACTGATATTCACAGTACAAAGAGAAAGTACTGAATGCTGCACAGCATCGTCGTTGTTGGCCTCAGTAGCAGTTTTATTTGCCGACCCTGCTTGAACCAACCGGGCACCCAACTCTTTCATCTGCTCCCATTTCTTTTCCATTGCAGTTTGAGAGAGCGTGTTTGGGTTAGCTTGTGCAAACCCTAGTTTCACAGGGAATGCGTTCTTACAACCGATATACAAACCATCTTTTTTGATGATTTCATACATAGTTGTATCAACATTTTCCATAAAGAATTGAGGCTGCCCAACAAAATAAACCGACTCTTGAAAGTCAGCACTGTCAATATAATGAGCCAAATTCAAATCTGCCAACTCAAGCAGTGGTGCGCTTTCAATTGCGGGCGTATTATCAATTGCACCAACGAAAGTGAATGGAATGTAATCCCATTGCTTGCCGTTATAATCTGTAGGGATAGTCTTAGACCCCTCACTTAAAACACCATCCGTATTTTGCTTGTAAACTTGAATGGTAAAAACATATCTACCTTCTATTTCTTCTAGGCGAAGGACACGATATTGATCTTGTATCTCGAAGTTAAAACCACCCTGTGCCCGGTTAGAAACCTGCTCATGTATAACAACAAGTGAAAGCTTTTGTTGGTTGCCAATGATGATAGTATCCCAATTGATAACTGACTTTGCAGCGAGCACGTGAACCATTGGAAATGCTTGTTTAGCTGCATCCTCAGATCTAGTTCTGGATGGAGTAACAGTCGGGTAATCAACATACAAGGCACATCGATAAGTCTTTAAAACATGTCGTAAAGCTGCTTGTGCAAGTTGATAAACACCCACTCCCTGTCCATTCGCATTTCTTTCCAAATATTCAAGATCATCTGGTCTTTGAAAGTTTGGTAATCGGGAAAAGGCACCACCGATAAGACTCCCCAATGTCTTACCAGTGACTCCATAAAATACTGCATGTTCCAAATAGGAATCATATGCAGCCATAGCCTCTGCTGAATTGTCTTGCTTATTGTGTCTCGGCAAGTACTTTTCTTTAGCAGCCTTAACTTTATGCTGACCCTCACAAACGTCTTCTACCTTGCTCCATAGATCAACGTTCTTTAAGTAATCAGGATGCTTAGTAGTAACGTCTGTCATCTTGCAAATCCTAGTTTTAATGAAGTTACATATTGTTTCTTGCTCATAGCCACAGCAAACATTCGGAAACCATCTGCACCGTGTGAGTGAATGTCATGAAGTGGGTTGTCTTTCCAACATCCAAGCTTGTCATTCCACTCTTTTCGGTAGTTCTCAAGATGAGTGATACCTTCTGCACATTTGTATTCATCAAATTCGCATAGAGGCAGAATCTCACGGACCTGTTCAATACCATCCATCACCGTGATACTTGGCACCACTTCGAAATTGACTGAATACTTCTCACCGTCATCAAGCACATAGCCCTCTTTGGCAATATCTAGACGAGACTTACCATCATTCATAAGAGAACGGTTTTTGATGTCGTGTGGAGCGTAATGCTTGCTGTATTTGTAGCCTTTATCTTTAAGCACTTTGAAATAGTGCCGCATACCTTCGCCTGAGTTTTCGTAGTAATCGATAACTTGGTAGCAAGTATCTGATAACTTCCGAATAAACCAGATCACCATAGAGTCTGAGACCCCCAAGTCCCAAAAGGTCATGACAGGTAAATGATCATTTGAAGGCAATGAACCAATTCGTTTATTGGCATACAAGAATTTAAACTGGTTCTTGTAGTAAGCACCTTCAACAGATTGTGCAAAAGCTTCGCTTGGAATACTTGGATATTCCCGCTTCATATCCTCGCCAAGAGTTTTCTCTTTTGAGTGATACCAAGCTTTTTGTTTGGCCGTTGTTTTAATGTTGTGCTTTGCTTCCAGATCTTCAAAGTATTGAACTAGTCGCTGTGGTAGTTCTTCAGTTGGTTCAATTTCATAATCAGCATTCTTCCACCAGGAGAAGAAAAAGAATTTCCAATCAAGTGGACTTAGTTTTTTGCTGAGTAATAATAACTTTTCTGCTATTTGACAGAATTCATAGAAGTAGCCGCTTTTACCTTCAGCAGTACTCTCAAGTGTGATGCGTCCTTTAAGACTTACAGCTTCAAATGCACCAGTAACAATCTCACGGGCTTTATCTGGAAACTTCGCACAGATCTTACCGAATTCAGACACATGTAATCGGTCTAATGTTCCACCACGGAATGATATCGATACTGTGATTGATCCACCTTTACTAAAAACAAGCTCGTCCTTAGTTTGAATCTCTAAGGGATTGGCTGCTTTGATTAAGTGTGGTAAGCGATCATAAGCGTACTTAACCTTTTCACGGAACAGGCGTTTGGCATCGTGTAACGTGTGGGCAATCAATGCACACTTATCAGACATGAACAATGCAGCATCTAACTGAATCATGCACATCTCAGTGGTAAAACCTAACTGACGTGCCTTTAAGATGATGTTACGTGTCCATTCGTTTTCGAAGTATTCAAGCTGTTCAAGTGTCATCTTGAACTTAACTTGCTTACCTTCTTTATTCGTAATGTAGTAAAGATTATTTAAGCGCCACAACTGGTCTTTAAGTTTCGCTTTATGCTCAGGATTCAGCATGGCTACTCCTTATAGTTACGCATCCTTCCCTATTTCATCCATCAACTCGGATAACGACTGAACTTCAAGTGTCAGCTTATTCTCTTGTTTATCAGCTAAGCCAAGCTCACGAGCAACAATAGAAGCATTAAGCAATCCAGCACTTGCCCCTTCAAACTTTTGAGTGAAGATAACCCGTTTGATATCGCTACAGATTCCAATAAAACCTTCTTTAGAGCAGTAAGTTGCCCAAGTCTCATCGGAGATATCAAGAAAGAAACACAAACCTTGAATGGTCATTGCACGCATTTTAGGTAAGTCTTCAATCGTCACTTCCCCCTCATATGCAAATGCCTTTGCCTCTTCTAGTGGGTTATCTGTAACCCATTCAAAGTATTCACAGGCAGCTTCCCATAGTTGTTCCGGATCTTCGAAGATCGGTTTACGACCATGAGAGCTGCGCTGCTCCCAGAATCTATTACCGATTGGAGCCGCCATATATTTACCTCATTAAAAAACCGCCACTTGGGCGGTTCGTATTATTCATCTAAGGTTGCTTGAACCTCTTTAATATACTTAAGTAAATTATCTCTACTTAACTCGCTTAAATCCATAACACCATGGCCACCACAATTGCTTAATATTGCCACGGCAATTGCTGCTTTACCTTTGATCTTTTCACATTCAATTACCGCTTCTACTTCAATAGAATTCATTGTCATTTGTTAGTTTCTCATTTTATAAAGTGAGAGACATTAATAATATGAAATCAGTAACTATTCAAGTACATACTTAAGATCATCAGGCGTTTCCAAATAACACCCGTTTTTATTACAGAATGCGTGAATGTCATTTAGGTATTCAGTGAATTGAGCTGTACTTGCATCTGTAGTGCTCATTAGCTCGCATAGACCGTTTGCTACATCTTGGTAGAGTGGATGTTTAGAATCTTTAAGCTCTCTTACAGCTTTGAATGTTTTCTTGTATTGGCCTACATCATCACGATCATAGATCTTTGCTAAGAAGTTCTTCTTGAAGAACAGATGTTCATAATCTTTATCTGTTCCCTGCTTCTTAGCCCACTGATTAAGCCACATCCAGTACAAACGGTTTTGAGCCTTTGAACGATCTTTCTCTTGAGGTGCTATCAATACAACCAAAGGCTTCCCTTCATTCGCTGCCTTGGCATGATTAGTATTGAGATAGCCAATTACATAGTTGATGTCAGAATGGTTTTTGATGACGAATCGCGGTTCCATTTTGACCTCGCTAAATACCGTACACCTGAATTACAACTGCACAAACAAAGCAGGCCGCAACGATAACAGCTGTTGCAATATCATTACTATTCATATTGACCTCGAAATAAAAAAGACGCTGTTAAGCGCCTTTTTGGATTCTATATATGACCAGCAAGTCTTAATTAAAATTTAGCTAGATTTTTCATGTCTGTATCCTCAAGGTTTATTGATAGTTTATTAAAGTAACTAGATATACATTAGAAACTTTAATTTACCCGAGAATTGATCAATGTTCAAGCAATAAAAAACCACCCGAGGGTGGCTTTGGTTTAATCAAGCTATTAACTGCATTTGATTGGTGCTATCAAAGTTATCCAAAAGCTTCTCTACATCTTTGGTAAGCTGAGAAAAGCATTCTGTATCACCAGCAAACTTTATTTGGGGCTTGCATGCGTATTCTTTAAGCATCCCATGAAGTCTTTTTTCTAAATCCCATACAAAACTTGCGTTACCACGGATTAACTTTACTTTTTTGTATTTGTAGGGCATTACACCTTTAAATCTCTTCTCCACACTATGCAGAGTAATTCCGATTTTATAGAAAGCCTCTTCATTATTTCTACAAAGGATCACATAAAGATTAGACAATCCCCTTGATACTTTGTCGCAATGTTCAATATAGGATGATCTTTGAAAGTTAAACTTACTTTCATTTCCACACTCTTTACACCCTCTTGTTTGAAGATGACCATGTGGTCTTTGCTCAAATATCCCATGGGCTGGACAAATAATCTTTACTTTAGTGTAGCCATTTATGTACTTAACCTTTGAGTAATCATATTTATGATCATGAATTTGGTTAGCCAGTCTAATAAATTCATCTAGCCCTAATGAAGTTTTCGCTTTAATTTTCACCATTGCACACTTAGGGCATCCTCGACCATGAATATGCTGGTCTGCGATTTGAATGAATATTCCGTGCTCTTTACATTCAATTTTTATCTTTGCCCTTGTATTTTTTAAATCACCTATATGGATATAAGAATATTTATCGCCATGTATGCTAATGGCTTTTTTAATAAAACTTTGCACATCATGTTTTTTGTTTGGTGCACAGTCTGGGCACCCTCCAAATTTTGATTTTTTATGATTAAAGGGGCCTATTTCAAAATCACCATGGTCTTTACAGGTCACGGCTATCTTGGTTCTTGTGTTTATGTATTCTGTTTTGGAATAGTCAAATTGATCACCAAAAATGTTTAAACAGCTCTCTATGAATTCTCTTGTTGTTGGCTTGTGTCTTTTTACACACTTAGGGCAATTTTTTCCTTCCGCGTGTCCATCAGCCCTTTGGTTGAATACACCATGTTCTTTGCAAATGATAGATACATACGAGTCACAACCTTTAAACTCTACAAGGCTGTAATCATATCTATCCCCATGTTTCTTCCTAAAGCGCTCAATGATTATCTCTTTAGTAAGAAATAATGGCATGTGTTTTTGACCACGTTCTTTAGGTCGCTTATAATCTCTTTTAGTCATCTTGTTACTCGAATTAACAGGTTGATTAGAAAGGCTTAGTTGTTACCAGCAACTAGGCTTTTCGTTTATTTATTATACTAAAAAGTATCGCTTAAATCATTAATTTCTAACATTAAGTTAGTCTTTTTGAGCAATTCTTTGAAAAGAGCTTTTGCCTCTTCACGACTTAGATTTTTATATGTATCTAGAGAATGGTGACAAAACCTACATAAGCTAATCGTGAATTCATCCGATGCCTTTTTACCTAATGATTTCCCATAATCCGACCAATTTGCATGACACGCTTCGCTAGGTGGTGGCTTACCGCATCTAACGCATGGTAATTTTCTTATTGCAGCAAGTCGCTTTGCATCACGCATGAAGGTTACTTCTAATATTCTTCACTTGGTCTTTGTGTCGTTTAATCTTCGCGTCAACTTCTACCATTTCTTTCGCAGTCATCAAACTACGTGAAAGGTTTTGAAGCTTTTCTATTTCATTGCACAAAGCATTTAAATTCTTCTTCGCTTCGATTGTATCCATAGACCACCTAAAATCCAGTAGGTTGAGCCACCGCACGCACTAAATACATCAACCCAGTTTGGAACTCGGTCTTAGCCATTGCAGCAAAACGCTCAGGAGTCGCAGCCTCTAGGCGATCCCATTCATCCACATTGTGTACCTGTTGCCCAGCATCACATTTACAGTTGTAACGCTGAGTCGAAACATGGCTTTGCACTTTTTCAATGATTGATTGGATTTGTGGTCCAAGTGCTTTGATCTCGTTCATCAAATCAACTTCTTCCTGAGTTAATTCACGATATGTATTAATTTTGCGATGTTGGTTGTCCACTTCTTATTCTCCAAAAAAGAAAACCCCGCACTTGGCGGGGCATTTAATTAAACTTTTAGAACTTCAATCTTTTTAACACCAGGTATTAGTGTTGGTCCAGATATGCCTATAATTTTGAATCGCTCAGTAAACCCATCTGAATAAGTTCTAATGAGCATGTTGCCAATATGTATGCCTTCTAGATCACCTTGAGTGTAGACTGCCTCATTTGAATCGATTCTACACTTCTCTAATTGAGACTTATCACCATTAGAGTCAATCACGTCTAAAGTTTCAATATAGCCAAACACAAGCATTTTCTCTCAAAGATTAAGACATGCTCAGTAGACTACAAAACATACATAATTGCAAATAAGTATTTGAATTCTCAATAGTTAATTATATTTTATCTTTCCACACTTTCTGCATTCTTTCTGATTGAACATGTCGGATTCATATTCCCAAACATGGAAACAGAATACTTGCCTGATTATTCGGAGCATGTGAACCTCCAAAAAGAATTGCCACAGCTTTATTACAGTACTGTGGCCTACCGCTACTCACTTACTTTATAAAACCACTGGATGGGCACAGTATTTTACGTTTCAGCTTTCAGATCGATTTTAATGGCGGGTCATCACTCCCAATCTGGTATGTATTTCCTGCATATCCCATCCATGCGCGATGAACTGCATGGGTTGTACACTCTTTCGTGGTGCCTAAACGTGTTTGCTTAAACAGTCTTTAGCTAATCAGCAAACTTTTGATTATGGGTTTTAATATTTTTGAATGCTCCAAAAAGCAAAAAGCCCATCGGATGATGAGCTTTTAAAATTGGTGAGAACCCTTGAGGCTTACAGACTATTTCACTCTAGGGCATATTTAATCTCGATCGGCGAAAGACGCTGTAAGAATCCATCACCTAGTGGCACCTTACTTACACTTCGCACCACTCTAACATAAATATGCCATATAACTTGCGCAAGGTCAACCTGATTACTTGTCTCTATTCTTTAAGTCAAAACGAATGAATGGGTATCTACAATGCATAGCTGCTAAACCACAGCGAACATCTTCACGAGCATCGTGTTGGGTACGGAGAATGGTTGGGTTATCTACACGCCCTACTTTAATCACCATGTCTGACCATGAGTTACCATAAAGATAGCGATCAATCACAGCATCAAGCCACTCATCAAGGATTTCTGACTGTCCTTGCATATCCAGGATAAGACGCTGAACTGCACGCGCTTCATTGTCCGTAATTTCACATGTAATCCCCTTGCCTCGCACTTTGGGCATAGGCGTATCATCATCAGAACACAACCAATCTGCTATGATCTGCTCTTTGCCTTTCACTTCTTGCTTACGCTTCTTAGCAGCCTGATCCATAGCGACAGCAATCGGGTTTATGCTCTTTCCACAAGTTCCAGAATTTGAGTACATCCAAGCCCCAAATTGATAAAGCCATTCTTCTAGACTGTATTTGGTCCAGTCCGTTGTTTGCATAATGTGATTTACTGCCGCATTCATACCGTCACCCTAAATCATCAAATACTTTTTAATTTCATCTATGGCTTCATCTGCACCGAAGCAGACTTTGCACATGTAACCTTGTTCTTCTAAGCGTTGAATCATGAGCCTTTGACTTGGTTGCAACTTCCCTTTCTTTGATTTCAATTCAATCCAAAGCCCGTGTATCTCACCATTTGGAACAATTAGCTGAAGGTCTGGAACACCAGCCTTTACGCCTAACTTCTTGAACTTTGCAGCTTCAATTATGTTTCTTGAGCCACCATTAGGAATATGGAATAAGTAATCACTCAAGCGACCTGAACCATACTTCACACGATGCGCCCAACTCATGAGCGTCATCTGTTCTTGATCTTCTGTTGGCACTCTATTGAATCTCTTTGAACGAGCTGCCTTCTGTGACTGGACCCTTTGAGCCTCTTTGAATGTGGTCATTGGTCACCGTACTCCTGATAAGCCCTTAACATTGCCTTGTAGCACTCACGACGCTTCTGATTAGTCCCTGAATGGACGTCTGACCCTTTGATAGGATTCATTGCGACATGACCAGCGTTTAGCATTCTTTGAGTTGGCTCTTTTGGCACAATCACATAATTGCCACTGTTAAGTTTTTGAAGAGCTTCCATATCTTTTTGCATCTGATCAGAAACTCGATCTTTCATCATCTGCTTTGCAAAAGCTTTTTCAAACTCACTTTGAGAAATACCTTTAATCATTTCATTATCAAAGTTCACTGTCCTTCCCCCTTGAGCGCTTGCTCTAACTTCTTGCCAATCTCAAACATTGACCAGCTCTTTTGAAGGTCTGATGCAATAGACATAGCCTTTGCAATGATTAGTCCCTGTTGATCCACCCGCTTTTGCAGTTCCTCACTGCTCTTAACCTCTTTCACATACATTTCATCAATAGTTTCAGCCACAAATATGTATTCACTTAATTGCTTTTGCAGCTCCTCCACTTTCGCTTGTTGGTGCTGCCATGCTTCCTGCCAAATTGCCCATTTTTCGTTAAATGAATCGAGGTGAAATGCGTAAAGCTTTCTTTGACCGTTTAAAACATATCGACCAAGCTCCTCATCAAAATCAACCGCGTCTCTAAATAGCCCAATCCAGTACTTTTGCTTCTCAAACTCTTCTCTACACTTATCCATCTCAAACATCCTTTGATTTACACAGCTGGCTGATGTGGTTTTCTATGTGGGAGTCGTCGCCCATGTCGTTGTGCTCAACTCGATGGTCATTGCAATCTGGACATACGAATGACTCAAACATGTTTCCAACTTCGCCATGTCCATTACAGCATTTGCATGGGTTATCAATGCGGCAACCAATTCTGCTCTCTGCCAAGGTTGCAGGGCGAAAATTGCGTTCATGAGCAAATGAGTAGTGCTTGTTATCCCAATAAGCTCTAATAAATTCTTGTGAATAATCCTGTATGACCATTACCTTGTCTTGGCTGCTATTCTTCAAAACAACCTTATCCCCGACTTTAAACTCACTCATGGCTGGCTCCTTTTTCTTGCTCATACCGCCTCCTTGTAACGTCTAGTCATGGCTTCCTGCTTAAGCTGGTCTAGCATTTTCAGCTTTCTTAATTTCTCGTAGAGGTTTGCTGCTGCTCTAGTTTCTTTATTACGAGTTCCGAGGTTGTAATCTCTACGCAGCTTCATCATTGATGGGTAATCTACAAATTCGATCATGCTTTCAGCTCCCCTTTAACATTCAGCAAGTCCTTTGCAAACTGAGTTGCTTTGTAAGTTGCGTATGAGTCCTTTTCCAAGTAGCCGCTTTTAATTAATTCCTGCACATAGCACTGGATAGTGTTGTTGGGCGCATCTAGCACATAGTCATGCAAATCCTTCATCGTGAAAGGTTGTGTTGCATGTGTAGCGAATAACAAAATGTCAAAAATGTTTTGGAATGCTTTAACTCGTTTTATTGCTTTCATGCCGCACCTCTCTCTTCCACAGGGAATGACATCCCAACGAAACGGCAAATATCTAAACGGTCTTGAACATTCACAAATCCACGCTTGCCATGACGGTTTTTGGCAATGATTAACTCGGTTACACCAGTAGGCGCATTAGTCTCTTTTTCAAGGATTGGATGAACCATGATGATTTGATCCGCATCCTGCTCGATTTGCCCAGAATCCTTAAGATCACTTGCAACTGGCTTGCGTCCTTCTGCTCCACGGTTAAGTTGAGCCAATGCAATTACTGGGCAATCAAACTCTTTTGCCATAGCTTTTAAGTCACGGCTGATTGATGCAACTTCTTGAACGCGATCCTTCTTAGATGGGTCTCGGATTAAGCCGATATAATCAACAATGATGCAACCCAAAGCCTTGTACTTACGCTTTGCCTTACGTGCATAACTTTGGATTTCAGCAATCGTTGGCTTTTGCTTTTCTTCAATAAAAATTGGTAGGTTTCTAAATTGAGCAATAGTTCCAGTAAGCTTCTCAAACATCCCATCATAGATTTCACCGTTGTGAAGATTGTTATACGGGATTGCACCTAATGCCGAGATCATGCGGTTGGTTAGGGTCGGCGTATCCATCTCAGCAGAGATAAATAAAACAGGCATGTTGTAGCGCTTAGCAGTTTGCATTGCACACATCTGCGCGAGTGTTGACTTGCCACTACCTGGACGACCACCAATTACGCAAAAATGACCCTTTTCAATTGTTCCCAAAAGATTATCGAGATGAGGAATATTGAACTGAACACCTATGAAGCCCTTTTGCTCCTTCTGAGCAATCTTTTTCTCAAATCGCTCAAGTGTTTTTTCTAATGCCTGGTTAAAATCAAAACCTGTTTGCTTTTGCTCAATAGAATTACTAGATGAACTAAATAAATTCTCAGCAGCCAAGTAAACATCAGTGATAGTCAGATCTTTAGCGCACTCCGCAATCGAGAGACCAATATCTTCAACTTCGCGATGCTGCTTAAGTTTATTCAACTCAGCAACAAAATATTCTAGGTGGTGTACGCTACCAACTGCACTGTTAAGTTCAATTAAATACTCTTCTCCACCAATATCATTGAGAAGGTTTCGCTCTTGTAGATGCTTGCAGACAAACACTGAGTCATATGGCCTATCAGCATTAGCAAGCTCGACAATCGCCTTGTAAATAATCTTGTGACGACCAGCGTAAAAATGTTCTTCGGTAAGATCATTTGCGACAACCTCTAGGGAATGGCTCACTGTCATCAAAGCGACTAGCACACTCTGCTCAATTGTCATATTTTGAATGTTTGTACTCATTACCAATCTCCGTATTGCAATTGGGCATTAGAGAAATCAGGAGCTACCACAGGGTTGTTGACTTGAAACCAATACTCGTTTTCCCATTGTTTTTGGTTTAGCCAAACGCTAGGTGATGGAATGAACTCACCATCCTGCTTTGTCCAAGAGACATCAGATTTTTGTTTTTCAAGAACTAAAAGAAGTGTTTCAATCGCAAAACTTCCTTCATGCATTGTGAAAGTTTTATAAGTGCCAGACTTGTCTGATTTGCGTTTACAAGTTGGATATGCAGACCAGAACTTCTCAAAATTCTCGGAATACTCATTTTTCGCTTTTGATTTTTCGGTTTTCTCTCTTGGGAGGTTCTTTGGTAGATTCATTGGGAGATTCTGTATCCCAAAATTGGGATGGGTAGAGGTCCCGTTTTTGGGATTGGTAGGTATCCCAATTTCGGTACCAGTACCAATTTTGGTACCTGTACCAATTTCGGTACTGGTTGGTTGGTTTTCACGGCAATCAACACCAACTAATTTTAGTACACGCACTCCGTTACCAATTTTCTTGCCAGTGTCCAAAACAAGACCCAATTCAATCAAATCTGAAATAACTTTCAGAATGGTTTTTCTGTTTAGCAAAGTGTCTCTATGAAGTCTTTCTGCGCTTGGATAGCAAGTAAAATCCTCACCTGCTCTATCAGCTAGAGACACAAGTACCAATCTTTGGGTGGCAGAGTTAACAGGGGCCTTCCAAGCCCATAGAGTTGCATCTAAGCTCATATTAGGCTCCTCTTAAACTCTTCATAAGCATCGTTGATTTCTTCAATGAAGAATTCATCACTTGAAGCATCGTAAAGCCTTTGAAGATCACCATACTGGCGTGCATATTTCGCACCTTCATAAACTTCATGCTCATACTCCCTTATGAACCGCAAAGCTGTAGGATTCATAGTAATGACGCTCCAAGTTACTTTTAGCCTCAGCTACAGCAACCGAGTTTTTTAAACTGCGTTCTATTGCATAAGCCTCAACCGCTTTTTGAAACAAACTAATCTTCCGATTTAGTTCAATGTCTGCTAATATTTGATGGTTCATTTGGTCCTTCTCCGATTGAACACTAAGCCTGATCGACGAAATCAGGCTTTTTCTTTATATCCAAGCTCAAAACACATTCCGAAATCTTCAATGTCATCTTGAAAAAGATCGTCAATGGTTTGCTTGCTTTCCATCCACGCTTTTGACATCACAAAAAGCGCATTCAGCTTTTCTTCGCTAATCATTCGATATTTCTTGAGGACAGTCTTAAATCCAAGAATGTCCAACAGCACTAAACAGTTCTCAAGCTCAGTCAAGCCATTGGATTTTCTATCATTTTTCATTCGTGATAATGTGCTTGGATCAATCCCCAACTGTTCAGCAACCTGACTTTGATTGCTTGATGCAAGGGCTTGCAAAACTCTAGAAACTTCATTTCTAGCCCTTGCACTCAATTCGGTTGATACTTTGCTCATGGTTTAGTTCCTAAGCGGTTAATTGTTTAAGTTGCTTACTTGGTTTTCTACGTGGTCTGAGTTCAATCCAGATATCTTGATAATCGTCTGGAAAAATTTCTTTCCGTGTTGCAATTCCTAGATCTTCTGCAATAACAGCTAAACGAATCTTTCGGTCTAAAGGAATTGCATTCCAACCACTAACCGATGGTGCTGTGATATCAAGAAGTCTTGCTACAGCATTCACTCCACCAAGAGCCTTTATGAGATCAGCGTCGTTCATAGTGTGCTCCTAAATTATTAACATATTATTAGGCATTCCTTATTTTAAAGCAATAGGAATACCTAATTTAATTTATGTTAGGATTTCCTAACAATGTAGGGATGGTTTTATGAATACTCTTGCTGAACGCCTTAAATACGCTATGGAAGTTTTGCCACCTAAGAAAATTAAGGGGGTTGATCTTGCTCGAGCTGTTGGTGTAAAGCCACCTTCTGTTAGTGATTGGCTATCAGGAAAATCAAAAAAGATGGAAGGTGAAAATTTATTAAGAGCTGCAAAATATTTAAAGGTCAATGCTTTGTGGTTGGCAACGGGTGCGGGAGAACCAACTCCAGAACAAAATAAAAGTAGTTCTGATCTAGCTGATGGGAAAAAGCACTTAAAGATCCTAGATGTAGAAGCGTTTAAGAAAAAATACAATATTCCAGATAGTGAAGATGCTGTTAAGTTTGTTCAAACATCAGATAAGCCATTCCCTATTCAAAAAAGATATGTCCCTGTTAAAGCCTATTCAAAGATGGGTATGGATGGGTATTTCACAGATATGGGATATGATGGGAACGCAGGTGATGGCTATGTTCCAACTCATACAGCAGGTCCACGAGCCTATGGCATTAAAGGCACTGGCGACTCAATGTTTCCAGCAATTCGTAATGGCTGGTATGTAGTTTGCGATCCAGATGCTGAACCGGTTCCAACTGAATTTGTACAAGTGTGCTTAAAGGATGGACGCTGCACAATTAAGGAATTTGTTGGAATAAATGGTGGGGTTTTGAGTTTGTTGGCTGTTAATGGTGGCGAACGCCTATCTTTTGACATGGATGAAGTTGAAAGTATTACCGCTATTACAGATATCGTGCCGCCAAGTCAGCACAGACAAGAACATCCTTATTCGCATTAATCACAGGAAGACTTATGGACAATTCAAAACTACCAATCAATCAGATTATTGCTCGCATCAATGATGCTGCGAAACATGGTGAAGCTTTGGTGCTAACAGCCGAAGAAGTGAAGATTCTTTCCAAAGATATTGGCGACAAAGTCTTTATTCCTGTGCTTACTAATGAGCAGGTTGTGCAGTTGGTAAAAGAAGGAAAGCTTGGGCAGAAAATAAAATAATAAAAAAAGACCGATAGTAAGTCGGTCTTTCCATCCAAGGTTAGGAAGGCCTTGGATTGACTAATGTTGGCAGCATTAGTCGTTGCGCCCACCAATATCACAAGATAATTGATAAATTGATAATAACATATGTTTGGAGAATTAATAAAAAAGATTAAGGCTTGGTACAAAGGAGATCCAGGACTAATTGATAGCAACCCTGCAACTGGTATTGATACAGTTATAAGAGAACCATATCGTCATTGGGCGGCTAAATTATTATCCTACCCTGTTGGCTTCTTCATATTCCTGATTAATTCAATAAAACGACATCCGAATGCATTTATATCTCAAACCTTAGCAATTATCGCCATTCTTGTATCTTTTTATTTTCAGTTTTATGGAGGCAATGATGAGTATAAGCGCTGCGCCATAACACATTCCAACGACCATGAGGTTACAGTAAATTGCAGGAAGTGACGTTGCTATTATTACTAGACTCATAGCCATTATCAGATAATTGCTTTCATTACTCATATCTATAAACTCACTGTGAACCCGACATATTGCGCCTCGGGTGGAGAAGTAAAATGGCTGTATATTCTGTAACTTATGATCTTATTAAATCAAAAGATTACTCCAGAATTATTGAGGGAATAAAAAAAGTTTCTGGTGATAATTGGGCGAAACCAACAAAATCCCAATGGATTATTACCTCAACTAAAACATCTGAGCAGATTAGGGATTTCCTTAAAAATTACATTGATTCTGATGATGTTTTATTTGTAATTGAGGTTAAACCAGAAAACTGGGCTTCATGGAATATCCCAAGAGAAACCCTTAATTGGTTGCATTCTTGAGTCCATGCCCGCCTACTACACCAACACCATTATCGAAGTTTTCTTGCGCTTTGAGGGTGGCTTCAAGAATAGCCTGATCTCCATCAACAAGAGCATCTTCTTGTAAGATGTACGAACAACCCATAATTTGAATTTTAGTACCTTTTGGTATAACAGCAATGTTCTTGCTCATAATAAACTCCAAATAACCCACCCCGTGTGGGTTTTCTTTTGTCTATTAAAGCATAAAAATTAGGTTTATCTAATTTTATTAGGAATACCTATTGACTTAATAGTTAGGAGTACCTAATATTTATCTCACCAACCAATAAAAAGCCCCGAACAATCTTGGCGGATGCGGGGCTACTCAATGAGTGAGAAGATTATGACACAGAAATTCGAAATTAAAAATCGTTGGACAGAAGAAGTCCTTTTTACATGTGATGTTCCTGATGGAATGGAATCAGGAATGATTGCTCGTCATGCATTGGAAAGTGCTATTGCTGAAGATGCCGACCTTTTTGGTGCCGACCTTTTTGGTGCCGACCTTCGCGGTGCCGACCTTCGCGGTGCCAACCTTCGCGGTGCCGACCTTCGCGGTGCCAACCTTCGCGGTGCCGACCTTCGCGGTGCCGACCTTCGCGGTGCCAACCTTCGCGGTGCCGACCTTCGCGGTGCCAACCTTCGCGGTGCCAACCTTAGCTGTGCCAACCTTAGCTGTGCCAAAGCCTCCCCGCTCATTGTCTACGGGCTACGTTGGGATGTGATTATTAATGGCTTGGGCAAAACGCGAATTGGCTGCCAAGAACACAGTGTTGAAGATTGGAAATCATTTGATGATGCGCGTATCACGCGCATGGATAGCGAAGCGCTTGAATTTTGGAATCAACACAAATCAATGCTTTTGAATATGTGTGATAGCTACGTTCATCCAGTTCAGGAGGAATCTAGCAATGACTGAGAATAAATATTCAATCAAGCAAGCGTTTGTTGATGGTACGTCAGGATTCTTATTGTTCTGGGTAGTTTTCTTTTTAGCTGTAGGTCTTTTACGTGGTTGTGCCGACGAGCAATACGCCAACGAACTCAAAGCAAAACAGAACATGTATGTGCGTGTGCAAGTGGAAGGAGATAACTAATGTCAAACAATAACGAATTCCTAAACATCACAACAAACAATGTTGGTGAAGTAAAGATTAATGGCAAAAGCTACTTCGGTAGATCTGTAGTTGTTAATGGCACATCAGTAACCGTTGATGGCAATACAGTTAGCGGCCTTGAGCCAAATATCAAAGTCGAGGTTCTTGGTTCTTGTGAATCAGTGAACACAACTTCTGGTGATGTTCATATTAAAGAAGCTGCACAGCAAGTTAAGACTATGTCGGGCGATGTTACTTGTGGGAATGTATTTGGCAACGTCTCAACAATGAGTGGCGATGTTAAGTGTGGCGATATTTCTGGCTCAGTTTCAACAATGTCTGGCGACATTTTGAATAAAGGTTAAGGAGCCCTCTCATGGATAACTACAAAATCAAAGTTAAAGATGAAGCTGAGAGCAAAGAGGCTCAGGAGTTGTTTGTGCAGCTTGGGTATTCAAACAGACAGAGCAAACGATTTGGCTTTGTCTACACTCAAAATGGTGAGATTGGCTGTGACTCGATGGAGCATTGGGCTTACTACAATGATCTTTGCAAAGAACTCACCCTCCCTCAACTCCGCGACCTTGTTGTGTTGAAGCGGAATGATGTGAAGGATGCGACTCATCGCGACAAGCAGCAAAATTCTATTTATTTAACTAGCGACAAAGTTATTTATTACTGGGATGCTGAGTGGCTTAACTCAGCTATAAACAAATCAAATGACTACGAAAACTATATTGCTAATAGTTTAACACTAATCACCCAACCCCAAGACCCAGCCTTGATTAGCGGTGCTGAGGCGTTGCGAGCATTGGCATGTGGTCGCCTTGTTCAATGGACAAGTAAAGACTTTCCTAACTGGACTGACTTAGACATCACAAACATCAATGCGAAAAACTTTATTGATGAAGAGCGTATCAAGTCAAGTGGATTTAAGTATCGCCTCAAACCCCAAACCATCAAGGTTGAACTTGAGCTGCCGAAGCCTTTTGAGCCTAAAGTTGGTCAAGAAGTTTGGTTTATTGATGACAATAGCAAATGTGGCTACTCGCGATCTGCTGAATATGGGAGTGACATTTACTCCTACTTTGGCTGGTGGCGCACCGAAGACGAGATCAAGCAAGTCGTAGAGCAACTCAGAAAGATACGAGGTACTAACTCATGAATATGTTAGTTAGCAAGCCAGAGCTATTGTGCCCTTCTTTCCCGATGCTTCAAGTGTCTAGTGAGTTTGAAGTTAAAGACAACACTGTTTCATTTGAACTGGAAAGCGGTTGTGCAACTCTGAAATGCAAGATTGTTGCCGATGTTACTAAGCAAGTTCGTGTGGTTGGCTCTCTTATGAATCCAGAAGACAGCAAGGACCAGTTTTACGACCAACTCGTAGTAGATGACCGCACACATGTTGAAGTTGTTGGTACTGAATATGTAGAGACACCGATTGGCCTTCTGTTTCAACTTACATCAACACAAGTGGCTGACTTAAACAAACAGCTTGAATACTACGCCGAAGAATTGGCAGATGAAGAAGCGGGAGTGGCGTGATGGAGTGGATTAGTGTTGAAGAGCGATTACCAGTTGAATATTGCTACTGCTTAGTTTCAAGGAAACATTACACAGGTGGGGACTTATCCACTAACTACTCATTTTTTACACCTGATCGTGAAGTGGCAAAAAAAACTCATGGTTTGTACTCACGTAAAAATCAGGGGAAGCATTCCATCCACTTTTCAGCAAGTGAGTCTTGCTTTGTTATCACTCACTGGATGCCACTACCAGAACCACCAAAGAATTAGGAGAAGATTATGAATGCGCCAGTAAATACACAAGTTAATGAATTGCAAGTATTAGAACAAAACGTGATTGTAGCGGCTTTCGGCAAAGAAAACGGTATTCAAGAATTATTCAATCGCATGGCTGAGCAAGCACGTTCAATTGTTCCTGATGTTTCAACTAAAAAAGGACGTGATGCTATTGCATCTCAAGCTTACAAGGTAAGTAAGTCTAAAACTGCTGTAGATAACCATGGAAAAGACTTGGTGGCAGGTATTAAGGCGCAAGCTGATGTGATTGATCGTGACCGTAAAGCATGGCGTGATCAGTGTGATGCTTTACGTGATGAAATTCGTAAGCCACTAGATGAATGGGAAAAAGCTGAAGAAGATCGCATTCAGTCAATTAAAGATCGCATCTCTAATTTTGATGCTGGTCGCGTTGATACCTTTTCAACTAGCGACCTTATTCAAACAATCATAAGTGAAGTTGAGGCAACGGCAATTGATGAAAGCTTTGCTGAATTTGCCAATGAAGCAGCAATCAAAAAAGATGCAGCCCTTAGCTCATATAAAAAATCACTTGAAATTGCATTAAAACGTGAAGCTGAGCAAGTAGAGTTAGAGCGCCTACGCAAATCTGAACAAGAACGTTTACAACGTGAACACGAAGAACGCATTGCACATGAAGCAGCTGAAAGAGCCCGCCTAGAAGCTGAGCGTAAAGCTAAAGAAGAAGCCGAACGTGTAGAACGTGAAAAGCAAGAAGCTGTTGCTAAAGCAGAGCGTGAAAAACGCGAAGCTGCTGAACGTGAAGCTCGTTTAGTTGCTGAAAAAGAAGCTGCTGAATTACGTGCACAACATGCAGCAGAAGCAGAACGTAAACGTATTGAGGCTGAGCAAGCAGCAAAGCTAGAGGCTGAACGCAAAGCAGAAGAAGCTCGCCAAGCAAACCAAGCACATCGTAAAAAAATCTGTAATGAAGCACTTAAAGGCTTATTGGCTTTGGGTATTGATGAAGCAAAAAGCAAAGAGATTTTGCAGGCAATCAATAAAGGCCTAGTTCCACACGTATCTATTAAGTTTTGAGGATTAGAAGATGAGTAATATTGTTTTGTCGCAAGTTAGCAAGATTGCATCAGCTTTTAATATGCAAGATGTTGATCCTGCTGAGTTAGCAAATACTCTTGTTAATACAGTATTTAAGAAAGCAACAAATGATGAATTTCTCTCTCTATTAATTGTTGCAAACCAGTACAAGCTAAACCCTTTTACAAAAGAAATTTATGCATTCCCTGCCAAAGGTGGCGGCATCACACCTGTTGTTGGTATTGATGGATGGGCGCGCATTATTAATGACAATCCTGTATGTGATGGCATCCAGTTTGAACAAGATGATGAATCATGCACATGCAAGATTTTCCGTAAAGACCGCAACCACCCTACTGTTGTGACTGAGTATTTATCCGAGTGTCAGGGTAATTCAGAACCTTGGAAAAAATACCCAAAACGGATGCTACGTCATAAGGCTTTAATTCAATGTGCCCGTGTTGCCTTCGGCTTCTCAGGTATTTATGACGAAGACGAAGCTCGTCGTATTGATGATTGTCATATCCCTACCGTTCAGACTGTTAGTTCAGATGTGCCACAAAGTTATGAAGCTTATGAACAGCAGCATTTAGATAATATGCGCGCCTTAGCGATGGAAGGTACAGAAGCCTTGCAAACTGGCTACGCTGAATTACCTCAAGGCGACTGCAAAAAATACTTCTGGACTAAACATAGTGCGTCATTGAAAGAAGCAGCACAACATGCTGATCAACCACAAGGACAAGTGTATGAACATTCTCCAGCGTAGTAAAGATTGGCATTCGGAACGCTGTGGCAAAGTCACAGCAAGCCGAGTAAAGGATTTAAATGCAAAGCCTAATAAGGGCAAAGCTTTAAATGCATTGGGTTTAACAATTCTAGCTGAGCGCCTCACTGGCGTTCAGAAGGAAATATTCACAAACCAAGCTATGCAATGGGGTATCGATAACGAGCCTCATGCAATAGCAGCTTATGAAAATGAAACGGGTAACTTTGTAGTTGGTACGGGTTTAATTGACCATCCTTTCATTGAAATGTTCGGAGCTTCACCGGATGGGCTTGTAAGTGATAACGGGCAAATCGAAGTTAAGTGCCCAGACACTACAACGCATTTGAATACCCTTCTGACTAAGCAAGTGCCAGATGAGCACATCCCGCAAATCACTAGTCAATTGGCTTGTACTCGTCGTGAATGGTGTGACTTTGTGAGCTATGACCCACGTTTACCAGAAGGACTACAGATCATCATTATTCGTGTGTTTGCGAAAGACTTGGCTATCGAAGCACTAGAGCAAGATGTTCGCAACTTCAACAAAGCTATAAATGACGCAATAAAAACACTGAAGGTGGCAGCATGACAGATCAAGAATACAGAGGGAATATGAACTACCCTTTTCAAGATCACATTGTTTTGAATGTTGAAGAAAACGTAGTGCCCTTCCCAAGAACGAATCTGCATAAGTGCCAACATTCTCAAGTTGAAATTGACACTAAAGCTTTGGAACTTATATGCATGAAGTGCGGAGCAAAAGTAAATCCTGTGATGTGGATCAAAGACACTATGAAGTATTGGTCAATACAACAAACAAGGATTACAGAGCAGAAAAGGAAGGTTAGTGAAGACCTTGAGGAGCTAAAGAAAAGAGCCCGAACCAAGTGTCAGCACTGCAACAAGATGACTGCTATTAACTTAAAGAATTTAAAATTTACAGTAATTGGGTGATGACATGACAGATTTGAATAAGGGAAGTGAAGTTAATCTACGCTTTGAGCAAGATGATGGTGCTGTTTGGGTCTTTGATGGAGATAGCCACCAAGGAACTGAAATCAGTCATTTAATGATGATGCATAGCGATGAATATAACGAAGATGAATTACGTGTTATTTGTAACCATGCAGCATGTGAAATTGACAGGCTTAGAGCAGAGCTAGAAAAAGCCAAAGCTCAGGCGGTGCAACAATCTTTTGAGATTGGTCGTCTTCAAGATCGAATCACTGAATTGCTTGATGAAAGACAAGATTTGTATGCACAGATTAATAATGATCAGGCGGTGCCAGAGACACACGTTGTTGTGCCTAAGCTGCCAACACCTAAGATGATTGATGCTACTTGGGATTTTGACGAAGAAATTCTTGAGATGAGTAGCAACACTCGCAATGAATTTATCTGGAAGAAAATGGTTGAAGCAAGCGAATCGGGAGCTGAGGGATGAGTGAATTTAACTTTGAGCAACTTTATCTAATGGCTCTCATGAATAGTAAAAAGCCAAAGTACGTTTTGAATTGGGTTCATGTATCCAGACATGGGCCAGGTGCGACAAAAGCTACAGAAATTTGTGAATATTTTGGGATAGATCCAGAAGGCACTGATTTTAGAAAAGCGGAAAGTAAGGAGGGGTGAAATGACAGCAATTGCAAATATTGGTAGTAACTTTGTTGTAGCGTTACCACCATCAGAAATTTGGCTTAATGATTTACAAGCAGCAGAATATTTAGGCTATAAAGATGTTCACTTCAAGGCAGCAGTTTGCTGCCTGCCAACCTTCCCTAAACCGCGCTATGTTATTAAGTGCGGTCAAGGAAGACGCTGGAACTTGGCAGAGCTATCAAACTGGTTGAATGAACAGTCAGATGATGAGCCAAAGAAAGGAAGACCACGCAAACGAGGCTAATCAAGCCTCGTTGCAATTTCGCTTGCAGTAGCATTGTAATAGACCATCAGACTTCTTAAGTCTTTATGCCCAATCATACGGGCCAAGTCTAAAACTTCTAATTTCCTTGCAAGGCGTGTACAAGCTTCATGGCGTGTGTCATGAAAGTGCAAGTCAGTGATTTGACATCTATCTCTCAATTTACGCCAAAGCGTATCAAAGCTTTGGGAATTACAAGTAAAGACCTGCTTTTTATCAAGACCTTTTAATAAAGTAAGTAACTCAACAGCACGCTTAGATAAAGGCACATTTCGCTTTGTGCCATTCTTTGTTTCGTTCAAAACAAGATATCGATCTTTTAAGTAAACTCGATCCCAAGTCAAGCCAACAATCTCACCAGCACGCATTGCAGTTTCGATTGCAAAAAGAAAGGCAATAATAATTTGCTGCGTAGAGTTTACCGGGACATTGTTATCCCAATTTGCTGCAAGACATAATCTATCAATTTCATCTTGGGTAATTCGTCTATCACGGTGCTTTGATGGTGGGGGTAAAGTGAGGTCAGCCATAGGCGACTCTTTAATCCATTTCCATTCTTTACGGGCAACAGTAAATAAAGAAGCCAAAATATTTGCTTCACGTCTGACAGTAGCACCCTGCACTTCTTTTAAACGGGAGTCACGCCACTGGACTAAATCGTCAGTTGTGACTTTGGCCAATTGTTTTTGACATAGCTTTTTATACTCACGTTTAAAGAAAGCCATTCGCTTAACTTCATTCTCATGAGTTTTCTTTTTAACACTCACTTCACTTAAGTAGCGTTCAATAGCTTCTAAAAAAGAGTGATCTGGTAATTTGCCATGCGATTGTTCGCGTAACTGAGTCTCGCGTTTAGATGCCCAAGCCCTAGCTTGAGCTTTTGTATCAAAGGTTGAACTTTCGCGAATTCCGTTTACACTTATCTCGGCTCGCCATGTGTCGTTGCGTTGTCTAAATGAAGCCATAATTTTGTGGCGTAATCTTGGCGTAATTGTGATAACCGAAATAATAGGAAAAAATAAGAAATAATAGAAGTACAGATTATTGGCTAATTTGGCATTTGATTGTTTTGTATGAAATAATAAGAAAAGATAAAAAAACCTAAGAAGTTGTTATTTTTGATCAAGTGCCCGCCGGGCGCACCAGTTTATATATAATAACTTCATAAACTTATCTCAATTTTATAAAATTCCGACTATTTTACTTGGTTTATTAATCATTATCGCTCAAAATATACCCCTCTTTCATAATGTGAGAATTTCATGACTGATGCTTTGGTTTTAAGAGATTTGTCCAAAACATATCGTAATGGTTTTCAGGCGTTAAAAGGTATTAACCTCACTGTGCCTGAAGGTGAATTTTATGCGTTGTTAGGCCCAAATGGTGCCGGCAAATCGACAACCATTGGTATTATCAGTTCCCTCACGAAAAAAACCGAAGGAACAGTTGAGATTTTTGGACATAATCTCGACACTCATCCATCCTTGGCAAAACAACAACTTGGTGTTGTCCCTCAAGAATTTAACTTTGGTCAGTTTGAAAAAGCATTCGATATTTTAGTCACCCAAGCTGGCTATTACGGCATACATAAAAAGATTGCAGAAAAACGCGCTGAACATTATTTAGAAAAACTAGGCCTATGGGAAAAGCGTAATATACAAGCACGCATGTTATCTGGTGGTATGAAACGCCGCCTCATGATTGCACGTGCCATGATGCATGAGCCTAAACTTCTTATTTTAGATGAGCCTACCGCAGGTGTAGATATTGAGTTACGCCGTTCTATGTGGGATTTTCTGACCGAAATGAACGAAAGCGGAACTTCTATTATTTTGACTACACATTATCTCGAAGAAGCAGAAATGTTATGTCGTCAAATTGCCATCATTGACCGCGGTGTCATTAAAGAAGATACCAGCATGAAAAGTTTCTTAAACCAGTTGAGTGAAGAATCTTTTATTTTCGATTTGGCAGAACCGATTGCCCCACTCCAGTTAAATATTATTGGCGTGAAGTTCAACTTAATTGATAGCAGCACTTTAGAAGTGACGATGGATAAAGCACATACATTAAATGACTTATTCCAACTTTTAGAATCACAAGGTATTCGTGTTCGTAGTATGCGTAACAAATCGAACCGTCTAGAAGAGCTATTCGTCAAAATGGTCGAGAAAAATCTTGAAGGAGAGGCAAAATGAATTTTAGCCAACTGCAAATTGCCCTCTGGACTCTAGTTCGTAAAGAAGTACGCCGTTTTCTACGTATTTGGCCACAAACCCTATTACCACCTGCGATTACGATGAGTTTGTACTTTGTCATTTTCGGTAATTTGGTGGGATCTCGCATTGGACAAATGGGTGGCGTGAGCTATATGCAGTTTATCGTGCCTGGCCTCATCATGATGGCTGTTATTACCAACAGCTATGCTAACGTATCTTCAAGTTTCTTTAGTGTGAAATTCCAAAAGAGCATTGAAGAACTGATTATGAGTCCTGTACCACTACATATTATTTTGTGGGGCTATGTCATTGGTGGTATTTGCCGTGGTGTATTGGTCGGAGCAATTGTGACGACAATGAGTATGTTCTTTACAGACCTTTTTATACATAACTGGTTCGTGACTATATATACAGTCTTAATTACCTCGGTTCTTTTCTCATTAGGTGGTTTTATTAATGCAGTTTATGCAAAATCATTTGATGATATTTCTATTATTCCAACCTTTGTCCTTACACCCTTAACCTATTTAGGTGGTGTGTTCTATGCCATTAGTGCACTTGGCCCTTTTTGGCAAAAACTTTCTTTAATTAATCCTATTGTGTATATGGTTAACGCTTTCCGTTTCGGCATTTTAGGTCATAGTGACGTGAACGTTACGTTCTCTTTAATCATTGTGACATTATGCTGTGCTGTACTTTACGGAATTGCTTACTATTTACTTGCTCGTGGTTCAGGAATGCGTGAATGAGTGTCGAACAATCTTTATTGGGTAAAGAAACTCAATATCCAACTAACTATCAACCTGATGTTTTATTTCCAATTGCTCGTACTCAGTCTCGTGAGGCTTATTCGCATATTGAAGGTATTACGCAAGGTAAAGATTGGTGGCATGTTTTTGAAATTTCATGGTTAAATGCTCATGCCATCCCGCAAGTTGCTATTGGCAGAATTACACTGCCCGCCTCTTCACCAAATTTGATTGAATCAAAGTCTTTAAAACTTTACTTCAATAGCCTTAACTTCACTCAGTTTGACTCTAAACAGTCGTTTATTGAAACGGTTGAAAAGGATCTATCTGCTGCGGCAGGTGCAAAAGTTGAGTTAACGTTATTTCAAGTAGATGATTTAGAGATTTCTAAGCCTCAAGGCATTTGTATTGATGACCTAGATCCAGAGCGTTTAGAGCAACATCCAGATGCGACTCTTTTGAAACGAGATGCGTCTGACGAAGAAGTCGAAATTGAACTGTATTCTCATCTTTTAAGAAGTAACTGCCCAGTCACAGGACAACCGGATTGGGGTACAGTTTTTATCCGTTTTAAGGGCAAAAAACCTTGTTATCGTAGTATTTTAGCTTATATTATCTCGTACCGTCAGCATAACGGCTTTCACGAACAGTGTGTCGAGCAGATTTTTGCTGATATTTGGCAAAATTTGCAGCCTGAAAAGCTGATGGTTTATGCAACTTATACTCGTCGCGGCGGACTTGATATTAACCCTTGCCGAGTATCGGATCTTTCATGGATGCCAAAACCGATTCGATTGGCACGACAATAAAACGAATAATTTGAGGATATACCATGCCGTTTTTTGGTTTTACCCCTTCTGAAGGCTTATTGAACGATATACAAACTGGAATTGCGAACAAAAATTCTAGTGAGCCTTTATATCCACTTCGCGATAAGATTGCTTTACAACTTAATGAAGAGATTATTGATAATGTCTTAATTCAGTTAGTTCAGCACTTCCCTGCAAGTGAAAAGCGCGATACTGCCGAAAAACTTGCAGGCTATGTCAAATCAACAGTTGCTGTTCTTTTAAAACAATTGTTAAGCAAAGCACCGAACGATGTTGTTAAACAGTCAGTAGAGTTCTCTGAAAAAAGCTTATTTAAAGATCCACAAGGTCAATATAAAGTAGGCGTAACTTTAGATGCTGGCCTAGTGACCAACCTTAAGCATAATTTTGCAGAACTTCAGGCAGGCAATGATATTAATAAAGCAGCGTTAGCTGAACTATATAAACAGTTTGGCGATGCTATGGTGAGACACTTTATGTCTGATTTTAACAAGACATTAGATCTTGGCATGATCAAGCGTAAAGCAGCTGATATTGGTGCAGCAGCTGTAACAAAAGCAGTTCATATTGCGATCGATAAATTAATTCCTAGCTTAAATCGCACTGAGCTAAAAGCGATGGCTGAATATCATGACAGTCTATTCTTTAACTAATAAAAAATAGCCTATCGGAAACCTAGCAAGAGCTAGGTTTTTTTATTGCAAAATATTGATATACATTGCCATTAATCAGGTTTATGTTAGCATGCGCCAAGCACTGATTGACCTAGTTAACACCGCATGTCTCCTAGCCCACAATATAAGTTTTTACGCCAAGCTCCTCGAGATGGTCTTAGCACCGCTATGCAACCATCTAAGTGGCAACAACTCCACATTGACCCGTGGTTATGTCTATTTTTGCTCTTAAATGCACTCTTAGGTTTAACTGTACTATATAGTGCTTCGGCACAGAATGTAGGGTTAGTCAGTAAACAAGCAATGAGTTTTGGTATTGGCTTTTTAGTGATGTTTGGTCTAGCCCAAATTCCGCCTAAGGTCTATCAAGCATTTTCCCCCTACTTTTATTTGTTTGGCCTATTTTCGCTTGTGGCAGTTATGGTATTTGGTGAAGTCCGAATGGGTGCTCAGCGCTGGATTGATATTCCCGGTTTCGGAAGTGTCCAACCCAGTGAGTTCATGAAAATCGGCATGCCAATGATGATTGCATGGTTTTTAGCACGAAAACCTCTTCCCCCTAGTTTTTCACAAGTTGTTTTATCATTAATGTTAATTGGTATTCCTTTTTTACTGATTGCTGAACAACCTGATTTAGGGACATCACTTTTAGTCTTGGCAAGCGGTATATTTGTCTTATTTTTAAGTGGACTATCATGGCGGATGATTGGAGCTGCAGCGGCATGTGCAGCGATAATAATTCCGATTGCGTGGGAATTTCTTTTACACGACTATCAACGTCAAAGGGTTTTAACTTTACTTGACCCCGAGGCAGATGCACTCGGTACGGGTTGGAATATTATTCAATCTAAAACTGCAATTGGTTCTGGTGGTTTTTCAGGTAAAGGTTTCCTCGAAGGTACACAATCTCACTTACACTTTTTACCCGAAGGACATACTGATTTTATTATTGCTGCGTATTCCGAAGAATTTGGGCTTATTGGTGTACTAATTTTAGTAATTCTTTATTTTGCTATTATTTTTAGAACATTCCAGATCGGTTTACAAAGCTTCCATAACTATGGACGTTTAGTTGCTGGCGCCTTTGGTTTGTCTTTTTTTGTTTATGTATTTGTAAATGCGGGAATGGTCAGTGGTATTTTACCTGTAGTAGGTGTTCCTTTACCTTTTATGAGTTATGGTGGAACAGCTATTATTACTTTAATGGCCACCTTTGGTTTAGTCATGTCCATTCATACACATCGATAATCTGGAATTTTAAAACGATATGTTGTCTCAACACTTAAATAAAACTTTAAAAATGCTCGCTTTGTGTACTGGTCTAATCAGTACAAGTCATTTCGCTCAGGCCAACGATTTTGCCACACATCCTGATTATTTGAATTTTAAACAAAAAGCCATGAGCGCTTATGGTTTAAGTAGCGTCCAAGTCGATGCAGCCATGAGTGGTGCAAAAAATTTACCAAACATTCTAAATATTATGACTCGCCCAGGTGAAAGTAAGCCTTGGTATGACTATCGTTCTATGTTTTTGGTTGAAGGAACAATTCAACGCGGTGTCCGTTTTAAAAATCAATATGCAGATGCTTTAAATCGCGCAGAGCAACAATATGGCGTACCTCAATCTGTCATTTTAGGCATTTTGGGTGTTGAGACAGGTTATGGCGCAAATAAAGGTTCTTTTATTACACGTGATGCCTTGGCCACACTTGCTTTTGGCTACCCTCGCCGTGCTGAATATTTTGGTGATGAGCTAGCTGCTCTTATTGCATGGACTTATAAAGAAGGCTACCCAACAAATAGTATTGTAGGTTCCTATGCAGGGGCGATTGGCTATCCACAATTTATGCCAAGCAATATTAGTAAATATGGGGTGGATTATGATGGTAATGGACATATCGACTTAAGAAATTCAGCAGAAGATGCAATCGGGTCAATTGCAAACTATTTAGCAAAAAAGGGTTGGCAACGGGATCAACCAATTGGGTTTATGGCACGTTACACTGGGTCAAATCCGGAAAGCATTATTGCTAAAGATTTAACGCAACCTTTTCCATATGGCGCATTAAAGACGCTCGGTATTTCTCCGTTGAATCCTTTAGTTAAAATTGATGATCTCGATATGGTGAATGTTATTCAATTACAAGACTATAATGGTCCAATTTACTATTTAACTTACCCAAATTTTCAAGTGATTACGACTTATAACAAGAGCCGCATGTATGCTACTGCTGTATGGTTATTAGGCACTGAAGTAGCTAGCCGATAGGCTAGCTTTTTTATACTTTATGTAAAAGTCAATAAATATTTTTGTTAAATAGATCACAATACATACATTTTTAATAACTTGTTACATTATTGATTATTTTTTAACCTAAAACTGTAAGTTTTTGCCCTTTTTGTAAAGATTTCTCGTTAAAGACTAGACACTCTCCGTAACCGATGAATATTATCCACCCCAATATAGCAATTGCAAAAGTGAATAATAAGGCATGTTCACTTTAAATTTCAGTCAATGGCTGAAAGAAAAAAGTACATGTTCTCAGGAGTTTATACAAATGCAGTTATCGCTGAAATACGTTCTTGCACTGACGGCTAGTTTAAGTATGGCCCCACTGCACGCCGAAATGGTGCAGTCATCATCATTAAACAGTGATGTAGATGGTCCTAATCTAGCAGCACGTGTATTGAGTAAAGATACTCAAAACTTTAATTCTCGTTTTTCTAACATTAACAGTCTTTCAATCACTGAACGTTCTGGCGATCAAATCCGTCGTCAAGCTATCGCAGCAAAAATTGAAATCCCTGAAGATGAGCCTTCAGTGATTGAAAAACTTAACACAGTAGCTTCAAACACTGTTCGTAAGTTTAGCCAAACTGGTGTAGCATCTTGGTATGGTCGCCAATTCCATGGTCGTAAAACTGCAAGTGGTGAAACATTCGATATGAATGCTCTAACTGCTGCTCACCGTAGCCTACCATTGAACTGTTACATTCGCGTAACGAATAAGGACAATGGTAAAAGTGTAGTTGTAAAAGTAAATGATCGTGGTCCTTTCCATGGCAATCGTGTACTTGACCTATCATACGGTGCAGCTAAACGTCTTGGTATTACTAATGCCGGAACTGCAAAAGTAAATATTGAGCGTGTTGATGGCCCAACTTCATAAGTTATAGCCTCTCGAGTTCATGTAAAAAGCCGCAATTTTTTTGCGGCTTTTTTTATATTTTAAGTTATTAAAATGATGCCTAACTTAAAGTTAAAAAATCCTCTTTTTAACCCTTATCTAACTCCGAATTTGAATATTTTTTAAACAAAAAACCATGTTTATTTAGTACAAGTCAATTTCAACTCTAATTTGCGTTTAGAGCGACTTTATTAAATTTGCGCTACCCTAGTACCATTTTTCCAAAATAAAGGCTATTTATGGCGTTTTTAGAGTAGATGAGTAGAGCTTTTTCATACAATTTTCCCATCAATCTCAAAATCACCCTTTTTTAGATGATTTCATCATTGAGCAATACAAAAAAAAATATTATGAAAAATTGCATCATTTTTGAGGTCGAATTGACCATTTTTTTCAATCACAGTCACATTATTTTTTCGTCTGCTCTTTCCTAGATTTTTTTAACGCAATGCTCCCTATAGTTGAATAGTGTTAGTTTCTTGTCGAGATCCTCAAGAACAGGCTAAAATATACTCACAAAAAATAAATCAAAGTTAAAACAAGGAGTGTGCTACTAATGAAATCCATTACTGAATGGTTTGATGAATATAGCGAAAGTCATCAAAATCCAATCAATAAACAAATTCACTGGCTTTGCGTTCCCGCCATTTTATTTTCTATTATTGGAATTATTGCGCATTTCAGCACATTGCTTACTGCTTTATTACTTGTGTTGACTTTAGTATTTTATGCACGTTTAGATCTTGTACTTGCTGTTGCAATGGCTGCCTTACTTGTTGTTATGGCATGGCTCATTTACACCCTACCTGTAGGAGTCGGATTTTATATCGCTATTTTTGTGATTGCTTGGGTTGGACAATTTTACGGACATAAAGTCGAAGGCAAAAAACCGTCTTTCTTTAAAGATTTACAATTCCTACTAATTGGACCAGTTTGGTGTATGGATGCTTATCTCTCAAAAATCTTACCTAAATGGAAAAGCAGACAAAAACAAGCTCTTGCTTAAAGATGAATTTAAAGCTGAATCCTTTCGATTCAGCTTTTGCATGTTAGTAATTGATTAGAAAATTTATAAAATAAAAAAATCCTAAACTTGCTATCACACTTAAAAGAACTTTTTTTAGGTAAATAGCGATTACAATACAAAATATTGCTGCATAAATATAAGAATTATTTATCACACCTCTTAAATGGTCACCATCGAAAAAAATAACTGGAATACAGATTGCAGTTAACAAACAAGGTGCAGAATAGTTAAGCATCTTATTCAGAATAAGCGGCAGTTTAATTTTTACTTGAGGTTCTAAAAAATAATAGCGATTAAAAAAGACGATTGCTGCCAAGCCTAAAATCATAAACCAAGACATATTATTGCTCCTTACCTATTTTTTCAGTTAAAACAGCAATTAACATTCCCATTAATCCTGAAAGTAAAATCGCCCCCTCAATTTGATAAAATTTAAATAAAAACCCACTTAAACAAGTTGTTAGCACACCAGCTATGACCGGAAATCCTTTACATAAAGGCACAATCATGGCAATAAAAATAGCAACGATCGAAAAATCCAAATGGTAATTTAAAAGATCAGGTATCACTGTCGCCAGCAGTATTCCCACCAAGCTAAAAGCAACCCAAAATAAATAAAAACACAGTCCAGCTCCGAGCAGATATTCCGAACTTCTTTTTTCAAATGGAGCACTCACCGCAAACAATTCATCTGTTAATAAAAAGCCTAAACTCAATCGTTTAGGTAGGGACAAAATAGAAATGTCATTTCTTAAAGTTAATGCATAAATAAAATGCTGAGCCGTTAAAAAGAAAATAGTCAAATAAATTGTAAAAACAGATGCTCCTTCCATAGCCATGCTTAAGCTAACCAACTGAGCAGCTCCAGCAAAGACGAGTCCAGACATTGCTAGTGCTTTATAGAAAGATAATCCTGCATGAATTGCCATAGATCCCGCTAAGATTGCCCACGGAATAACAGAAATTGACAAGGGCAAAATATCCATTGCACCACGTAAAAATAAATAGGATGGCTTATTTTTTGAAAACCCAACTGGCTGATTAAGCTGAATATTCATATATAAAATCCAATATAAGTAACATCTCTATACCATGCTTGATGAGTGCCGACTTATATTGGATAAAATTGCTTTAAAACTAATTTATTTATATATTCAAACTTGCTACATATTGAGTGGGTGTGACGCCCATTGCTTTTTTAAAGTGACGGTTAAAATGGCTTTGGTCAGAAAAACCACATTGTTGTGCCACCATGGCAATTTGGTCCCCCTGTTTTAATAACTGTCTTGCTTTTTGTAAACGTGCTTGTACAAGCCAAGCATGAGGTGGCAAGCCCACATATTTTTTAAATTGCCTTAAGAAATGCCAAGCGCTCAAGCCGACCATGTCAGCCAAGTCTTGTAAAGAAAAGTTGGTTTCAGGCATTTCTACGAGCAATTCTTTAATTCTTAATATTTTTGAATATGCTTCTGGCAAATCACAAAAAGTATGATTTGATTTACTATGCCTCTTCATCAGACAAGCTAAAGTTGTTAAATACATCGTTTCTTTGAGTAAAAAATTATCTTTTTGTTCTAATAAATCAAAAAGTAAGCAAAGCTGTTGAGCCAAACCTAGGTCGCGAATCACAGCTTGAGGAAACCATGGTGCTCCATGTGGATTTTCAAAAAAATCTTGGCTAACTTCTGCTAACATTTCAGGTGTTGGATAGATCGCTCGATAACGCCACCCTGATTCAACAGCCGATGAACCCGTATGAATCTCGTCAGCATTAACTAAAATAATATCACCTTTAGGAGCTACATGTAGCTGTCCCGTCCTAAAAAAAGACTGTGCTCCTTCTTCAATTACACCAATACAGTACCCTTCATGAGTATGCTTTGAAAATTGTGTTTGGTGATAATGTGCTTTTAATAACTCTAAACCGCCCAACTCTCGCACATGCAGATAATCGGCTTGCTCCCGCTGCATAAATACGTCTCATCTATTCAATAAAAAAACCATAGCATGTTTTAACAAACTGAATAGAACAAAATTGCTCTATGAAAATAATCTGATTAAACGTTTACTTGGGCTTTATTGATAGATCTGTCCGTCATGTTTAAGCCACCCACCTTCATGACGACCTTGTGGATCGTGATGAGTCCAATGTAGTACACCACCTTTTGGGTTATACTCATATTCGCCATAAAACTCAACGACATCACCTTTATTTAGATTAGAAATTTTAGGTGCCAAATCGATATTATGTGCAACCAAAATTGAAAGGCCATTTTCTAATACTAGAATGAATTTCTGGTGTCTTGACCCATCATTATCATCTCTTAAAATTGCTTTGACTCGACCACTTCCCTGCACTTGAACATTACTTTGTCTCTGGTCATAAGCAGCTTTTACAGTGTCCACCCCATTATTTGAAAGTGTAGTTTCATTACGCTGAGCTGCGGGTATAGTTGATGATGGTGATTGACTTTGCTTATGTCCAGATAAATCCAGACCAAAATACGCAGCAATCAATAAAATAATCACACCACCAATACTGAGATTTTTTTTATTTGTCATTGTATACCCTTATTTTAACTGAGATAAAAAAAGCCCCAATGGGGCTTTTTTTATTGTGATACGAATTACTTCGCAGCAGCTTGAGCAGCAGCAACTTCTTCAGCGAAGCTAAGTTCTGCTTTCTTCTCAATACCTTCACCAACTTCGAAACGTACGAATTCAGCAACAGTAGTACCAGTTGCTTTTAATACATCCGCAACTTTCTTGTCGTTGTCGATTACATACATTTGACGATCAAGAGCAACTTCGTTCAAGTATTTATCAACTGAACCAGTTACCATTTTCTCAACGATGTTAGCTGGTTTACCAGATTCTAACGCTTTCGCTTCAGCAATTTCTTTTTCTTTAGCGATAAGGTCAGCAGGAACAGCTTCAGCATTTACAGCTACTGGGTTGAATGCAGCAACGTGCATTGCAATACCTTTACCAGTATCAGCATCACCAGTATAAGAAACTACAACACCGATTTTTAAACCGTGTTTGTAGATAGCCAAGTTTTCGCCTTCAACGATTTTCGCGCGACGAACTTGGATGTTTTCACCGATTTTTTGAACAAGTGCAATACGAGCTTCTTCAACTGATTGACCGTCTGCTAATTTTAATTCAGCGATTTTAGCAGCATCAGTTTCACCAGCCGCTAAAGCAGCAGTAGCAACAGCTTTTGAGAAGTTAGAGAAGTTTTCGTCTTTAGCAACGAAGTCAGTTTGACAGTTAACTTCAACTAAAATTGCTTTGTTGCCTTCTTGAACGATTGTGATTGCACCGTCAGCAGCAATGTTACCAGCTTTTTTAGCAGCTTTAGCTTGACCAGATTTACGAAGGTTATCAATAGCAAGCTCGATGTCACCGTTCGCTTCTGTTAATGCTTTTTTGCATTCCATCATTGCAAGACCAGTACGGTCACGTAATTCTTTTACCATGCTTGCAGTAATTGCAGTCATGTTGATCTCCTAAAATCGGTAGAAAATAAATCTTTTCAACAAAAACGGCCCAAAGAAACTCTGGGCCGTTTGCATTCTCGACGCTTAATTTGCCACCATTACATGTCGCAAAAATGACAAGCCTGCGTCAAAACGCATTAAGCCTCAGAAGCGTCTTTCGCAGCGTCATCGCCTTTTGCTTGAGCGTTCGCTTGAGATTGAGCGTATTCTTTACCAGCAAGAATTGCGTCAGCCATAGCTGAAGCATATAGAGTTACTGCACGGATCGCATCGTCGTTACCAGGAATAACGTAATCAACGTTGTCTGGGTTAGAGTTTGTATCAACGATACCGATAACAGGAATACCTAAGTTCTTAGCTTCTTTGATTGCAATCGCTTCGTGATCAACGTCGATTACAAATAATGCGTCAGGTAAACCACCCATGTTTTTAACGCCGCCTAAAGAGCGCTCAAGTTTTTCCATCTCACGAGCACGTTCTAAAGCTTCACGTTTAGTAAGCTTAGCAAAAGTACCATCTTGAGATTGAGTTTGAAGATCTTTTAAACGGTTGATAGATTGGCGAAGTGTTTTCCAGTTCGTCAACATACCACCTAACCAACGGTGATCTACATATGGTTGACCAGCGCGTTGAGCTTGTTCACGGATGATGTTAGAAGCAGCACGTTTTGTACCAACGAACAAAACTTTGTTCTTTTTGCTTGCTAATTGGTTAGCGAAGTTCAAAGCATCATTTAACGCAGGAACAGTGTGCTCAAGGTTGATGATGTGAATTTTGTTGCGCGCGCCAAAAATGTATTGACGCATTTTTGGGTTCCAGAAACGAGTTTGGTGACCAAAGTGCGCACCTGCTTGAAGAAGGTCGCGCATGCTTACGTTGTAATCTGCCATTTTCTTTACCTTAAAAGTTGGGTTAGGCCTCCATATATCCGCATTCTCCACCTTTTTACGGGCACCCAGAGTAATGTGACGATATATGTGCGGATTTTTTACTCCATCTATCAAAATTCTTCGTAAAAGATATTCACGAAAAGCATTTGATAAAATGGGCGGCTATTTATACCATAGACGCTTGTAAATTACCAAAAGTTTTTAGAGATCATGAACAGTACTTATACAGCTCCACGTCGATTAATCAAAACTCCAGATGAAATTGAAAAAATGCGCATTGCAGGACGACTGGCGGCTGAAGTTCTAGAGATGATCAAGCCCCATATTAAGGCAGGTGTAAGTACGCTTGAACTTGATACCATTTGTCGTAATCACATTGAAAATGTGCAGCATGCTATTCCTGCATGTGTAGGTTATGGTGGAGCTCCTGGGCGCCCTGCTTTTCAACACTCTATTTGTACTTCGGTTAACCATGTTGTCTGTCATGGTATTCCCTCTGAAAATAAAATTTTAAAAAATGGTGACATCCTTAATATTGACGTCACTGTCATTAAAGATGGTTATCACGGCGACACCAACATGATGTATATCGTGGGTGGTGAAACTTCTATTTTAGCAAACCGTCTATGTAAAGTTGCTCAAGAAGCGATGTATCGCGGGATGGCAACCGTTAGAGATGGTTCATATTTAGGCGATATCGGCCACGCAATCCAGAAGTATGTCGAATCAGAACGTTTTAGCGTAGTACGAGAATATTGTGGTCACGGTATTGGAACCGTTTTCCATGATGAACCTCAAGTATTACACTATGGTCAAGCTGGTACAGGTATGCGTCTTGAAGCAGGTATGACTTTTACGATTGAACCTATGGTAAATGCAGGTGTATGGCAAACTAAATTGTTAGGTGACAAATGGACTGTCGTAACGAAAGACCATAAACTTTCAGCTCAATATGAACATACTATTTTAGTTACTCAAACGGGCATTGAAGTCTTAACTGCTCGTCCTGAAGAAGACTTATCTCGCTTCAACCAATAATTTAAAAAATCTTAAATAAAAGGCTGCTTTATGTAGCCTTTTATTACTTATTATGTATTTTTTATTAATAAATCTTTCTAAATATAAACAAATATTTCAAAAAAATTACAATTATTAATTTTTAATACACAATCATTTTAATAAAACACGGTATGGTGGGCTCAATAAAAATCAGTAAACAAATGCCGGACATGGAGTCCTTTTATGATGAGAAAGTCATTATTTTGTATGACAGCTGCCTTTTTTGCTCTGCCAACATCCACTTATGCCGCGTCACCATATTTTAGTTTTAAAGATGGTGATGGCTTCAAACGTTTTTCTGTCTCTGCTGGTCCTTTATATGTCAAACCAACAGGAAAAGCTCAGCCTTTTAGGATTAATACTTCTGTTAAAGAAAATGAGCAATCTAAAGTCGGAGATATTAAGGTAAAAACTATTCAAGACAATATTTCCGATAGTAATAGTAATGTCGTTCTTGAAGAACTTATTGATGTTATTGGTTTAGGTACTGATACTATTCCCGCATGGTTAAGTGGAACAGCTGAAATTCGCGGTTTGAGTCAATGGGAAGCTGAGAATACAGGCTTAGAAGCTGATGATGTAACTACTCTAGGTCTCATGACAAATTATTTTTTTACAGATAATGTCTCATTAGAAGTAAAAGCAGGAATTCCACCTAAAGTAGATCTACAAGGTAAAGGTAAGATTTATGCCCCTTTTTCTGCTACTGCAAAACCTGCTGGCGGAATTCTTGGATCGATGGAGCTTGAAAATAATATTTTTATTACCGATCTTGAAGCTCATGGAAGTGCTGCATCAGCTCGAGCTTGGACACCAGCTTTTGAACTTCAGTACCATTTTGGCAAAACTGGCGTAAATAAATTTAGACCGTATGTTGGACTAGGTGTGATGTATGCCTATTTCAGTGAATTAGAAATGAATCCTGAAATTGAAAATGATTTAGTCAGTGCTGGTCATATGATTGTGAATATTAAAGATGGTAAATCGGGTGCTGCTTTAGAAAGAAAAACTAGTTCTGGTGATCCTAAAGTAGACCTTGAGGCATCTGATGCAATTGCGCCCGTAGCAACTTTGGGTTTCACCTATGATTTCAATGACAAATGGTATGCGGTTGGCTCCGTTTCTTATGCTCACTTAAAAACGGATACGACTATTACAGTCAATGATGCCAAATATGGCGAATTAATTAATGCAAAAGCAGATATCGAAATTAATCCGATTTTAGGTTATGCAGGTATCGGTTACCGCTTCTAACTTTTGTGTCACACAAAGCTATAAAAACTTATGCACGTTTTTATAGCTTTCTTTTTTGTAGATTTTGCTTCTTTTTAAATCAAAACGCTAAAAAAATGAGCACTTTTATGAAGCCAATAGAAAAAATTTACTACTCTCCTCTCTTATGAGTATTTACTGATTTATTTCTATTTTTAATTAATTTTATTTTTAATAAACTAACTCAATAGAATTAGAAAGTAATTTTTCCTTTTTAGTAAAATTAATTTTTTGGCACAAGCTTTGCTTTATTCATAGCAAGATGAGTCAACGATGATTCAATGAATAAACAAGACGGCCAACGATGTCCGCTCTGATCGGTTTGCAGATAGGCAATAAATCGCCTTGCAAATTAAAATTTCGTTCAGTTCAGAGGGACGCCGTATGTCTTCAAATGTCAATCGAGATGCAAAAAAAGCAACTGAAATAAAATTATTTAGCTTTTCTACTCCTGCAATGCGTGCTTTCCATATGACATGGCTCGCATTCTTTGTGTGCTTCTTCGCATGGTTTGCTTGCGCACCACTCATGCCGGTTATTAAAGGTGAGTTCGGCTTAACCAAAGACCAAATTGCCAATATTAATATTGCCGCCGTTGCAATTACGATTTTAGTACGACTCGCTGTCGGTCCACTTTGTGATAAATATGGCCCGAGGATTACCTATACAGCTCTTCTCTTGCTTGGCAGTATTCCTGTATTTGGTGTTGCTGCTGCCAACAGTTATGAATCCTTTTTATTTTTCCGCCTACTAATTGGTGCAATTGGCGCAAGCTTTGTTATTACGCAATACCATACAAGTGTTATGTTTGCGCCTAATGTTGTAGGCACGGCAAATGCAGCTGCTGCTGGTTGGGGTAATGCTGGTGGCGGTGCAACTCAAGCTCTAATGCCTTTATTACTTGGCGCAATTGTCATGTTTGGTGTTGAGCAAACTATGGGTTGGCGTGTTGCATTAATCGTACCAGGCTTGATGATGGTCATTGTCGGCATTCTTTACTGGAAATTAACCCAAGACTGCCCTCAAGGAAACTTTAAAGAAGTCCGCGCACAAGGTATTGAAGTGGGCAGTGGTAAAAAAGGTGGTATGGCTATTTTAATGCAAGCTGCTCGCAACTACCGTGTCTGGATTTTATTTGTGGCTTACGGTGCATGTTTCGGTATTGAAATTTTTATCCATAACGTTGCAGCAATGTACTATGTTGATCAGTTCAAGATGGATTTAAAAACCGCTGGTTTAACCGCGGGGATATTTGGCCTTCTTGCACTCTTTGCTCGTGCACTTGGCGGTATTATTTCCGATAAAGTCGCACTTAAAAAAGGTTTAGATGGCCGCACTAAAGTATTAGTACTGATGATTTTGGGCGAAGGTTTATTCCTAATTCTTTTCTCTCAAATGAATGTCGTTGCACTTGCAATCATCTCTATGACAATTTTTGCCCTGTTTACTCATATGGCTTGTGGCGCGACATATGCTCTCGTACCATTTATTGATCGTAATGCATTAGGTGGTGTCGCAGGAATTATTGGTGCAGGCGGAAATGTGGGTGCTGTCGCAGCTGGTTTCTTGCTTAAGGGTTTACTTGATATTCAAACTTGCCTGTTTATTTTAGGCGGTCTGGTTATAGTTGCAGGCTGTAGCGTAATTTTGATTCGCTTTACAACAGAACATAAAGCAAAAGAACAAATTCTTTTTGAACAAGCCTTACTGGAACGTAACTCTGCTGCTTAATTTTTATAAGGAGTAGAAATCAGGATTTTTTCTACTCCCTTATTTTTATAAAAGCATACAACTCATACTTACTTTTTAATTCTTCTTAAGTATTCTTGCTGTATATATCGATATTTTTCGATATATCTTCTACAATAAATCATCATTATTATAATTTTCCATTAATCATGACTAAAACTGGCAACCAATTTTCTCAGTCCCTCATCTATATGCTGATTGGCAGTGCAATTATTCTGGCACTTTCTCTCGGTGTACGGCATGGTTTCGGTCTCTACCTTGTACCGATGAGCCATGAATTTGGCTGGGGACAGCATGTTTTTAGTCTTGCGATAGCCATGCAGAATCTGATCTGGGGAGCTGTTCAGCCTTTTACCGGGGCAATTGCAGATAAATATGGCAGTAAAGTTGTAGTTGCTGTGGGTGGCTTACTTTATACCCTAGGCCTACTTTTAATGGCTTTTAGTTCAAGTGTACTCATTTTGAATTTAAGCTTAGGTCTTATTATTGGCTTAGCTTTATCAGCAACCTCTTTTACGGTTTTACTGAGTGCAGTAGGCCGTGCCGCCCCTCCAGAAAAAAGAAGTATGGCAATGGGTATTGCCAGTGCAGCAGGCTCTTTTGGTCAGTTTATTATGCTACCTTCCACCCTTCTCTTGCTTAAAACGGTAGGATGGTCGTCAGCTTTAATGGTGAGTGCGTTGTTAATTGCGCTTATCATTCCTCTAGCGTGGATGCTAAAAGGGCCAAGCAATCAAACACCAAAAGCAATTACTCAACCTCAGCTCACATTTAAACAAGTACTGAATATTGCTAGAAAACATAAGCCATTCTGGTGGTTAGCTTTAGGCTTTTTAGTGTGTGGATTTCAGGTGGTCTTCTTAGGTGTTCATCTACCGGGCTATTTAATCGATCACGGCTTTGATGCAGCTACAGGTACTGTGTTTCTAGCACTAGTAGGACTATTTAATATTGTGGGAACTTATGGGGCAGGTTGGCTAGGAGATCGATTCTCAAAACCTAAATTATTAATGGCGCTTTACGGTAGCCGAGGCATCGCAATCATCGCATTTTTACTATTACCTCTAAGCACTTATACGGTATATGCTTTTGGCGTCATTATGGGACTTTTATGGCTCTCTACAGTTCCGCTCACCAACGGTATTGTGGCAAATATGTTTGGTGTTAAATATCTTTCAATGCTGAGCGGCATTGTGTTTTTCACCCATCAAGTCGGTTCTTTCTTTGGCGGTTGGCTTGGCGGTGTTAACCATGACTTAACAGGTAATTACAATGCGATTTGGCTATGTTCAATAGCATTGAGTATATTAGGGGTAATCGTACATTTCTTTGTAAATGAGGAGGCTGTTATTCATGACGCATAATACCTTACTTTTGAAAACAATTATGACTTTGCTCGTGATTACTCTGCTGGCCTGTTCAATCATTTTATGGAAACAAACTCCTGATTTATTTGTATATTTTAATCAAGCATTTTGTGCCCACTAGAGATATAGACAACCAGATGCATACTGCAAATTGTCATAAAAATATAAAAAACCTATGGTCTAATGAAAATAAAAAAGCCCGCAAGTTTGCGGGTTTTTTTATGGAAAACTTATTTAAAATCAAAACAAACGATTCATACCATTAAGTGCAGCTACACGATATGCTTCAGCCATTGTTGGATAGTTAAATGTTGTTTCGACAAAATATTTCAAAGTATTGTTTGGGCTGTGCATAACTGCTTGCCCAATGTGGATAATTTCGGCAGCGTTATTACCAAAACAGTGAATACCTAAAATTTCCATAGTGTCGCGGTGGAAAAGAATTTTTAACTCCCCCACTGTATCACCAGTAATTTGTGCGCGAGCTAAATGACGGAAAGAAGCTTGACCTACTTCATACGGAATTTTCTCTTCGGTTAATTCCTGTTCATTTTTACCAATTGATGAGATTTCCGGAATGGTGTAAATACCCGTTGGGATATCACGTACTGGCTTCGCATCTTCACCACTCATGTTTGCGCCAGCACAGCGCCCTTGGTCATAAGCAGCAGAAGCAAGTGATGGCCAACCAATCACGTCACCAGCAGCATAGATATTTTCAACCTCAGTTTGATATTGATCATTTACTGAAAGTTGACCACGGTTATTTGGTACCAACCCAACATTCTCAAGACCTAAACCTTCAGTGTTTCCTGAACGACCGTTACACCAAAGAATCGCATCGGCTTTAATCTTTTTACCACTTTGTAAATGTAGTACAACGTGGTCATCAAATGTTTCTAGGTGATCCATTTGTTCGTTGTGACGAATTAATACACCCTGTTCACGTAAGTGATAAGACAAAGCATCAGCAATTTCATCATCTAGATAGCTTAAGAGTTTTTGCTGAGTATTAATCAAGTCAACTTTATGATCTAAACCAATAAAGATTGAGGCATATTCACAGCCAATAACGCCAGCGCCGTAAATAATAATTTTTTGAATTGAATAATCAAGATCAAGAATTTTATCTGAATCAAATACACGAGGATGATCAAAGTCGAGGCCTTGTGGATGATAAGGACGACTACCTGTCGCAATTACGATTTGCTTACAGATGATTGTTTCTTTAATGCCTTCATGGCTAAAAACTAAAACTGTATTTTTATCTTGAATATATGCACGGCCATGAAATACGCCGATTTTGTTGCGGTCATAAAAGCGTGTATGCGTATCAACCTGTTGTTGAATCACTTTGTGTGCATTACGCAAAACCTGTTTCATGGTGAACTGTTTCCACTCACCTACTTTTTGAAACATTGGATCACGCTGATAGCGAATAATACTAGAAACTGTTTGACGTAATGCTTTACTTGGAATGGTACCTACGTGTGCACAGTTACCACCCAGTTGATCACGCACATCTACAATTGCAACACGCTTACCCGCTTTTGCAAGCTTCATTGCCGCGCCTTCACCTGCAGGTCCAGAACCGAGAACTACCGCATCGTATTTAACGAAATTCCCACTAACGACCTCTTTTTTACGTGGCATTGAAAGCTCCTTCCTCACTTGAATGACCATATTTTATAATAAATTATGGCTAATATGCGGTGAATTTATGTATTTCTCAACCCTATATTTCTGAATAACCACATTTATTATATGAATAGTTATTTTCCGCTATTAACTGCAGAAGTTCGCTATAATACAATGTCAATGTCTCTATAAACGAGTGGAAAAGTTAAATATGTCAGAACACCGTAAACCTGAACAGGGTGTAAAACTTCGTGGCGCAGAAAAAGTCGCAAGAATTCCTGTAAAAGTTGTACCTACGGTTGAAGTGCCGCGTAAACCTGACTGGATTCGTGTCAAGATGACGGCACCAGAAGAAGTTCAGCGTATTAAAACCACTTTACGTGCTCAAAAACTCCATACCGTTTGTGAAGAAGCTGCTTGTCCAAACCTTCCAGAATGCTTTGGCGGTGGTACAGCAACATTCATGATCATGGGTGATATTTGTACACGTCGTTGCCCTTTCTGTGATGTAGCACATGGTCGTCCAAATGCACTCGATGCAGACGAACCTCGTCACATGGCAGAGACAATTGCTAATCTTAAGCTCAAATATGCAGTAATTACTTCGGTTGACCGTGATGACCTACTTGACGGCGGTGCACAACACTTTGTGGACTGTATCAAAGAAGCTCGTGCACTAAGCCCAAACACATTGCTTGAGATTTTAGTACCAGATTTCCGCGGACGTATGGATATTGCTTTACGCATTATGACTGAATGTCCACCAGACGTATTTAACCACAACATCGAGACTGTGCCACGTCTATATAAAGCGATGCGCCCAGGTTCAGACTATCAACATTCTTTGAACTTATTAAAAATGTTTAAAGAATATTGCCCTGATATCCCAACAAAATGTGGTTTGATGGTAGGTATCGGTGAAACTGAAGAAGAAGTTATTGCATTGCTTGATGACTTGCGTGCTCACGATGTTGACTATGTGACTATTGGTCAATACTTACAACCTTCTAAACAACACGCGCCAATTGACCGCTTTGTAACGCCAGAAGAGTTCGAACGTTATGCAGAGCATGGCCGTAAACTTGGCTTTAGAAATATTTGGTCTGCACCAATGGTTCGTTCAAGTTACTTTGCTGATCGTCAATACCACGGTGAACCCGTACCAGAAGTTCGTCGCAAAGTAGATCCAGCTAAAAAAATCGCTGTTCAAGTTGTCGAAGCTTAAAAATTAATATCTATAAAAGCCCTCTACTTCAGAGGGCTTTTTATTTGTATAAGAAAATCAATAACATTTCTTGACAAATCGATAAAACAACCCATTACACTTTCACTTAAAAATATCTTATACCTAAAAGTACGATATATCCCTGCTCTAGCATATACATCAATTGCGACATAAAAAATTAAATTTAAACAGCATTAAAATTAGCTAGTTAAGCCTTAAATCTCTCCTCGCTTTTTGTAACTTCTAACTTGAGGGCTTATCTAGCAAGGAGCAAGTATGGTTTTCCTACTCTTTGTTTTAAGCATTGTCATTCAGCTTTTTACAATATGGGCAATTTTCTTTTTTAACCTAAATCGCGTCATTGGCAGTGTTATTACGATTGTGGTAGCTATATTTACTGCACTCATATTAACGCCATGGGCTCTCATTTTAGGTATTCCCCTTATTGCCCTTAGTATCATTATTTTATTTGCACCATTACGCTTTAATCTGATTACTCAACCTGCATATAAAACTTTAGCAAACTCAATGCCGAGTATCAGTACGACTGAACAAGAGGCTTTAGAGGCAGGTACCAGTTGGTGGGAAAAAGAGTTGTTTATGGGGGCACCTGATTGGTCTCAGTTTGAAAAGTACCCCTACCCTACCTTGTCAGCAGAAGAACAAAGTTTTATCGACAATGAAGTTGAGCTCCTTTGTAGCATGCTAGATGAATGGGAAATTCATCATCACTTAAAAGATCTTCCACCTGAAGTTTGGCAATTTATTAAAGATAAAGGTTTTTTAGGCCTCATTATTCCAAAGTCCTTTGGTGGCAAAGAATTTAGCTCATTTGCCCAAAGCCGTATTATGAGCAAAATTGCTTCACGCTCACTCACCACAGCTGTGAGTTGTATGGTTCCAAACTCGTTAGGACCAGGTGAGCTACTCATGCACTACGGTACAGATGCACAAAAGCAGCAATATTTACCGGGCCTTGCTAAAGGTGAGGAAATTCCATGTTTTGGTTTAACTAGCCCAGAAGCAGGTTCAGATGCAGGCGCCATTCCAGATTCGGGTGTTGTTTGCTACGGCGAATATGAAGGTGCTCAAGTCCTTGGACTTCGCATGAATTTCTCTAAACGCTGGATTACGCTTGCACCAATTGCAACTGTTGTTGGTCTAGCATTTAAACTTTATGACCCTGAAGGTCTACTCGGCGATAAAAATAAAACCGAATACGGTATTACCTGTGCACTCATCCCTGCAAGCCATGCGGGTGTAAAAATAGGAGCACGTCATTATCCCGGCTCTCCATTTATGAATGGAACAGTAGAAGGAAAAGATGTTTTTATTCCTATTGACTGGATTATTGGTGGTCAAGAAAATGCCGGAAAAGGCTGGCGTATGCTCATGGAATGTTTAGGCGTTGGTCGTGGTATTTCCCTTCCAGCATTAGCCACAGCCGCAGGTGAAATGAGCTATTTAACCGTTGGTGCTTTTGCGAAAATTCGCCAGCAATTTAATATTTCTGTCGGTAAATTTGAAGGCGTACAAGAAGCGACAAGTGAAATTGCCAGCGATGCCTATATGCTTGAAGCATTCCGTTATTTAGTGACATGTGGCCTAAACCAAGGTGGAACACCTGCCGTGATGACTGCCATGGCAAAATATTATGCAACTGAAACAATGCGTAAAGTTGTCAATCATGGGATGGATATTGCTGGAGGACGTGCAATTCAACTTGGGCCACGTAATTTCCTTGCCCTTACCTATCAAGCAATTCCAATTGCTATTACGGTAGAAGGCGCAAATATTTTGACCCGTTCATTGATGATTTTTGGTCAAGGTTCAATGCGTTGTCACCCTTATCTATTTGAAGAGTTACAACTCCTTCAATCTGAAGATAAAAATAACTCGGTCAAAAAATTTGATGATTTGTTATTTAAACATTTAGCCTATACCTTTAACCGTGGTGCAAGATCATTTGCTTACGGTTGGACAGGTGGCTCAAGCGATGCGCCTCAGTCAGCAGATCAATTCACCTCAAGTTACTATAAAACGATTAATCGTTTTAGTGCCAACTTCGCACTCGTATCGGATATGTCACTTGGTTTACTTGCAGGCGACTTAAAACGCAAAGAAATGTTATCAGGACGCTTGGCAGATATTCACGCGCACCTGTTTATTTCTACTGCGATTTTAAAATTTTATGAAGCTGGCCAAAAAACTGAAGCCGAACAACTTCACGCAAAATTAGCACTACAAAAAGCTTTCTTGAATATTCAGGAAGCATTTTGGGGATTATTTGAAAACTTCCCAGCTAAACTTCCGGCAGCATTTGTAAAATGGATCTGTTTCCCTTTTGGTCGTGTCATTTCAAAACCAGATGATGAGTTAAAACAACAAGTCGCTGAACTTATGATGCAAGAGCACCCTTTCAGAGAACAGCTTAAACATCACGTCTTCTATTCAACCAAAGCCGATGATGTAACTGGACGTTTAGAACATACCTTCCAAATTCTACGAACACTTGAACCGCTTTGGGATAAGTTTAAAAAGGCTGAATCTAAAGGTAAATTTACAGGTCTTACTTTTGAAGAGAATATTCAACAAGCGATAAAAGAAGGCTTTATTTCTGAAAGCGAAGCTCAACAACTGTTGCAATACAACGCAATTCGATTCGACAGCATGCTTACAGATGTGTTTGATGAAGATTTAAATAAAGATCTTCCTTTGTCAAACCCTCATCAAATTTAGTGACTGATGCCTCCACTAATTCACTATTGCAATCATTTTTGATTCGCATTAATTAATAAGCAGCCATAAAAGCGTCACTCGACGCTTTTATTTTTAGGAGAAATTAATGTCTAAGCAAGATTACGAAAATGGATTAAAAGTTCGCACAGAAGTGATGGGAGAAGCTTTTGTAAAACGTGCCCAAGAAAATACCGTACCCTTTACCCAGCCTTTACAAGACTGGATTAATGAACATGCATGGGGATCGACTTGGCAGCGTGAAGGTGTGCTACCTCGTAAATATCGCTCATTAATTACTTTGGCAATGCTCACGGCACTTAAATCACCAACTGAACTCAAAGGCCATGTTCGTGGTGCACTCAACAATGGTTGTACAGTTGAAGAGATTCAAGAAACACTATTGCACAGCCTACCATATTGCGGCGCCCCTGCTACACAAGAAGCTTTTCGCGCTGCTTTAGAAGTGATTCAAGAATATCAACAAAAATAACTTCAATATGAGCCAGCACTCTACTGGCTCTTCTTATCTAATTCAATTTGGATGAATGCATCTGAAAATTACGATCATCAATCACAATAGCCTGACGGCAAATCCCCTCTACTTGACGCTGCTTTTCAAAAACTCCCGCTGACATCGGTTCAAAAGTATCAAAAAAGCAGATTTCATTTTGATCTATAGAATAAATGAGCGACTGGTTTCCAACCCCTTCTAAAGTATCGTAGTACACAATCACCATTTTTCCGTTTTGAATTGCAGCTTGAATATCTTGATAGCTCAGCGCTGGTCCAGTTGGAATTTTTAATACCTTTGCTTCTTTATAACTCATGCGTTCGCTTTGGCTAATGCTAGGATCCTCATCTGAATGAAATGACACTTCAAATCCTAGTTTCTTTAAAGCAACAGCTAAGGCAATAGTATAGGTGCCTCCTTCATCGTGTCGGCAAACATTAATCAGCTCAACCACATCAATTTGTACTCCATGATGCTGAAGCAACATCCAAACTGCAAAAACGCCACAGTTTGACTCTAAGCTTGCCAACGACTCGGGAATATTTAATGCCATAATTAGAATCTAAAGTGATAATTACGCAGATAATAAACAAAACTGGATTGGCACTAAAAGCTTTTCCAAGTACAATGTTTCGCTAGTCGAGGGATGCTGCGACAATTGATCGGCACTAAAGATCAATTTGCCAGGCTCGACGATCGGTTAAACACTCGTTTTAACCAACAACGGCATCCGCGAACAGAATGATCAATACTATTTTTTCCTAGGAGATCCTGATGAACGCGGTTAATGCTTCATTTACAGATTACAAAGTTGCTGATATTTCTCTTGCTGACTACGGCCGTAAAGAAATCAAACTTGCTGAAGCAGAAATGCCAGCTTTGATCGGCTTACGTAAACGCTATGCAGCTTCTAAACCACTTGCTGGTGCAAGAATTCTTGGTTGTATTCACATGACCATTCAAACAGCTGTTCTTATTGAAACGCTTATTGAATTAGGTGCTGAAGTACGCTGGACATCATGTAACATTTTCTCTACTCAAGACCACGCTGCTGCTGCAATTGCTGCTCGCGGTATTCCAGTTTTTGCTTGGAAAGGTGAAACTGAAGAAGAATATGTATGGTGCCTTGAACAACAGATCAATGTAAATGGTCAACCTTGGGATGCCAACATGATCTTGGACGATGGCGGTGATTTAACTGCTCTTGTTCATGAAAAATATCCTGCTCTTTTAGAACGTATTCACGGTATTACTGAAGAAACTACAACAGGTGTTCAACGTCTTATCGAAATGTGGAAAGACGGTTCTTTGAAAGTTCCTGCAATTAACGTAAATGACTCAGTTACTAAATCTAAAAACGACAACAAATACGGTTGCCGTCACTCATTAAATGACGCGATCAAACGTGCAACTGACATGCTTTTGTCTGGTCGCCGTGCACTTGTAGTTGGTTATGGTGACGTAGGTAAAGGTTCTGCTCAATCTTTACGTCAAGAAGGCATGATCGTTCGTGTAACTGAAGTTGACCCGATTTGTGCAATGCAAGCATGTATGGATGGCTATGAAGTTGTATCTCCATACAAAAACGGCGTACAAACAGGCAAAAAAGAAGATATTAACCACGACCTTCTTGGCAACACTGACCTTGTTGTAACAACAACTGGTAACTACCACGTGTGTGATGCAGCAATGTTAGACAGCTTAAAAGCTGGTGCAGTTGTATGTAACATCGGTCACTTCGATACAGAAATCGACACTGCGTATTTACGTGGTTACAAGTGGGTTGAAGTTAAGCCACAAGTTCACCAAGTTTATCGTTCAGAAGATGAAAATAACTACCTTATCCTTCTTTCTGAAGGTCGCCTTGTAAACCTAGGTAATGCAACTGGTCACCCATCACGTGTAATGGACGGTTCTTTTGCTAACCAAGTTTTAGGTCAAATTCACTTATTCCAAGAGAAATTTGCTGATCTTCCTGCAAATGAGAAAGCTGCAAAAATTCGTGTAGAAGTTCTTCCTAAGAAACTTGACGAAGAAGTTGCTGCTGCAATGGTTGCAGGTTTTGGTGGTGTACTTACTCAGTTAACTCAAGAGCAAGCCGATTATTTAGGTGTTGCTGTTGAGGGACCTTTCAAATCTGACGCTTACAAATACTAAGAACTTAAGGGCAGACGGTGAACCGACTGCCCTTTTTTCTAAAATGTTTCGCTGTTTACAAGGATTTGACATGACTAAACGTACACCTATTTCTTTTGAGTTTTTTCCGCCGAAAACTGATGTTGGTGCCGAAAAACTTCGTATTGTTCACCAAGAATTACAGCTATTAAATCCAGAGTTTTTCTCGATTACTTATGGTGCTGGTGGTTCTACTCGCGAACGTACACTTGCCGCTATTGAAGATTTCAACGGTAAAGGTACTCCTGTTGCACCTCATCTTTCTTGTATTGGTGATGATAAAGCTCGTATTGCTGAGTTACTGGATTTATATAAAGCTCAAGGCATTGACCGTATTGTTGCTTTACGTGGGGACTTACCATCTGGTCAGGTTGGGCTTGGTGAGCTTCCTTATGCTCAAGATTTAGTACGTTTTATTCGTGAGCACTCAGGTGATCATTTTCATATTGAAGTTGCAGCTTATCCAGAAATGCATCCTCAAGCTGAAAGCCTTAATTCAGATATCCAACGTTTTGTTGAAAAAGTACAAGCTGGTGCCAATGCAGGAATTACTCAATTCTTCTTTAATCCAGATTCGTATTTTTATTTTATCGAACGTTTAGAGCAAGCTGGAATTAACATTCCAGTGGCTCCAGGAATCATGCCTATTACCAATGCAAGCAATTTAATCCGTTTCGCAGATGGTACTGGTGCTGAAATTCCTCGCTGGATCCGTAAGCAATTACAAGCCTATGGCGATGACAGTGAAAGTATTAAAGCTTTCGGTCATGAAGTTGTTGTTAAGCTATGTGAACGCCTGATTGCAGGTGGTGCACCAAGCTTACACTTCTATTCAATGAATCAAGTCGAACCAACTCGTCAACTCGTTGTTGATCTTGGTTTAAATTAATTTTGTAAGGCGTACCCAATGAACCGTTTTTTTATCGAAACTGAACTTACAGTTGGCTCAACAATTCAACTGACAGAATCAGTATTCCATCATTGGGTTCGCGTTTTACGTGCACAATTACAAGAACAAGCGACTCTATTTAATGGACAAGGTGGTGAATATCTCGCGTCATTAACCGAAATTAATAAAAAAAATGCGTTTGTCACAATTGAGAATTTTAACCCTGCAAACCGTGCTGCCCCTTTTAAAGCTGTTTTAGGTCAAGTCATGAGTAAGGGTGATCGAATGGATTATGCCATTCAGAAAGCCACTGAATTGGGTGTAAGTCAGATTCAATTGCTAACAAGTGAGCGTTGTGAAATGCGCTTAAAATATGATCGAGATCAAAAAAAATTAGATCACTGGCAAGCTGTAGCAATTGCAGCATGTGAACAATGTGGGCTGAACTTAGTTCCCGAAGTATTAGCACCAATTTCTCTTCATGAATGGTTAAGTTCTTCTGAGCTTCCCCAATCTAAATTTGTTTTAGCACCAGAAAAAGAACAAAAAGATGTATTGGCAGGAATACAACCTGATCTTGCTTTACTTATTGGCCCAGAAGGTGGGTTAAGTGAAAATGAAATTACTCAAGCCAATCAAGCTGGTTTTATGAACTGGTGCATTGGCGACCGTGTTTTACGTACAGAAACCGCACCTGTTGTTGCCTTGTCTATTTTAAATTATCGATTTTTATCCACCTGAGTTCAGTGAACATTGATTAAATCGTTATTTAAAGTTAACTTACTTTTATTGTATGAATAAAATTTCAAATTCTTTTTCACTGATAAATCAGATTCTTTCTGTATATATGTAAAAAAAATAGGATAGAAAAATCTTATGTCTGGGCTTCAGGAAGAATATCTACAGCATCAAACAAAAATTGAACAGCTGAAACTTTCAACTCAATATATACGCTGGTATTTGATTAGCTTAATACTGCTATGTCTCATTTCATATGGTATTTTTTCTTATTATTTTTCATCTGTAATAACAATTTTTAGCTGGTCTATTGGCCTCACTGTAGCATCTCTTATCGGCTTATTATTTATTCCAAATATTTTAACTCACTACCGTGCAATTGATTTTACAAAAAAAGCTAATCACATTTTACAAAGTATTTGTTTGATCTCAGGCATCTTAATTGGAATAAACGTCACAATTATTCATTTTTATCTTCCCCCTGAGTTAGTCGCTCTACCAGATGCTCATATTTTAATTGCTTTATTTATTACTTCGGCTCATATCATTGGCCTTACTTTTTTAACACAGCAACCACGATATTTTTATCTCTTATTTATTCCAAGTACCTTGCCCTTATTACTAGCTCAATTCACACATAACCCAATTACTCAGCTACCTTTTTACTTTGCCTATAATCTTACCTTTGTGGCCACTGTACTTTGTGCATATGCTACGCAACGTAATTATCAAAAGATTTCTCAATTATTATTAAAAAACAAACAGCTTGTTCAAATTTCCGATCAACATACGCAATGGGCTGAAGAATTATGTATACAGCTCCAACAAGAAGTAAATAAATCTAAAGATATCGAAGCCCAGCTTCAATTTAATAATCATCTGCTTGAGCAAAAAGTACGTGAACGCACTTACGATCTCACAAAAATGAATGAACAACTCGAAAGCCATCACTACAATTTAGCTTTTGCGCATGAAACTGCAGGTATTCGACCTTGGGATTGGGATATTCAAAGTCAAAAATTAGAAATTACATTTTTCGATCAACAAAAACAAACTCAGACTGCCGTTATTCATCTCAATACGATATTAGATCGTATACATCCAAGTGATAAAAAACTTTTTGACGAACGTTTAAAACAACATTTGGAAGGCATTACAGATCATTTTAATATCACCTTTCGAATTTTACGTAGAGATGGTTCTTGGCGATGGATTCATGATGTAGGCCGTGTCATCACTAGAGATCCTAAAACACAAAAAGCGCTTCGTATGGTTGGAATGACTCGCGATATACATCAAGAGAAGAAAGATCAAGAACATCTAAGACTATCTGCAATTGTGCTTGAGCAAGCTGCGGAAGGAATATTTATTTTAGATGAGCGCCTAAACTATATTGATGTAAATCCCTACTATGAAAAATTAACAGGATTTTCTAAATCAGAACTTGTTAATAAAGAATTATTTAGCATAACAATCAATCAAAAAGAATTACAACAGCAGTTTCATACATCAATAACACAGCAACTCCTAGAGACAGGAGAATATATGGGTCAGTTTGACGAAAAATTTAGTTCTGGTAAAAGCGTATATTTATGGTTGCATATCAATGTAGTCAAAGATGAGTTCAATCAAATTACCAATTATATCGGGTTTGCACGCGACCTGACTGAGCAAAAACGTCAAGAACAACATCTATCTTATTTAAAAAATTACGACAGCCTCACCCACCTGCCTAACCGCCTTTACTATTACAATCAATTACATCAATATCTTGTAAATCCGTCATATAACATTAAAAACTTAGCATTAATACGAGTGAACATTGACCGCTTCCGAGCTTTCAATGAATTTTTAAATAATGATAGTGGTGATGAATTACTTAAGCAGTTTGCTCAAAGATTGCGCTTAATCAATATCAATGCAATTTTAGTTGCCTATTTAAATAGTGATGATTTCGCAATTATTTATGAAATTTCCCCAATTCATCCAAATATTGAGCAATATTGCCAAAATATTTTACAAGCGCTCAATGCACCTTTTTATATTGATAATCACGAATATTTTATTACTGCATCTATTGGTGTCGCATGTTTTCCTGAACATGGTAGACAAATTGATCACCTCAACCACCATGCGGAACAAGCATTGTCCGAAGCAAAACGCTTAGGTGGTAATACAATTTGCTATTATTGCAATAAAACAAATAACTCATATAAAACTGCCGATTTAGAGCAAGAATTACGTAAAGCCATACAAAATGATGAATTTGTCATTTATTACCAACCCAAAATTAATCTACATGATCAATCTATTATCGGTTTTGAAGCATTAATTCGTTGGCAACATCCTGAAAAAGGATTAGTCATGCCAAATATGTTTATACCTTTTGCTGAGCGTAGTAGCCTAATTTCAGATATTGGTAAAGTTGTTTTGGATAAAGTTGGAAAGCAACTACAAGAATGGAAAGATGCGGGTTATTTCAATATTCAAGTCTCTGTAAATATTGTCGCTCAACAGATACATCGAGGCTTATTACTCAATGATCTAGATGAAGTTTTGCAAAAATATAATATACAGGGTTCAGACCTAGAACTTGAAATTACAGAGTCAGCCCTTTTAGACAATACTGCCAATGTAAAAACGCTATTACATGCGATAAAACAACGAAATATCTCAATTGCCTTAGATGACTTTGGTACGGGTTATTCTTCTTTGGCCTATCTAACAGAATACCCAATTGACGTATTAAAAATTGATCGTGCTTTTATTTCTAAAATTGGTGACCACAAACAAGAAGCAATTGTAAATGCAATGATCGCGATGGGTAAAAGCATGGGGCTTAAATTGGTTGCCGAAGGTGTAGAAACAGAAGAACAAGTCACCTATCTACAAAAACAGCAATGTGATTTTTTACAAGGTTATTTCTTTAGTCGCCCGATTCCTGCTGAGCAAATTATTCCTTATCTGCAAACAAAACCACATATTTCTTAATTGTTCTAATCATCTATTTTACCTATGCTGCTTTTTCCAAAAATGAGCGTTTTTGACTGTGAGAAATAAAGAAGTAGTGTTATATTCTTTAGCATTTAGCTCACTACGGGGCTATTGGCAATTCGTCTACTATTCTCTTAATTGATAAAAATTAAAGCATAGTAAAAAATTGAATTGCCTCTCCCTAAATGAGCAATTTGACTAGTTTGCTTTTTTGTATCAAATAGAGACTCAGATGGACGATCAATCTTTAAAACAGGCCGCTTTAAATTACCATGAATATCCAAACCCAGGGAAAATCAGCGTCACCCCAAGTAAGCAACTTGTCAACCAACGAGATTTGGCTTTAGCCTACTCACCAGGAGTTGCTGCGCCATGTTTAGAGATTGAACGTGATCCATCTGCTGCTGCAAAATATACAGCTCGCGGAAACTTGGTTGCCGTAGTTAGTAACGGTACAGCTGTTCTTGGTTTAGGTAATATTGGCCCATTAGCGTCTAAACCTGTAATGGAAGGTAAAGGCGTTCTCTTCAAAAAGTTTGCTGGTGTTGACGTATTTGACATCGAAATTGCAGAAAACGATCCAGATAAAATTGTAGATATTGTTGCCTCTCTTGAACCAACTTTCGGTGGTATCAACCTCGAAGATATTAAAGCGCCAGAATGTTTCTATATCGAAAAGAAACTTCGCGAACGCATGAAAATTCCTGTATTCCATGACGATCAACACGGTACAAGTATCATTGTAGGTTCAGCTTTGCTTAATGCATTGCAACTTGTAAATAAGAAAATTGATGAAATCAAAATTGTAGCTTCAGGTGCAGGCGCTGCTGCCCTTTCTTGTTTAGATTTACTTTGTGCTTTAGGCGTAAATAAAGAAAATATCATTGTTGCCGATTCTCGCGGTCTACTCACTACTTCACGTGAAGGCTTGGATGAATCAAAAAAACGTTATGTTCAAGACATCAAAGCAACTCAGTTACATGAAGTAATGGCTGGTGCTGATATGTTCTTGGGTCTTTCTGCTGCTGGTATTCTCACCAAAGAAATGGTGAAACAGATGGCTGAGAACCCTATTATTTTTGCTTTGGCAAACCCAGATCCAGAAATTTTACCTGAACATGCACATGAAGTACGTCCTGATGTAATCATGGCAACTGGTCGTTCTGACTATCCAAACCAAGTAAACAACGCATTATGTTTCCCTTACATTTTCCGTGGTGCACTTGACGTTGGTGCAACAACGATTAATGAAGACATGAAAATTGCATGTGTACATGCAATTGCACGTATGGCACACGTAGAAGCCGATGCAGCAACTTATGGTGAAAAATCTGCTTCATTTGGCCGTGACTATTTAATTCCACGTCCACTTGATCAACGTTTAATTTTAGAAATTGCCCCTGCTGTTGCTAAAGCTGCAATGGATTCAGGTGTTGCAACTCGTCCGATCGAAGATTTCTCTGCATACCGTCAAAAATTATCTGAGTTTGTTTATAATTCTGCATTCTTGATGAAACCGATTTTTGCTCAAGCAAAAACTGATCCTAAACGCATCGCATATGCTGAAGGTGAAGATGAGCGCGTATTACGTGCAGTGCAAATCGCAGTTGATGAAGATTTAGCTAAACCAATTTTAGTAGGTCGTACTGCTGTTATTGAAGCTAATATCAAAAAATTAGGCTTGCGTTTACAACATGGCGTAAATATTGAGATCGTAGATCAAGAACAAAACCCGATGTATGAAGAGTTTTGGAAAGACTACTATCAAACAATGCAACGCAAAGGCATTACTGTTGAATATGCTCAACGTGAAGCTCGTCGCCGTTCAACTTTAATTGCATCTTTACTGGTTAAATTCGGTAAAGCAGACGGTATGTTATGTGGTACTTACAGTAGCTATAACATTCACCTTGACTTTGTACGTAATGTCATCGGTCTAAAAGAAGGTATGAATAACTTCTTCACCTTAAATGCATTAATGCTTGAAGATCGTAACTTGTTTATTGCTGATACATACGTAAATACAAACCCGACTGCTGAACAACTTGCTGAAATGACTATTTTAGCGGCTGAAGAAGTACGCCGCTTTGGTATTACTCCACGTGTAGCCCTACTTTCTCATTCAAGTTTTGGTAGTGACCAGACTGACTCAAGTGCTCAAAAAATGCGTGAAGTTTATCGTATTTTATCTGAGCAAGCTCCTGAGCTTGAAGTTGAAGGTGAAATGCACGGTGATGCAGCATTAGACGAAAACATTCGTCAATTTGCATTCCCAGGCTCACGTTTCAAAGGTTCTGCAAACTTGCTCATTATGCCAAACCTAGATGCAGCAAACATTTCATTTAACTTGTTGAAAGCGACTTCTGGTAACAACGTTACTATTGGCCCAATTTTACTTGGTGCAGCAAAACCTGTTCATATTTTGACACCGACAGCAACGACTCGTCGTCTTATCAATATGACTGCTTTAACTGTTGCTGAAATCCAACAACAAGAAAAGTAATTTAGAAACTGCTTTTTACGAAAAGCATCTCTAATGACTTGAGAAAACCTCTATTCTGTAGCATGATTGCTTGAAGAATAGAGGTTTTTTCATGCAAGTGTATTTAGTAGGCGGTGCCGTCCGTGATTTTTTACTTGGGCATCCCTATCAAGAAAAAGATTATGTTGTTGTCGGTGCAACGCCGGAACACATGCTCGCCCAAGGTTTTCAACCTGTAGGCAAAGATTTTCCTGTGTTTCTTCATCCTGAAACGAAAGAAGAATATGCACTTGCACGTACTGAAAGAAAATCTGGTAAAGGCTATCACGGCTTTCAATTTTTTACCGATACCACAGTAAGTTTAGAAGAAGATTTAATTCGCCGTGATTTAACTATCAATGCCATAGCAATGGATCAAGATGGCAAGCTATACGACCCATATGGCGGTCAAACAGATTTAGAAAATAAAACTTTGCGTCATGTTTCAGAAGCTTTTGCTGAAGATCCTTTACGTGTTTTACGTGTTGCACGCTTTGCGGCTCGCTATTCTTCATATGGTTTTCAAATTGCACCAGAGACCATGCAGCTTATGCAAACCATGGCTGAGTCAGGTGAGCTTGATGCCTTAACACCAGAGCGTGTATGGAAAGAAACTTCTCGTGCACTTTTAGAAGATCATGCAGATGTTTATTTTCAAACATTGCGTGACTGTGGGGCATTAAAACATCTTTTCCCTGAAATTGACGCATTATTTGGTGTACCACAGCGCCCTGAATATCACCCGGAAGTGGACTGCGGCATACATACCTTAATGTCGTTACAGCAAGCTTGTAAATCAAACTATTCGCTTGATGTTCGATTTGCTGTGTTAGTACATGATTTGGGTAAAGCATTAACTCCAGCTAATGAACTCCCTCGCCACATCATGCATGAAGAACGTGGAGTCAAACCTGTTACCGAGTTATGTGAACGTTTAAAAGTTCCAACTCAAACTAGACAGTTGGCATTATCAGTATGTAAAGAACATCTAAAATGCCATCAGATTATGTCGTTAAAACCAGGAACTGTATGGCGTCTATTACAGCGTCTAGATGTATTACGTCGTCCTGAGAGAGTGGAAGCATTTGTACAAGCATGTGAATGTGATGCTAAAGGAAGACTAGGTTTAGAAGACCGTCCGTATCCTCAAGCTCAGTACATGTTAGATGCGATGCAAATCGTTCGCTCTATTAAAGTTCAGGATTTACCTGAAAACATTAAAGGTGCTGAGATTGGTGAAATGCTAATTCAGTACCGTATTGATGCTTTAACTGAGTTCAAACATCAACATCAAGCATTATCTCATACGTAATTGACACCAAGAAAAAAGCCTCATTACGAGGCTTTTTTTATCTTTACTGTTTAGGCAGCGGTATAAATTGTGATTGAGTATTTTGGTTTTTTCTTTCCCCTACTGTCACCACAAAGTTTTGTTGCTTCCCATCTCGCTCAACAATTACATTAATTTCGCTGTTAGGTGCTTGTAATGCAACATAATTAATCAAATGAGACGCTGAAGTAATTTGCTCATTATTCACCTGAATAATTTTATCGCCAATCTTAATACCTGCTGATGCAGCTGGCCCATTTTTCAAGACATCTGCAACCACAACACCAATTTGCTGTTTAGGTGCTAATACATCTGCTTGTGTAGGCGGTACCAAACTAATCCCTAACCATCCACGTACTACACGGCCATCTTTCAAAATCGAGTTTAATACCTGTTGGCAAACTTTAGCTGGGATTGCAAAACCAATTCCTAAAGAACCACCTGATTGAGAAAAAATAGCCGTATTTACCCCAATTAAATTCCCAGCGACATCAATTAATGCTCCACCTGAGTTACCGGGGTTAATTGCAGCATCTGTTTGAATAAAGTCTTCATAGGTATTGATACCTAAATCAGAGCGCTCAGTGGCAGAAATAATACCTTGAGTTACCGTTTGCCCTACACCAAATGGATTACCAATTGCTAAGACCACATCACCTACTTCATTACCACTTAGCTTAAATGGTAGGACAGGTAATTTATCTAAATCGATTTTAATTACAGCTAAATCAGTATCAGGGTCTGTTCCAACAATGGTTGCTTCTGCACGACGGCCATCATGTAATGCCACTACAATTTGATCTGCTTGAGCAATCACATGATTATTCGTCAGAATATAACCATCAGCTCGTACAATAACCCCAGAGCCTAAGCTATTTTCATTTTGCTGTTGTTGTTCAGGAAGCTGATTTCCAAAAAATTCGCGGAATACCGGATCACTTAATAAAGGATGATTTTGTTTAACTTTCTGGGTCGTAAAAATATTAACAACTGCCGGCGCTGCAACTTTTACCGCAGCGCTATAAGATACCACCCCGCCCGCTCGCGAAGTATCAACGAGTGGTTCAACTTTCTCAGCAGGCATTTGCACCCCATCAACTGCAACAGTTGGTTTCGGCTGATGGTATTTTTGCCATGCAATAAAACTGGCAATTACAATAATAAGTAACACCCAAGGTAACCATGTAAAGGTGCGGCGCACGTTCATATCCTCTACGCAAAGAAGTTTTTAATTAAATTAATATATTGAACAAAAAGAGTTTTCAGTTAAGCATTTTAAATTAAATATGTCGATATACATAAAAAAGTCAAAAAAGATTTGTCTAGCTTTAGTTACACAACAAAATATGTTTCTATAGCTTTAGCAATTATTTACTACTCAATTCAGGAAATATCATGGCGAATTTGCATGAAATTATTCAGTGGTGCGACCAAACCTTAAAAGCGGCAGAATTTAAAGATTACGCACCAAATGGCCTGCAAATTGAAGGTTCAACTGAAGTAAGACGTATCGTTTGTGCGGTTACTGCTTCCGAAGATGCAATTGATGCAGCAATTGCTCAAAATGCAGATTTATTACTCGTACATCATGGTTATTTTTGGAAAGGCGAACCGTATCCAATTACGGGAATGCGAGGCAATCGCATTAAAAAACTCATTCAAAATAATATTTCATTAGTCGCTTACCACCTACCTTTAGATGCCCACCCAACTTTGGGTAACAATGTAGCCATTGCAGAAAAACTAAACTTGCAGAATTTAGAACCACTCGATTTAACAGAGAAACATCCAATTGGTAATATTGGTTATTTAGAGCAAGCAGTTTCTGTGGATGAATTTAAAACAAAACTACAAAACAGTTTTGATTTTAAGGTGATTCATTTGCCAGCAGAAAAACAAAGCATTCAAAAAGTGGGCTTCTGCACAGGTGGGGCTCAAGATTTTATTGCTAAAGCTGCTTTGCAAAATTGTGATGCTTACATTTCAGGTGAAGTCAGTGAACGAACTTTTTATGAAGCAAAAGAATTAGGAGTTCACTATTTCGCCTGTGGTCACCATGCTACTGAGCGTTATGGAGTTCAGCGTTTGACACAAGCGATCTCAAAACAGTTTTCAATTGAAGCTGAATATTTTGAATTGAATAATCCGATTTAATTAAGTCTTTTTTTCAATCTGTGTTATGCGTATTAATTAGATCTTTATTGTGTATAGTTCTTTAAAACGATGCCCTATTGTGACTAGAATCATTTACAATAGAGCCACTTAATTGTATAACCCAGCAAATGCAAGGAATAGGAACATGACAACCATTACTTTACCTGCACTTCCATATGGCTATGATGATTTAGCGCCACATATTAGTAAAGAAACTTTAGAATACCATCACGATAAACACCACAATACCTATGTTGTTAACTTAAACAACTTAATCAAAGGGACTGACCTTGAAGGTAAAACTTTAGAAGAAATCATTAAAGCAACTGCTGGTGATGCATCTAAAGCTGGTATTTTCAACAATGCTGCTCAAGTTTGGAACCACACTTTCTACTGGAACAGCATGAAGCCAAACGGTGGTGGTAAGCCTACTGGCGCAATCGCTGCTAAAATTGACGAAGCTTTTGGTAGCTACGAAAAGTTTGCAGAAGAATTTACTGCTGCTGCAACAACTCAATTCGGTTCAGGTTGGGCTTGGTTAGTTGCTGATGAAGTAAATGGTAAATTATCTATTACTAAAACTTCTAATGCAGACACTCCACTTGCACATGGTCAAATTGCTGTATTAACAATTGACGTATGGGAACATGCTTACTACATCGATTTCCGTAACTTACGTCCTAAATACATCGCAACTTTCTTAGAAAGCCTTGTCAACTGGGACTATGCAAATGCAAAACTTGCAGGTCAACCAGCTGGTGTAGAGAAATAATTTTATTTCTTTATGAAAAAACCACCCTATTTTTGGGTGGTTTTTTTATTTTTAATACAGCAAAAGCATATTAATCAAGCAAACGATTCATTTTCTTTAATATTCTTATTGACGCTTTTAGATTTCATCCATAAAATGCGCATCAGATTCTCCAATAGCTCAGTCGGTAGAGCGACGGACTGTTAATCCGCAGGTCCCTGGTTCGAGCCCAGGTTGGAGAGCCATCTACTAATCTCCCATAGCTCAGTCGGTAGAGCGACGGACTGTTAATCCGCAGGTCCCTGGTTCGAGCCCAGGTGGGAGAGCCAAGATTCTAAAAGCCCGCATTTATTGCGGGCTTTTTCTTTTCTGATTTTTTTTAGTACTTTTTATTATTCTTAATAAAATCAACGTTTCGAGTATTTTTAAACCAAACGATGAGATATTCACTCTAATTCTGCTATTAAGGCTTGACCCAGCCCCCTTTCCTGCCTAAAATCCTTTTCCAGATTCTCCCATAGCTCAGTCGGTAGAGCGACGGACTGTTAATCCGCAGGTCCCTGGTTCGAGCCCAGGTGGGAGAGCCAAGATTCTTAAAAACCCACTCATCATGAGTGGGTTTTTATTTGTATGATGCTTTAACATGTTCGAATCGAGTCATTTATTTTTTATTGTTTTGGGTTGCATAAGCACCTGTATTTTTCTTCTTGTCTGTTTACGTCCATATTTATTTCCAAGACAAAAATTCTTTGCTCGTCCTGTCATTACAAATTTTGAAACTCAAATGTTTATACGTTTAAAACAAAGTTTTCCAAATTATCATGTGTTAGCACAAGTGGCTTTTAGTGCATTAATTACCAGTAATGACTATAAAATTCGTAGTCAGTTCAACCGTAAAGTCACTGACTTTGTTGTACTAAATGATAATATGGAAGTCATGGCCATTATTGAGCTAGATGACCCTACCCATCTTGAAAAAGTAGAAGATGACCGTATTCGTGATCAAATGCTCACTGAAGCAGGTTACCTTGTAAAGCGTTACACAAATATTCCTACTGTACGCCAATTACAAAAGGACATTCATTAACAAGCTATTTTGTTTCAGAATTTGCAGCTTCTTTCTCAGCTATTCTTTTTGCCATCTCTAAACGCTGCTGTTCATATTGTTTTTTATTCTTAGCATCACTTTTTGCAGCCAAGAAAAGTATTCCAATAATCAGAAAAGGAATAAGTAAACCTAATCCCATTAATAACCAAGGAACAGATTTTTTTTCAATAGGTTGCTGGCTCATAAGTTCTTCAAACTCAAATAGTATCGATTTCAGAATGCGTAACAATATAACAAAAAAAGGGCCCACTTTAGGACCCTTTTAATTTGAATATTTTAAATCCAAAAAATTATTGTGCGACTCCAGTACATTCTGGTTTTCCACTAGCATCAATTATGGATGGATCTACAACTGCATTTGTCTTAGCGGGCATATTAGTTTGAATAAATTGATAGATATCAGCATTTTTACAAACAATTGCTTGAGTATGCGTAGCATTTTCTACTAAATCTAGTTTAATGTTAGGTGAACCTAAAGTTACCAATCCAGCTACCATCATTTGAGTAATTGGATAAGGCACATTGGTATCATTTTTACCTTGAGCAATATATACCGGTTTATCTAAACGCTTTGTACCAGGCTGACTTGCGAGTAAAAATTTCTGAACCGTCTCATTTGACCTGAAATTAGTAACATCAAGTCCCGGATAATCCATAACTTTTTTACCTGGGTTATCAGTCATAAATTTAATAATATCATCTTTAAATTTATTAATTAGACTAAGGCTCGGATCAGCACTATCTAAACAAAGACCATTTTCTCCTGTAGTTCCTTCTGCAAACTCAGCTAAAGACTTCGCTCTTGTTTGAAATATATCTCTATATTCAAAACGTGGTTCATAGGCTTTAATACCAACACCAGTTAAAGCAGCATAAGCTAGCAGAGTAGCATAAGAGTCAATAGAAACTCGTTTATCTAAAGCTACATTACCTGCAATTTCTTGCTGCTCAATTAATGCTAATGCATTTGGTGCTACATCAAGAATAATTGTTCCCAAACTCGACGCAGGCGCGCCTGCAACTGCACCTTTATATGTTATATCTGTATTTGCATATTCAGCAGTACCTATAGATGCCTGACCTCCTTGTGACTGACCTACAGACATCCAATCGCCGTTTAATTGTGAGCCATAACGATCTTTTACTGCTCTAACAGCTGCTAATGCTGATTTTGCTTCACTCGCTAAATTAAGATATGGATGGATTCCTTTTGTACCAAGACCTTCATAATCTGGGGCTACAATCACATATCCAGCAGCTAATAAAGTATCAGCTAAAATTTTGAAGCGTGGATTAATCGTATTATTGCTTGGTGCACAACTATCCCCTACTCCTACAGTGCCGTGCTCCCATACCACTACGCGATAACCATCCTTTGGTTGAGCAACTTTCGGGAACATGACTAAAGCAGTTGCTTCAGCTGTTTTCCCTTGTACATTCATCATGTTATAAGTCATTACTTTTATAGATGAAGCACCACTTAAGGTATCCTTAGAATAGGCTTTTTCAGAAACATAAGTTTTATCGGGATTAACACCAATATAGTCATCATCATCGTCATTACACGCTGTAAGAAATAATGCTGAAATTGATAATGTTATAGCTAAAGCAATTTTTGACCGTTTCATAGAATATCCTTTTTATGTGTTCTTTATTCCGCATATTTTTTATGCACAAATATTAAGACATAAAAAAAGTGCTCTGCATAGAACACTTTTCAACCTCACGGTCATTTTTACTATATGAAATTTAAAAATATTCCTAGAAAAATGATTAATCCTACCCAACGATTGTGACGGAATGCCCAAAAACAGACTTGAGGGTTGCGGTCTTTGGTTTTAATTGTTTGATATACAAAATCAAATGCGACTACAGCTAAAGCAATAATTGCCCATGGGAATAAAATATTTTCTAAATATAGCGCAGTACCAATCAAAACAAGGCTAGATGCTTGTAAAAACGCAATAATCTGGATGTCATATCGACCAAAAAGAATAGCTGTAGATTTCACACCAATCTTTAAATCATATTCACGGTCTGTAATTGCATATTGAGTGTCATAAGCCACAGTCCAAGCCAAATTACCAAAATAGAGCAACCAGCAAGTTAAATCTGGAGTTTTACCTACAGCGGTAAAGGCCATAGGAATAGACCATGAAAATGCTGCGCCTAAAAATACTTGAGGTAAGTTGGTATAGCGTTTCATAAATGGATAAATAAACGCCAGAAACAATGCCCCAAATGACCAGTAGAAGGTTTCGATCGGTAAAAAGAACAACAGACACGCACTTGCTAAAACAAGGCCCAAGAATACATATACAGCTTCTCTTGCACGAATAATTCCAGTTGCGAGCGGACGGGTTTTAGTACGCTCTACATGACCATCTACTTTACGATCAGCAAAGTCATTAATCGCACATCCAGCAGCGCGCATAAAAATGATGCCTAAAATCATGACAAATAAAATACCTAAATCAGGTATTCCTTTTGATGCAACCCAAAGTGCCCACATGGTTGGCCAAAACACCAGTTCAGTACCAATTGGATTATCAAATCGACATAGATAATAATAAGCTTCTAAACGCTGACGCCATGTTGTGCCTGTTGCAGTCGTCATAGTAATTCCTTGTCGTGCTGCTGATTTAAAAAAGCTTCAAAAGCCGGTAAGAATGTTTCTTGGACGATAAATTTACATCCATGCCAAGTATAGCAACTTTGTCGCGTCCAGCCTTCTGGCAAATGAATGACACGACGGTCACAAAGCGGAGTTATTCTTTGAAATAGAAAAAAGCCAATCGGTTTAGAACCAATGTGCTGAAATATACGCGCTCTTTTACGTAAGCTTTGAATTGGAAAAATACTTTTTGCTTTCACCCACGGCTCTGCTTCACAGCCATATAAATAGGTTTCCCTCACCCATGAAGTATGAGCATGAGGCATGTTCATCCATTGACTATCTGCAAAAGTTAAACGCTGAAAGTGTTCTTTAAAGGGCTTCACACTGAACTGTCCACCACCAAGCTCAGTTAATTGTTGAGTCAGAGAACCAGAAGCATACAACCATGTTTTCAACTCAGGATTTAAAGCCTTTTCCTGTTTAAGTACTGGTTGTCGTTTACGCATAATCTGCTCACATGAAAACTCGCACCTAGTTTACTCCAAATTTTTGATAAAAAACGTAGAGAATTCAATCAACATTCCAAGCAATAAAAAAAGCCTGCATAAGCAGGCTTTTTTATGAAATATGTATTACAGGCTGTAATACATATCGAATTCAACTGGGTGAGTAGTCGTGTTAAGACGACGTACATCTTCAGTTTTAAGTTCGATGTATGCATCAAGCATTTCTTTAGTGAACACGCCGCCTTTTAACAAGAATTCGTGATCTGCTTGAAGTGCTTCAAGAGCCATATCTAAGCTATGAGCAACAGTTGGGATTTTTGCTTCTTCTTCTGGAGGAAGATCATACAAGTTCTTATCAGCAGCTTCGCCCGGATGGATCTTGTTTTGGATACCGTCGATACCAGCCATTAACAATGCAGCGAAACCTAAGTACGGGTTCATCATTGGGTCTGGGAAACGAGCTTCGATACGCTTACCTTTAGGGCTAGAAACGTATGGAATACGGATAGAAGCAGAACGGTTACGTGCTGAGTAAGCAAGCATAATTGGTGCTTCGAAGTGAGGAACCAAACGCTTGTATGAGTTTGTAGATGGGTTTGTGATTGCATTCAATGCACGAGCGTGCTTGATGATACCACCGATGAAATACAATGCCATTTCTGAAAGGCCTGCATATTCATCACCAGCAAACAAGTTTTTGCCATCTTTAGAGATAGACATATGAACGTGCATACCAGAACCGTTATCACCTACCATTGGTTTAGGCATAAAGGTTGCAGTTTTTGCATATTGGTGTGCAACGTTCCAAACAGCATATTTAAACTGTTGAACTTCGTCAGCTTTACGGACAAGCGTATTGAAGCTCACACCAATTTCTAATTGGCAAGAAGCAACTTCGTGGTGGTGTACTTCTACACGACCTGGGCCCATGATGTCTTCAATTTTTGCACACATTTCTGCACGCATATCTTGTGCAGAGTCAACTGGAGGAACTGGGAAGTAACCACCTTTAACACGTGGACGGTGACCTGAGTTACCAGACTCGTAATCTTTACCAGTAGACCAAGCAGCTTCTTCAGCGATTAATGTATGACGAGCGCCAGACATATCGATGTCCCATTTCACTTCATCAAATACAAAGAATTCTGGCTCTGGACCAAAGAATGCAGTATCACCAATACCTGTAGATTTTAAGTATTCTTCTGCACGGCGAGCAATCGAACGTGGATCACGTTCATAACCTTGACCAGTTGAAGGTTCAATAACGTCACAAGTCACAACTACAGTTGGTTCAGCAAAGAACGGGTCGATAAAACCAGTTTCCGCATCTGGACGTAAAATCATGTCAGATGCTTCAATGCCTTTCCAACCAGCGATTGAAGAACCATCAAACATTTTACCGTCTTCAAAAGTATCTTCATCAATAGAATCAGCTGGGTAAGTTACGTGCTGCTCTTTACCCTTAGTATCAGTAAAGCGAAAATCGACCCATTTTGCGCCACTTTCTTGTATGAGTTGAAGGACCTTGTTCGCCATGCTCATTTTGCTCCAATGAAATTTTGTTGCACTTGTTGAGTGCGTGTTAGTTGCTGGTATTTATTAAGCAATTCTCATACCAACTTCATAAGACTTACCTAAAACATTGAATTACTTATAAGTATTCATGATTTAGGCCCCTTGTCTTGAACCCATTATACTGTTTGCTTGTGTAAATGCACCATATTCACACATTTTCAAATTATGGCATATTTAAATAGCTCATTATTGCCCTAATTTAGTGCAAAATTGTTGCGCTGATATAACGCACTGCATCAATTTCTAACAGTCGTCCATGATCATAATACTTTCTTATATATAATGCTGAGATTCTTATCGGATTACCTGAAAATAATCACTCCTTTGACATCAATTTTCCTCAATGAGTTTCTTTTGTTTATTTCAGCAACTTAAATTTATGACTTAAACCATCAGTTAAAAGCCTTGTGCTTTAGTTAAAATCTAATAATTATTTTTCATTTTTATGAATTTTTCTAAATAAATGGACTATTTAGTCGCTATCTAAGCAGTTAATAAGACCACATATAGTAGATCTCACATTACTCGGCAAAAATTAAATTTTACTATTCATGTTCTTTTTCATTCACTTTTTTTATACAGGCCAAACTTGCTTTTATTATTAAAAAAAACTAAAAACTATATGCATAAATTTTTGTTATAAATAAACAAACCAAAAGTTATGTTTATAAAAAACTTAAAAGCATTCAAGGATTTGAATAATGAAATATGACTTTGAACAATCGGATAAAGCTTTTTTCGGCCATCCAAAACCATTAAAAACTTTATTTTTTACAGAGCTTTGGGAAAGATTTTCTTATTATGGTATTCGGCCTTTACTCGTTCTTTATATGATCGCAATGGTTAATGACGGTGGTTTAGGCCTTGACCGTCCAACTGCAGCCGCGATTGTTGGGTTATTTGCTGGATCTATGTATTTAATGACAGTTTTTGGTGGCTGGATTGCCGATAACTGGTTAGGTCAGGCACGGTCGGTCTGGTATGGTTCTATTATTATTGCACTAGGTCATTTATCTATTGCCCTCACTACCATTTTTGATCAATTCTTTTTTTATTTCGGTTTAGTCCTTATTGTTATTGGCTCAGGATTATTTAAAACCTGTATTTCGGTAATTGTGGGAACATTATACAAAGCTCAGGATAGTAGGCGCGATGCTGGTTTTTCCATTTTTTACATGGGGATTAATATGGGGTCGTTTATTGCCCCACTTATTACAGGTATATTGGCTCGCGATCATGGCTGGCATCTAGGTTTTGGGATTGGCGGCCTTGGAATGTTGATTGCTTTACTTATTTTTCGTACATTAGCGATTCCACAGCTACAGTCTTTCAATCAGTTGCGCCAACAAACTGACAACTGCAATAAGCCTGTCGTAGAAAATAAAAATGCGCCTAAAATTGTATTTAGCTTTTTATTCGCAGTTGCAGTCATTATTACGCTTACCTTATTTGGTGTCATTCATATTAATCCGGTCGCGGTAGCAACTTATTTAACAATTGGGATTGGTATCGGCATTATTGCTTACTTTGCTTATTTATTACTTTTCTTGAATTTAGAGCAACATGACAAATTTAAAATTATTATTTGTTTTGTTTTATTAGCAACATCAGCATTGTTCTGGTCTGCTTTTGAACAGAAACCCACTTCTTTTAATTTATTTGCGCAAGACTATACAGATCGTATGGTTTTCGGATTTGAAATCCCAACTGTATGGTTCCAATCCATCAATGCCCTTTTTATTATTATATTCGCTCCAATTGCAGCATGGCTTTGGGCAAGACTGGGTAAATCAAATAAAGATCCAAGCTATATCAGTAAATTTATCATTGCATTGTTACTTGCAGCTGGCGGCTTTCTCGTTATGTCCTTTGCTAGTCGTTTCGCAATTGCTGGCGGCTTAGTTTCACCATTTTGGTTAGTCGGTACTTTGTTTTTGCTTACCATGGGAGAACTTTGTTTAAGCCCGATTGGGTTATCAACCATGACTAAACTTGCACCTGATGTAATTCGAGGCCAAATTATGGGACTATGGTTTACTGGCTCAGCTTTAGGTAATCTCATCGCTGGTCTCATTGGCGGGCACGTATCGTCAGATGGTATTGATCATTTACCGACTCTCTTTATGCGATGCGTTTTGGCATTAATCGTTGGTGCAATCGTGTTATTTTTATTAAAGAAACCTATCAATAGATTAATGAACAAAAGTACCAGCAAAGTTCAACCTGACTTGGAAACTATATGAGCGTTTTAACTGTTCCAGAAAAACTTGAGAAACTTCGTGAACTCATGCGCAATCGGCATGTTGATGCTTTGATTGTGATGAGTGCCGATCCCCATATGTCAGAATATTTACCAGACTACTGGAAAGCAAGGCAGTGGTTAAGCGGTTTTAGTGGTTCGGTTGGTACGCTTGTGGTGACACAAAAGTTTGCTGGTCTCTGGGCGGATGGTCGCTATTGGGTACAAGCCGAGCAACAACTTATTGGAAGTGGCTTTGATCTTCAAAAATTAACAAGTGATGAATCTTCAACACATCTCGCTTGGATTGAAAAAAATCTACAATCAGAATCAGTCATTGTGGTAAATGGGCATACTTTATCCATTCAACAATTTAAGGCGCTCGAACATACTGCACGACTTAATCACTATAAACTTGAAACCCAGCAAGATTTAGTCGGAGAGATTTGGGTAGACCGTCCAGAACTTCCATCAGAAAAAATCCATTTAATGCCTGAAGGGTTAAATGCCCTCTCTCGTAAAGAAAAAATTCAGGCAATTCGCGAGAGCTTAGCTAACAAGAATATTGCGGGTCATTTTATTTCATCTTTAGATGATATTGCATGGGTCCTAAATGCACGCGGGCAAGATGTAGAATATAACCCTGTTTTTCTTTCTCATTTTTATATTAATTCAGAGCAAGCTATTCTTTTTATTGATGCTGAAAAAGTTGATGTACGCATTCAGCAAGCTTTGGCAGCCGATGGTATTGAAATTCGTAACTACGAAGATACAGCTAAGTTTTTATCGAATATCTCTGATGCTTCAGTACTTTTAGATCCAGCCAAAGTCTCGATTTTTCATGAACAAGTCATCGCAAAAGATATTCGAGTTGTATACGACATCAACCCGAGTACACTTTTTAAATCACGTAAACATGAAAGTGAAATTGCCCATATCCGTCATGCCATGGTGAAAGACGGAGTCGCGCTTTGCCACTTTTTCCACTGGTTAGAGAAAGCCCTTCATCATGGTGAAAGCATTTCAGAACTAACTATTGATGAGAAAATTACGGCTTTCCGTGCTCAGCAAGATGGATTTATAGGACCGAGTTTTTCAACGATTGCTGGCTTTAATGCTAATGGTGCTCTACCCCACTACCGTGCAACTGAAGAGCACTATTCATTTATCGAAGGTGATGGTCTATTACTCATTGACTCTGGCGGCCAATATGTTGATGGAACAACGGATATTACTCGTGTTGTTCCTGTAGGCACGCCAACAGGGCAACAAAAACGTGACTACACATTGGTTTTAAAATGTCACATTGCCTTGGCAAAAACGATTTATCCAGAAGGTTTAGCCGCTCCTTTACTCGATTCAATTTGTCGCAATACTTTATGGCAACATGGTTTAGATTATCGACATGGAACAGGCCACGGTGTAGGCTTTGCGCTTAATGTTCATGAAGGTCCGCAAGTTCTTTCTTATTACGCACCTATTCATGCCTATAGCAAATTGCGTGAAGGAATGATTATTTCTAACGAGCCAGGCTTATACCATGAGGGACAATACGGTATTCGTATTGAAAATCTGGTTGCAAACAAACTTCACTCTGGATTTGAAAAAACTTATGGTGAATTTTTAGAGTTTGAAACGCTGACCCTTTGCCCGATTCATTTAGATTGTATCGTCGTTGACATGCTAACGAATGAAGAGAAAGACTGGTTAAATGGTTATCATCAAACTGTTCAAGAAAGACTGGCCGAACATTTATCTGGCGATGTTTTAGATTGGCTGATTTATAACACACGTAAAATTTAATCTTCTTGTGTGAATAAGGCAGAATAATTTTTATTTCTAATAAAAAGCATATTCTGTCTTATTAATACTTATCTATAATTTTAAAAAGCTCCACCTTCCCAAAGCCTTTTTTTCTGCAAATTTCTAACGAATGAAATAGTTAAACTGGTTACTTCTTTTTTTGCTATATTAGCCCATTAGAAAGCGGCTTCTTATTTTATATATCTAGAAAGCCCTTTCTGAAAACGGGTATCAATATGGGTAACTATTTTAGTCACTTATTAAATATATATTAATTATCATGAGGTTAAGTTCATCATGCTTCTAATGATCGACAATTACGACTCTTTTACCTACAACATCGTCCAGTATTTTGGCGAGTTGAATCAGGAAGTAAAAGTAGTTCGCAATGATCAAGTCACATTAGAGGATATTGAACGATGGCAACCAAAATATCTCGTGATTGGTCCGGGTCCTTGCTCTCCAAGCGAAGCTGGTATTTCAATTCCTGCAATTAATCATTTTGCTGGAAAAATTCCTTTGCTTGGCGTGTGTTTAGGGCATCAAAGTATTGGGCAAGCTTTTGGCGGAAAAATTGTAAGAGCCAAAACGGTGATGCATGGACGTTTATCTGATATGTACCATAGCAATAAAGGTATTTTCAGTAATCTTCCTAGCCCTTTCTCAGCAACTCGTTATCATTCATTGGTGATTGATCAGCAAACACTGCCTGATTGCCTTGAAATAACGTGTTGGACCAATGAAGCAGATGGCTCCATGGAAGAAATCATGGGTGTTAAACATAAGACATTGCCTGTTGAAGGCGTGCAGTTCCACCCTGAATCGATCTTGAGTCAACATGGCCATCAAATCTTTAAAAACTTTTTAGATATTTATGCATAAGTGGTCCCTATGAATATTCAACAAGCACTTAACCATATAACAAAAAATATTCACCTAACTCAGCCGCAAATGGAAGACATTATGCGTAGCATCATGCAAGGTGAGGCAACCGAAGCACAAATTGGTGCTTTGATGATGGGCCTTCGCATGAAAGGTGAAAGTATTGACGAAATTACTGCTGCTGCACGTGTCATGCGTGAATTTGCGATCAAGATCGATGTTAGCGATATCAAACATTTAGTTGATATTGTAGGCACAGGTGGCGATGGGCAAAACTTATTTAACGTCTCTACAGCATCAAGCTTTGTCATTGCAGCAGCAGGCGCAACTATTGCAAAGCATGGTAACCGAGGCGTTTCAAGTAAATCAGGTTCATCTGACCTACTTGAACAAGCAGGTATTAACCTTGATTTAGATATGCAACAAACTGAGCGCTGCATTCGTGAGATGGGTGTAGGCTTTTTATTCGCTCCAAACCACCACAAAGCAATGAAATATGCTGTCGGCCCACGTCGTGAGCTTGGTGTTCGTAGCATTTTCAATTTACTCGGCCCGCTTACGAATCCGGCCGGCGTAAAACGCTTTGTGATTGGTGTATTTTCAGATGAACTTTGCCGTCCAATTGCCGAGGTTATGAAGCAGCTTGGTGCTGAACATGTCATGGTGGTTCATTCAAGAGATGGACTTGATGAAATTAGCCTTGCTGCTCCTACCGCTATTGCTGAACTCAAAGATGGTGAAATTACCGAATGGACGCTTAATCCAGAAGATGTCGGGATTGAATCACAAACTTTAAATGGTTTAGTGGTAGCAGATGCTGCAGCAAGCTTAAAGCTGATCAAAGATGCATTGGGTAAAAATAAATCTGACATTGGTGAAAAAGCAGCAAATATGATTGCGCTTAATGCGGGGGCAGGTATTTATGTCTCAGGCATTACTCAAACCTATGCTCAAGCTGTTACATTCGCTCAAGATATTATCTATGGCGGACAAGCTTTAGAAAAAATGAGTGTTTTGGCTGAATTTACCAAAACATTAAAGCAATCTCAGGCAGATTAAGGATTTCTCATGATTAATATTCAAAATACCATTTTAGGTAAAATTGTTGACCGTAAACATGAGGAACTTGCTGCGCGTTTAAAACAACGTAATTTGCAAGATGTTGAAGAATTAGCAAAAGCTGCGACTCCAGTGCGTGGCTTTGCCAACGCTTTAAAACATAAGCGCCCTGGTGTGATTGCTGAAATAAAAAAAGCCTCTCCATCAAAAGGAATCATTCGCGCAGACTTTAATCCTGCCGAAATTGCCCAGCAATATGAACAAGCTGGAGCAGCATGTCTATCGGTACTGACCGATGTTGATTTCTTTCAGGGTGCAGATGAAAATATTGCCATCGCTCGCAATCATTGTGCCCTACCTGCTTTACGTAAAGACTTTCTGGTCGATCCATATAATGTAGTTGAAGCACGTGCTTTGCATGCGGACTGTATTTTATTAATTGTTGCTTGTTTGTCTGACCAGCAACTCGAAGAAATGTCAAAAACTGCGTTTGAATATCAACTTGATGTATTGGTTGAAGTTCATGATGAAGAAGAAATGGAACGAGCTTTAAAGCTTTCTGAGCAATGTTTATTAGGCGTGAATAACCGTAATTTAAAAACGTTTGATGTAGATTTAAATACATCCATTCGATTGAAAAAATTACTTCCGACCTCACGTTTATTAATCACTGAAAGTGGTATTGCGACACCAGATGATGTGCGTATGATGCAAGAGCATGATATTCACAGTTTCTTGGTGGGCGAAAGTTTTATGAAACAACCACGTCCAGATCAAGCTTTTACTGCACTTTTTGGACAATCTCAAACGGTTTAATGAAGATATATGAGTAATAAAGATTCATCGCTTTCTAAAGAGCAACAAAAGTTATTGAAGCAATTTAAAAAGCAAATCTCCAATCCTCATTCAAGCAAAATCGCAAATCAGCCTGAGTCTAAAAAAGCTCAGGCTGAGTCTGAAGAATTGGAAGGTATACATCTATTTCAACAGGCTGTTGCTGGCGTTAAACGCATCAACAATAGTAATGTTGCCGATGTAAAAACACCTCGTGCCAGAAAAGTCGACGCACAAACTCTAGCGAAACGGGCAGCTGCCGAAGGTGGTCGTGACACCGAACATGCCGAACTATCTGATACACAAGCTGCTTTAAATCCAGTCGCAAGCCAAGCAACGTTAAGCTATCGCATTGCGACTCTTCAACATAAAGTGTTTGAAGACTTAAAAGCAGGCAAGATGCGTTGGTTTGAAGCTGTAGATTTACACGGCTGTACCATTGAACAAGCACGTGATGCAGTTTTACAAATTATCCAAATGGCAAAAGATGAAAATCAAAATGTCATCAAAATTGTGCATGGAAAAGGCCCAGAAGCGGTCTTAAAAACCTATGTCAACGGATGGTTACGTCAACACCGCGATGTTTTGGCTTTTGTAAGTGCTCCAGAAAATCAAGGCGGCACAGGTGCTGTTCTCGTACTGCTTAAACGAGCAGAAAAAAATCCGAAGTTCGAACAAAAAAAATGATCCTTTGGGATCATTTTTTTATATCAAACACCTGCAATAATTGAGCAACTACTGCAATGGCAATCGTTGCAGGTTGTTTCGATGAAATCCCTTCTATACCAATAGGACAAACTAAGCGTTGTAATGTTTCCGGAGTATAACCGCGTACTTGCATACGTTTCTCAAAAATAGCCCTTTTACTTTTTGAGCCAATCATCCCAACATAAGCAAATGGTTTTGTCGTAGGTTTCAAGGCTGCAAAACATAGTTGCAAATCTAATTGATGATCGTGAGTTAATATTAAAATTGCACCTGAACGGTCAAAATGCTCGATCTCGGCTTCAAGCGTATCAGTCGTTAAACATTGAACCTTTTCCAGTAAATCGGATGGGAAAATATCATCACGTGGATCAATCCATTTCACCCGAACACCAATAGGCAATAAACAACGGACGATTGCTTCACCCACATGCCCCGCACCACAAATCAGCACTTGCATGGCATATGGTTGAATCTGCTGGCCAAATTGCCATTCTTCATTACTGACAGGTTGAAACTTGAAACTTGGTTGTTGTTCCATATCCATAATCTGCCAAGTGGATGCATACTGATTTGAGACGGTACGCCATATATGCCTTCCAGCTCGCCATGCTTGCAAACTCATGTATAAATCTGACGGAGTTACAGAGGGTGATATTTTTTCAAACAATAACCACATTACTCCACCACAACACTGCCCCAACCGAGCACTGAGGGTAAACCGTTCAATACACCTCACACAAGTTTCCGATTCTTTTAACATTGCTTTAGCAATATCAATGGCCTGAAACTCTAAATGCCCACCACCGATCGTATCTGACTGCTGCCATTGCTGTTGCAAATTAAACCGCAATAACATTGTTGCACCAACTTCTCGTGGTGTTGAACCATCAGCGCGGACCACTGTGACCAATACCATAGGTAGAGCATCGACTTGCCACGCTACAAAATCAGTCCACCATTGTAAATGTTGCATAATCTTCTACATTTTAGCTTGTGGACGTTTAGCCAAAGCTTGTCCCCGCCCAATCGCAATTGCACGTAAAATTTCTTCGGCAGTTGCCGGAGCATTGAGTACGAGCGGTGCATTTTCTGGAATAGCCGCCTGTACAGCCTGACGAATTGCAGAGAAAACAGATAATGCCAACATAAATGGGGGTTCACCTACCGCTTTGGAGCGATAGATGGTATCTGCCTGATTTTGGTTATCAAACAGTTTGACATTAAAAATATGCGGAATATCAAAACTGGTCGGGATTTTGTACGTTGAAGGCGCATGGGTAAATAAGCGTCCTGCGTGCGGTCCTTGAGGCTGCCAATACAACTCTTCTGTCGTGAGCCACCCCATCCCTTGGACAAAACCACCTTCAATTTGTCCAATATCAATTGCAGGGTTAATTGACCGTCCAACATCATGCAAAATGTCAGCACGTAACACTTTCATTTCGCCAGTTAGCGTATCTATTGCGACCTCGCTGACCGCTGCGCCATAAGCATAATAGAAAAATGGACGCCCTAAATGGTTGACCTGATCATAGTGAATTTCTGGCGTTTTATAAAAACCACTGTCCCATAGTTGTACACGTGCCATATATGCCCGTTGAACCAAGTCAGGAAATGTCCATGAATGACCATTCGCTGTTGAAACCATACTATCTTCAAACTGGACTTGCTCTGCGTCACTATCACTTATGTCTGCTGCAAGTTTTGCCAGACGCTCTCGAATCTTAATACAAGCATTTTGAACAGCTTTACCGTTTAGATCTGCTCCACTCGATGCTGCAGTTGCCGAAGTATTTGGCACCCGAGAAGTGTCGGTTGCAATTAAACGAACACTATCGATGGGTAAACCCAACTCATGTGCAGCAACCTGCCGTACTTTGGTATATAACCCCTGTCCCATTTCTGTACCACCGTGCGTAATCGCAACAGTGCCATCCATGTACACATAGACTAGTGCACCTGCCTGATTGTAATGCACGGCGTTAAACGAAATACCGAACATTAATGGTGTTAGCGCAATACCACGCTTAATGATGTCATTGCTCTGATTAAAGGCATGAATGCTCTGTTTACGTTTCGCGTAATCGCTACTTTGCAATAATTCGGCCACCAGTCGAGGAGCAACATTATCACGGACTTCTGCCCCATAGTGCATACGGTCACGTCCGGCGCCAGGCTGCTCAGCAAAGAAATTACGCTGTCGAATTTCAAGAGGGTCACAACCTAAATAACGAGCAATGTCATCAATAATATTTTCAATGACAAACATGCCTTGTGGTCCACCAAAACCACGGTATGCCGTATTGGAAACAGTATTGGTTTTACAACGTAAGTTACGTAGCTCAACCGCATTTAAATAATAAGCGTTGCCAATATGACAAATCGCACGTTCATTCACTGGCCCAGAAAGATCAGCTGAAAAACCGCAATTTGAAGCCAATTGAACCTTCAAGCCTTGCAAAACACCACTGTCATCAAAAGCCACAGACCACTCATAAGCAAAACCATGACGTTTGCCTGTAGCACTCATGTCGTCATCTCGATCTAAACGTAATTTACACGGACGGCCTGTTTTTTGTGCTGCCAAAGATGCAATGCATGCCCACTGTGCCGACTGTGACTCTTTACCACCAAAACCACCACCCATACGGCGACTTTCCACACTGACCTGATGCATATTCATGCCTAGTGCATGACAAATCAGTAACTGCATTTCGGTTGGATGTTGTGTAGAGCAATAGACTTTTAAGCTCTGATTTTCTTGTGGAATCGCATAGGAAATTTGCCCTTCAAGATAGAAATGCTCTTGCCCGCCCAGTTCAATAGAACCTGATAGTAGATGTGCTGCGTTTTGAAATGCCTGCTCAACTTCACCATGGCTAAATTCTACAGGCGGTAAAACCCACGATTCTTTTTCAATCGCATCTTGAATGGTTAAAATCGGAGTTTCAGGCACATACTCAATTTTTGCTAAGCGAACTGCCTGACGAGCTTGCTGATAAGTCTCAGCAACAACCACAAACAAAGCTTGTCCATAAAACTCAACCTGCCCCTCGGCAAAAATCGGGTCATCTTTAACAATTGGTCCCCAATTATTTTCAACCTCGATATCTTTTGCCGAAAAAACTGCATAAACACCATCAGCCTGACGTACGGCATCCAAATCAAACTTACTGATTTTGCCTTTGGCACAACTTGAAAATCCCACTGCCAGATGCATCGTATTTTCAAGCTCGGGTAAATCATCAATATAAGTTGCCTGTCCAGTCACATGTAAATGCGCACTTTCATGTGGAATGGAGTCGCCAGCTTTAGCCGATTTTTTAGAAACACTGAAGTCAATCGTTTGATTCATGTTAGATCTCCACCACAGCAATCAAGTCATTCACACGAGTGATCGTTTGAGACAGGATTTTTTCTACATAAAAGCGCTGTAAACAGTTTTTTGCGACTTGTAAACGATATGCCGAGCTAGCGCGTCCGTCATCTAAAGGCTGGTAATCTTGCGATAACACTTGCTGTGCTTTAGCCATCAATTCCGCTGTAAGTTGCTGGTCTTCCAATATGGCTTCTGCATATTTTGCACGTTTGGGAATAGCTGCCATGCCACCAAAAGCAATTTTTACATTGTGAGCGACATCATAATGATCTAACTCGCATGAAATGGCCGCACATACCGCAGAAATATCTTGCTCAAAACGTTTAGCAATTTTATAGCTGGCAAATTTAAAACGCGTCTGCCCTTCACGAAGCGGAACAATAATTGCCTCAACAAACTCTCCAAGTTGTAATGCTGTTTTTTGATAATCTATATAAAAGTCTTCCAAAGCAATTTCACGGGTCTGTTTACCTGCGCGCAAAATCAATCGTGTACCTAGCGTAATTAATGCTGGCATTGAGTCACCAATAGGCGAACCATTGGCAATATTTCCACCTAGCGTTCCTGCATTTTTAATCGGCATGGAAGCAAAACGGCGCTGTAATTCTTGAAAGTCAGGATAAACATCTGAAATTTTGATGAGTGCATCACTCAAACTTACATTTGCTCCAATCGTTAAAGCATGATCTGTGACTACAATTTTTTTGAGTTCTTCAACCTGACCGATATAAAGCATATCTCCTAAATTACGGCCTTGCTTTGTGACCCACAAACCAACATCTGTGCTACCAGCAACAATACGTGCCTGCGGCAACTGTAACCGTAAAGCGGCAAAATCCTGTAAAGTCTTTGGTGCAAAAAATTGTTGACCATGATCATTCAAATGCAACGCAGGCAATGCTTTGATCTCTTTTAATACTTCAATTACTTTTTGACGTTTTAATAAAATACGTGGATAGTCATATGCTTTTTGTGCTGCATCGAAAATAGGGCGATAGCCTGTACAACGACACAAATTTCCAGAAAGATAATTACTGACTTGATCTTTGCTTGGACAGTGTTGCTCATTTTCATACATTGCCCATAAAGACATGATAAAACCGGGAGTACAAAACCCGCATTGTGAACCATGCATATCGACCATCGCCTGTTGAACCGGATGAAGTGCCCCATCCTTTTTAGGCAATAATGTACAAAGATCTTCTACTGTAAATAAAGCCTTACCATCTAAAGTGGGTAAAAACTGAATGCAAGCATTCACACTGCGTAATTGCAAGCTTTCATTGACCAACTCACCAATCACTACCGTACATGCACCACAATCGCCCTCAGCACAGCCCTCTTTTGTGGCGGTCTGCCTGGTCTTACCAGTTTGGATATACTCTCGCAGAAATTGTAAAACTGTCATTGTGGGTGTTACATTTTCAACTTGCTGCTGGCTACCACGGAAAAAGAAGGTGATTGGACGTTCTGACATGTTTTATCCTTATGCTCTATAACACTGCATCTGTGCAAATATGATGCCATTAGGCGATCATTTAGAACCTATCAACATTAAATACACATTTGACGTTCAAACTCTTGACTATTAACGATAAAAAACATGAAATTTATTCATCTTTTATTAAGCACGCATAAAACCAGAATAAATATAGTGCGAGGAGTTATGAACATCAGGTCATGTTTCTGATACAATGCCGAGCTTGTCTAATAGAGTAAACTTATACGTCTTATGTCAATGCAGCAATCGTACGCAAATATCCTGACTGCCGTCGGTGAAGATCTTGATCGTCCCGGCCTTAAAGATACGCCTGTGCGTGCGGCTAAAGCTTTTTCATATTTAACTTCTGGCTATAGTAAAACTTTAGAAGAAGTCACCAATAATGCTGTTTTCCCATCAGATAACCATGAAATGGTATTGGTGAAGAATATTGAATTCTATTCGCTTTGCGAACATCATCTCCTCCCATTCTACGGCCGTGTTCATGTAGCCTATTTACCGGAAGGCAAAGTTCTCGGTCTATCTAAATTTGCACGTATTACCGAGATGTTTGCTCGCCGTTTGCAAATTCAGGAAAATTTGACTCAACAAATCGCAGAAGCCGTTGCTGAAGTGACTGGCGCTCGTGGTGTTGCTGTAGTTATCGATTCAGCACATATGTGTATGATGATGCGTGGTGTAGGTAAACAAGAATCTACAACTCGTACAGTTTCATTTGTCGGCGATTTTAAAACCGATAAAGAAGCACGCCGTGAATTTTTAAGCGCAGTACCAGAAAGTTATTAATCTGGTTTTAATGCAAAAATAAGAGCCCGACGACGTTGGGCTTTTTTATATCTAGTTAAAGCACTTAATCTATAAAACATAACAATTAAATTAAGTGATTTTTGTTATAAAAGTACGCATCTTTCTTTTTAAATAATTTATGAGTTCATCATGCGATTTAAAAAAATTTCTTGCCTACTTTTACCGCCTCTTTTTATTTTTAGTACCTCAATTTATGCGGGAAACACCCCCAAAGAACAAGAAGTTAAAAAACTGATAGATCAAAATTTTAAGCCTTTATTAGATAAATATGATGTGCCTGGTATGGCCGTGGGGGTCATTCAAAATAATAAAAAATATGAAATATATTATGGCCTACAATCTGTTCAGGATAAAAAAGCCGTAAATAGCAGTACCATTTTTGAACTAGGTTCGGTCAGTAAATTATTTACCGCTACAGCTGGTGGATATGCAAAAGCAAAAGGAAAAATCTCTTTTAATGACACACCCGGAAAATATTGGAAAGAACTAAAAAACACACCGATTGACCAAGTTAATCTTCTTCAACTTGCGACGTATACAAGTGGCAACCTTGCTTTGCAATTTCCAGATGAAGTTCAAACAGACCAACAAGTTTTAACTTTTTTCAAAGATTGGAAAACTAAAAACGCAATCGGTGAATACAGACAATATTCAAATCCAAGTATTGGCTTATTTGGAAAAGTTGTGGCTTTGTCTATGAATAAACCTTTTGACCAAGTCTTAGAAAAAACAATTTTTCCACCTCTCCATTTAAAAAATAGCTATGTAAACGTACCTAAAACTCAAATGCAAAATTATGCATATGGCTATAATCAAGAAAATCAGCCGATCCGAGTTAACCCTGGCCCGCTAGATGCCCCTGCGTACGGCGTTAAATCGACACTACCAGATATGCTGACTTTTATTAATGCCAACCTCAACCCACAGAAATATCCGAAAGATATTCAACATGCAATTAATGAAACACATCAAGGTTTCTATCAAGTCGGTACGATGTATCAAGCATTGGGTTGGGAAGAATTTTCTTATCCAGCGCCTTTACAAACTTTATTAGACAGTAATTCAGAGCAAATCGTGATGAAGCCTAATAAAGTGACTGCCATTTCCAAAGAACCTTCAGTTAAGATGTTCCACAAAACTGGCTCAACAAATGGCTTTGGATCTTATGTGGTGTTTATTCCAAAAGAAAATATTGGTTTAGTCATGTTAACCAATAAACGTATTCCAAATGAAGAACGCATTAAGGCAGCGTATGCAGTATTAAATGCAATAAAGAAATAATCGTCTTATCTAAAAACAAAAAAGAGAAATGAATAAACTCATTTCTCTTTTTTTATACATTTATTCTTTAAAAGAACCAAACATATCCTAGACTTGATTTCATCCAGTCTTGTTGGTTTTGTTGTTCATAGTCCCAATTCAATCGAACAGCATTATTGCGATTAATCACATATTGCCACTGAGTATTTACTCTCAAATTCCATTGGTTTTGATCTTGCCAATAAGGCAATTCAATTTGCACCACAGAGTTGAAGCGCTCAAACCATTGATTCATACAACCTAAAGTTGGCCCCATTCCTACGCGCCACCCTTTATCTAGATTTGAACCTGTTTGTACATAGGTTTGTACTTGTCCATAGCAAATATGCTTTCGCCCATAGTCTGCAAGACTGTAACCGACCTGAGCATTAAAGCTTGCTACGCCGTGTTGTTTGTCTTCACTAAAGTTTCCATCATTAATGGCTTCCTGACGCCAACTTAAGTTAAAACCCCAACTCAGCGGTGTTTTAAATGGTTGAATCGGGTTATAAGAGTTCACTTCTAACAGATCAAGACGTTCTAGTTTTAAATGGTCATCTCGCCACTGTGCATTACCATTTAAAAATAGTAATTGGGTCCCTGCACGGTAGCCTCCTTGAGGATCTATTAAGTCATGATAGGCTTGCCGATGACCAAGTTCGATAAACTTATCGCCTTGAACCTCACCAGCTTTCACTGAAAGATTACGCGCGTTATGACCTTGAGTCGGCTCCTTTGTTGGTCTTTTTGGTTCTTGACGTTGCTTATCTAAATCAATCTGACTTCTGAGTGCTAAAAGCTGACGTAACTGCGGCTGAGCAATGCTTTCTTCAACTTTACGACCAATAAACTGTAGATATAAATCATCGTAAGCCATCTCGAGGATTTTAGCCTGATCCTGCTCAGTAAATGATTTTAAAATCTGAGAAGACTGCTGTATAGGCAGCATCGCAATTTGATGAGCCACCTTCGCCAGTGAGGCGCCATGCTGATGAGCTTGGGACAATAATTGGGTTTCTAAAGCAGGTCGATATACAGGAGCTTTGGTGAGTCCCTGCTGCTGCATCGATTTAATGGTTTCCATTGGAATAGATGCATAAGTGAATTTCTCTTGCAAGTTAGATTCAGGTTTTACTAAATCAACCAACCCTAACAATCGATAGGCGCAGTTATCACTCACAAAATAATAAGGAAAGCTCACATGTTGCATTTCCCAAATATGGCTTACTAAAAACCGAGTTTCTTCAGGTGATAGATTTAACTCATATTCCCACAAATCGCGGCTTTCAAAATCACCATACTCTTTTACCTTACGATAATAAGGCATCAATGAATATTCGCCTGGATACTGCCCCGTTAAACCTTTCCATGCATATGACCAGTTGTCGTTGCCTGCCACAGTTGCTGCATAGTTTACGGCGTAAGAGACAAGGTTTAACTGCTGTTGATCTTTTGGGTCCAAACGCAATAACGTATGACCAAACATTGAGCTAGGATTGCCCATAAAATCGGTCGCATAAATTAAGGTCGCTTTATGAGGCTTAATCTGCCCAATCCAATTTTCAAATTCGGTACACTTTACTTGAGGCAATTCACTTTCTTGAATGCCGACTTTTTGCATGAGCCATTGACTACGTGCCGGGAACTTACAGCGAATCGACTGGTTATCTTGAGCAGGCATAAATAATGCTGAGATATCCGCTTTCAGTTCTTCTTTTAAGTTATTTTTTCCATTTTCTGATAGGAAATAGCCAGAATAAGTGACCTCACTTTTCTGATTTTTATTGGCATACATGAGCCTTTGCCATGTAATGTCTTGATCTAGATTTTGTTGTTCTGCAATTGACCAATATTTTTGAATAGATGGATTTATATCTGCTGAATACGCAATATTCACTGCCAAAGAGGCAAAAACTAAAACAACTGACTTCATTAAGCTCATCAATTTTTATCATTAAATATAAGAAAAACCCTGCCATAGGACAGGGTTTTCAGTTTCAAACTTATACGTAGGCTTTTAAAACGTCGTCTTTAGCCATTACAGTTTGTAATGATGCTAAAACTTGAAGCGTATTTTGGTTATTTGCAGAATAGATTTCACCAAAGTTTGCTTTTGAAACTTTAAAGAAACGATCTTTGTCTTGAGGTTTAATTTGCATTAACTCAGCAAGTACGTTCAGGCTTTCACCTTGGCCTACTGCCATATCACGTGCTAAAGCTTCAGCATTTTCATTTGTAAATGTAACCACTTGCGCAGTTACTGTTCCGCCTTGACGGCAGCCTAAAGTACCAAAAGTAATCCCTAGTAATTGGTTAGTAAAAATACCATTTGTTGTTGCAGCAAGAATTTTAGGCACCACTCCTTTTTGGCCAGCCCATACTTGCGTACCCACACCACAACCTACATCGTTATCAGCCATAGCAACACTTGAACCAGCTGCTAACAAAGCAGCTAAAGCTAATTTTTTTAACATAGATGTATATCTCCAAAATCATTATTGATTGTTTCTTATGTATTGTTATGTGTAATTCTTATTACACGATATTAAAGATAGCGAGAAGGCTGTGATTTAGCAATTAAAAAATAAATAATATGATGAAAAGTGCTAACGAAAAAATTTACCTTAGATTCCAGTTACCTTGATTATCTCGATGACCTAATATTTTAAGCACGAGAACCAAACTTAAAAGTAATAATAAATACCATGATCCCAGTTTACCCCAACCTACCATATGCCAAGCATCTACCTGACTTGGATAGAGCCAGATTTTATAAAAAGTACTAATATTTTCAGCAATCCAGATTAGAAAAGCGAGGGTCAACAATACAGGTAACATCGGGATTTTAAATTTATATTCATTTAGCTGAAAATAAAGTTTGGTCTTCCAAAAAATAAAAATACTGATTGCAAATAAAATATAGCGAATATCAGGTACAAAAAATTTACTCATAAAGTTTATATATGAGAAAAATGCGAGTAAAAGCATCGTTCCAAAACTTGGAAGTTTTTCAAAAGAAACTTGAAATAATCGGAGTGATCGCGCAAAAAAACTACCTACAGCCGAATACATAAAACCTGCAAATAAAGGCACAGTTAAAATTTTAAATACCGCAGGCTGAGGATATTGCCATGATGCGATCGCAGGGTGCGTTAAAAATATTTCCATAACCATCGCCATGATATGAAATAAAGCAATAACTTTGGCTTCTGCCCATGATTCAAGTTTTAAATATAAAAGACAGATCTGAATCAGCACTGCATAGATGAGTAAATAATCATAACGATAAAAACCCATATATTCATGGCTTCCCATCGGTGCTGTTAAAGCAAAAGCAATTAAAAGTAGAATACCAAACAAGGCTGCCGAAACAGCCTTGCCGATAAAATGAATTGGTAAAGTGAGATGGCGCACAAAAAACTATCCTAGATATTTAGCACTATACTCATGTACTGTATCTACAAAGATTTTTGGTTGCGCAGGGTCTACCCACTGGGTAATACCGTGGCCTAAGTTAGCAACGTAACCTGTTTTTTCACCGTTTGCATAAGCATCGTCTAACATTGCTTTTACAGCTTTTTCAATTGAAGCAGCCGAGCCATATAAAACAGCAGGGTCAAGATTACCTTGTAGCGCTACACGTCCCGACACAATATTACGAGCTGTATTAAGTGGAGTAGTCCAATCTAAACCTAATGCATCTGCACCAGTCGTAATCATTGGCTCTAACCATTGACCGCCACCTTTAGTGAAAACAATAACAGGAATACGGCGACCATCTTTCTCACGTTGCAAACCAGCAATGATTTTATTCATGTAGTTTAAAGAGAATTCGACATATTCACGGTGTGCTAATGCCCCACCCCAGCTATCAAAGATCTGGATAGCCTGAGCACCTGCATCAATTTGAGCATTTAAATAGTCAATAACTGAATCTGCTAAATGATCAAGTAAAGCATGCAAAACTTCTGGTTGCGCGTACATCATCTGCTTGGTAAAACGGAACTCTTTACTTGAACCACCTTCAACCATATACGTTGCTAATGTCCAAGGACTACCAGAAAAACCAATCAGTGGAACTTGGCCACCTAAAGCAGAGCGAATTGTGCTTACTGCATTCATCACATAATCAAGGTCTGACTTTGCATTTAGCTTGGGTAAATCCGCGACATCTTGTTCAGTACGAACCGTTTTTTGAAACTTAGGGCCTTCACCCGTTTCAAAATAAAGCCCTAAGCCTAATGCATCAGGAATTGTTAAAATATCTGAAAATAAAATTGCTGCGTCTAAATCGTAACGGCGTAAAGGCTGTAAAGTTACTTCACAAGCAAATTCTGTATTTTTACATAGAGATAGAAAGTCGCCTGCTTTTGAACGTGTTTCACGATATTCAGGCAAATAACGTCCTGCTTGACGCATCATCCATACCGGTGTGGTATCTACAGGTTCGCGTAACAAAGCTCGTAGGAAACGATCATTTTTCAAAGTCGTCATTACCAATCTCTATATTCTTTATGTGGCAGCATCATATCAAAAACATAGAGATTTTTATAATTTCAATTTCACACAAAAAACTCTTCAATCTACTAAAAAATGCATATTTACACAAAAGTCTACTGCAAGCAGCTAGGTTTTCTGCAATACTTGCAACATGTTACATCGGGTCTATTGATATTCTTTTAACCACTAAATTGCCAATCTTGGGCTCATAGAGATGAGTTATTGGTAATTTTATGCAATTTTAGATTAGATCATGCCCCTATTGCTTATATGAAAATTCTTAAGGTTGAATTACATGTTTGTTCGCTCATTACTCGCTATGAGTTTAAGTTGTATTATTGCTAATGTTGCTTTTGCTGCTTCAACAACTGAGCAACCCCTGAACCCTAAAAAGGTATCAGCTCCTGTAGAAGATCCGATTGATCCTTTAGCAGTAGATGCAGCTTCAACTGTAAAAGCTCAAGCTTCGACACAAATTACCGCTCAAGAACAAAGTGACTTAAATCGAGCGTCAACAACATTACAAAATTTGCAAAAAACTGAAGACCAAAATGCTGATTCAGGTATTGCCGCTTCAGCACCAGTAGCCGTAGCTAAAACGACCACAACAACTGCAAAGACTTCAGCTCCAGCAGTTTCTTGGACATTAGATAGCTTAAATTCGGCTGAATGGTATGAAAATATTGGTAAAGGCCAGTTTCCAGTTTACGCTCGTGCTCACGTCATGCTAAATAATGCACATGCATCACCAGGTGCAATTGACGGTATGAGTGGCAAAAACACTTTAAAAGCAATCTCTTCATTCCAGCAAATGAATGGTTTATCACCTACTGGTGAACTGACTAAAGAAACTTGGGATGCATTAGTTGCTAAGCAAACAAAACCTTCATTTATTGAATACACCATTACTGATGCTGATTTAAAAGGCCCATATGCACAATCAATTCCTTCTGATTATGCTTTACAGGCTAAAATGAAAGGTTTGTATTACACTCGTGTTAGCGAAATGTTGGGCGAAAAGTTTCATATCGATGAAGCTTTCCTAAAAACAATCAATCCAACAGCAACATTCAAAAAAGCGGGTGAAAAAATCATTGTTCCAAACGTACGCAATGATTTACCAGAAGACATTCATTTGATTATTGCGCATAAAGGTGCAAAACAACTGTACCTCTTCAACAGCCGCAACCAAATGATTGCGTCATTTCCTGCAACAATTGGCAGTACTGATACGCCTTCTCCGACCGGTACTTACAAGGTAGTTGGTGTGGCTCGTAATCCTTGGTATAGCTATTCACCATCAAACTTTATTCAAGGTAAAAACTTAAAACCTCTTTCTTTACCACCAGGTCCAAATGCGCCTGTAGGTAATATCTGGATTGGTTTAAGTAAAAAATCTTTTGGTATTCACGGAACACCAAACCCGTCTTTAATTTCTAAAACAGCTTCTCACGGTTGTATCCGTTTAACGAACTGGGATGCTAACGATTTAGGTAATAAAGTACGTTCAGGCGTAACTGTTAAATTCCTTGAGTAATCAATAATTTTATTAAAAACCTGCCTTCATGGCAGGTTTTTTTATAATTCAAAATACATCTATAAATAAAAAAAACTATACGATCATATCAATTATGCAACGACATGTTGCAGTTAACCTATTTTTTCGCCCTAAATAGAACATTAATATATTTCTCAAGAGATAAATAAAAATTTGGGAGATTTGATCATGAATGCTTATCTACATCGTGGTGAAGATCGAGGACATGTAAAAGCGGGTTGGTTAGAGTCTTATCACAGCTTTTCATTTGGTAGCTGGTATGACCCTAAATATATGGGTGTAAGCGCGCTACGTGTAATTAATGACGACCAGATTGATGCGCATAATGGTTTTGGTACGCATTCCCATGACAACATGGAAATCTTAACTTGTGTACTTGATGGTGCAATTTCACATCGCGACACTATGGGAAATGAAGGCCAGATTAAAGCGGGTGAATGGCAACTCATGAGTGCCGGCACAGGTGTTGCCCACAGTGAGATCAACAACACTGATACGCCTGTACATTTACTACAAATCTGGATTATTCCTGATGAAAGAGATGCAGCGCCAAATTACCAGCAAATTAATCTTGATCCGCGTAAAGATCCAAACAAATGGCATTTAATTGCAGGCCCTGATGCAAATGCACCAATGCATATTCGCCAAAATGCAGAAGTAAAATCTGCCGTGTTGGAAAAAGGACATGAGTTAAGTGTTGATACGGTTAAAAAAGTGAACTATGTACACGTGATTTCAGGCGTAGTTCGTATCGGCGATCAAGAAGTTAAAGCAGGCGATGCTTTAGTTTTTGAAGATAAAGCGACAATTCACGCAACTGAAGACAGTCAATTTATCTGGTTCGATTTACCTTAAATCATCAAAAGCCCTTTGCATAAAAGGGCTTTTTTAATCTCCCCCGCCACCGCCGCCATCACATCCTCCTGAATCTGAAGACGACGATGAACAGTCATTTGAGTAACTAGAGCTATGATAAGTCGGACTATTATCATGAAAATGATGTGTTGAAGAAGTTGAATGATCATGCTCGCTAGATGGTGAATAATTTTTTAGATTTCTAAGCAGAGCAATTAAACAGATCAGTCCAATACTGGAAAAAATTGCAATAAATATAACAATAAATAACTTCAAATAATGACCTCCTAGATCAAGCGGTAGAGATGCTTGTTGCGTTCCTCTTTACTTATTTAAATCAGTCATACTTAATAAACAAGTTGTTTTTTGATAGATAAGATTAAACTTTTAAGTTTCCTTTACATACAAATAGGCACTCGCTCTAGATATACCCAAATGTTGTGCAACCGTCTCCACAGCCTTTTTAATGTCTAATAAGCCATTATTCTTTAACTCATGTATTAATTGTTTTCTCTCGTTAAGTTTTAACATACGCGGTGTAGTTGCATGTTTTGATGCAAATTGATCGATATATCTTCGAATTGCTTCAGTACCATTCGGCTCTAAATTCTCAATAATGTTATCAGTTTCAATTTTAGTAAAATGCTCTAAAGCGCTTTGCATTCCTCTAAATAGGGTTAAATCAATATTCATGCATAAAGCGGCCACATACTGACCCTCTTCATCTTTAATACCAATAGAAGTACTTTTTGCAGGACGTCCATCCGCAAACTGGTTTGCATAGTTTGAAATAAGGTTTGGAAATTCTGGAGACATGATTCTAGCAAGCCCTAACTCAGTTGCTGGATCTCCAATTTTTCGACCAGATAAATTATTGTGTATTGAGAGTATCGCATGCTCAGGATTTGTTAAATCATGGACTACAACTTCGCAAAACGGAGATAGTGTTTCACTTAGCCCCTTCGCAATAGTATCTAGTTGAGTGAGTAAATGTTTATCACGATTGCCCAATTTATTTCCTCCTCATGACTTAGTTACTATTTCAAACCCTAACGTAAAGTATGCCAATAGTAATTTAGACTTTTTATCTAATTTTAAACTTAATTTAAATCATAATCTTATATTCCACTGTTATCAAATTAGAAAATAAAATTAGACATTTTATCTAAGTGTATATATTTTATCTAAACAAGATAAATATTTTGTGTATTCATTAAGCAATACGAAATCTTGCATCCGAAAACATTGAATAGAATTAGGTTTAATTATGAAAGATTTAACCCTTCCAACTTATGAAGATGTCGCAGCCGCTGCTGAACGTATAAAAGGCTTAGTAAATAAAACTCCTGTTTTAACTTCACGTACTGTTAATGATGAATTTGAAGCAGAAGTATTCTTTAAATGTGAAAATTTTCAGCGTGTTGGTGCTTTCAAATTTCGTGGTGCAATGAATGCACTTTTACAATTTAATGAGGCTCAAAAAAAAGCTGGTGTGGTTGCTTTCTCTTCAGGAAATCATGCACAAGCGATTGCGCTTTCTTCAAAAATTCTTGGCATTCCAGCAACTATCATCATGCCCCAAGATGCTCCTGCAGCAAAAATGGCAGCGACAAGTGAATACGGCGGGAAGATTATTGAATTTGACCGTTATACAGAAGATCGGGAGCAAATTGGTAAAGAGATTGCCGAAAAAAATGGTCTGACATTAATTCCATCTTATGACCATCCACATGTAATTGCAGGTCAAGGAACAGCTGCAAAAGAGTTATTTGAAGAAGTAGGTGACCTCGACTACTTATTTGTATGTTTAGGTGGTGGCGGTTTATTGGCGGGCTCTGCACTTTCTGCTCGTCAACTCTCTCCTAACTGTAAAATATATGGCGTTGAACCTGCTCTTGGAAATGATGGACAAATGTCATTTAGAAAAGGAGAAATTGTTCATATTGATACACCGCAAACAATTGCCGATGGTGCTCAAACTCAATACCTAGGCAAATTAACTTTTCCTATTATTCAAAAGAATGTAGATGACATTTTGACTGTAAAAGATGAAGAACTTATTTGCTCTATGAAGTTCTTTGCTGAGAGAATGAAAATGGTTGTCGAACCAACAGGATGTCTAGGATTTGCTGCTGCCCGTAACTTAAAACATGAGTTAAAAGGCAAACGTATAGGCATCATTATTAGTGGTGGGAATGTCGATATTTCTAAATACGCAGAGTTTTTATCAGCTTAATAAAAGTCTTAAGTCTATCTATGATTGGTTTAAAGTCTCATAGATAGACATTAAATCTCAATCTTCTGCTAAAACAATTTCATTTTTTAAACGTGTATTAATCTTGAAGAAAAATTTTGGCAAAAGACGCTATATATTGCTCAGCTTTGATTTCGTAATTTTGAAACCCCGAATCAAATATCCATCTTTCAATCTCAGATTTTTTGACTAAATTTTGCAAATGAAGCTGATGATGTCGGTCTAATTCTTCTTTTAAACTTCTTAACATGAGTTCATTTAAATTAGAGGGAGGATTAAGACCTGTATCTAAAATACTAGGTGCAAATGCCACACTTTTTAGCTCGAGTTGATGAGCTGTTTTCACAGCAGTTTTTATCGCAGTCCCTATTTTTTCTACAGTAAAATCTTCCGGTCTACCCATTCCTATTAGCAAAACTTTAGATGCTTGTATGGTGGATGGCGTTTGATTTATTAAAAGAGCATCATTCAATTGCGCGCTGAACCAGTTATTTTCCCGTATTTCATTCAGTCTTCCATTTAGAGCTTCATCTAAATGTGCCAAGCCACCCGAAAAAGAACGGTTATTCATTTCATGTTCAAAGATACAAGCACAGGAAAGTTCAACCTCGGCCGTGGTGCAATCCCAAGTCACGAGTTCAATGTCTAGATTTTGATAATGTCCAATTTTAGTTTGCTTCAAATCTGTGCTCATATTTTTTCTCTTCTCGATTTACCAGCCATACTTAAGTTCAAGACCTAGATAATTTGAGTCTTTGCCTCCTGCTCGCTTAATCGTATCACCAACTTCAAAGTGAACCGCTTCGGCAGCCACAGAAAGATTAGAATTTATCTTTTGATCTGCTCTTAGTTGAATATATGCTCCTGTCCAGCTTGAGCCTTGTCCTGCGGTGTTTGCCATGCTGTTATTACCTTGGAAATAAACCGCATCATTGGTAGTTTCACGCCATTGAAAACCTAGGGCACTTAACAGGGTGAGTTTATCGGAAGGTTTAAGTGTCAGAGATGGTTTTATGTGAATAATATTGCTGTAACCACTATAACCCGCCAAAGTAAAGTATGAGCCGTTGGCAAAGAGCTGGTTAAATGTATTGAGCTCATTATCGTTGGGATCTTTATCGCCTGTAGCGATATCAAACTGGACGCCTAAACGAGGAGACCAAGGCCGCTCAGCAAAGGTGTACCCCGTAATGCTACTGAGTCCCCATGCCTGAATAGATTGCTCTCCAATCCGTCCATGTTGAAGCATCCCTTCAATATCCCAATCAATATTATTCTTTTTGCCCATATGACGAACATCATATAAGTCTCTAACCTCATTGCCTGTAACACTTGGGAAAGATGCATTATCACGCTCATATCGCGAGTAATAACCAGATAACTCACCGCCCCACACATTTTGTTTGTCTGCCCGAAAACCGCTAAAACTTAAATTACGTTTCGAGTGGTCGTTAAAAGTCGAATCTTTTTCAATCTGAACAGGTCTGGTGAGGTAGCCTAAAATCCTCCAATCGCCATATTCATAACCCGACCAAATACCATCAAAGGCTTGCCTAACATTCGGTCCTTCTCGATTCGAAATAAAGCGCTGTAAGTCAAAAGCCATCTCTTGACGGCCTACTCTAAACTTAAAAGTTCCATTATTGAATGGACTCACCCACGCAATGAAGGCTTGCTCTACATCGAGTCTATTCTGATCGGTACTACTAATATTCTTTTTATCAAATGCACGTGCATCACTGAGCTGAGTAAATAATTGTAAATGATCGCCAATACGAGCATCGGCATGAACTTGTAATCTTTGAATTAAATAGCGATCAGCTTGATTATTTCCACTGCCAAATCTCGCATTATTATTGACTTCAAAACGCTCACGAATATTTGCCCCCAATGACAAATAATTATTATTGCCAAAAGGAATATATTTAAAGTCATCGCCTATTTTCTTTGGTACACACGGATTTTTTAAAACATCCCAATTTTCTTGCCAACGATTCGTTGAGATTTTTGGACGAGCTGGGCAGGCATTTGTATTTGAAACTTCTTGTTCCGCATGAGCAAACTCATAGAGAAATAGGCTACCCGTTAGCAATGCACTCATTTTAATGATTTTAAGATAAGTTTCTGAGCATCTAATTCGAGATTTTCTATCATTAAAAATATGCTGGGCCATATTGTTATCCACGGTAATAATCGGTCATTGCAGAGACTTGGTCTTTTACACTCACATTGCCCCTAAGCAATATGAGCGTTGTTATATCAATCATTAAGTGCATAAATTATTTTAGGGCCGCATGAATTTCGGCAATATAACCACCTGGGAACTGTACCATCGCTGCTTCACGGCCATCTGACTTATAGGCATTCACCAAGACTGTCGCACCCGCTTTTGTCGCTTTATCTAAAGTTTCAGCTAGATTTTTAACTTCATAACCCGTCATATCATGCCCATATGGATATGGAAGATGACCATCGGTGACCAACACTGTCATTTTGCCGAAATCAGACTCAACGCGAATACGTCTATACGTTTCATTTGGACGTCCAATCTCTACACCAGCCGCCTTTGGATTATCTGAAACCACTTTACCATACGAGAAATTGACGAACTTTTTAACGAAAGAATCTGCACTTTGTTTTGAAATATAAATACGATTTTCTGGAACCGTTTCTAACTTGTTATAGCTAGGTTTAGTGGTGTGCCAATACAGCTGCATATTCACACCACCCGGCCACTGGATAACCGCATCACGCCCGATTGGGTCTGGAAATGCATCAACAATCACATCTGCACCGTTTGCCTTTGCTGACTGTACGGCCGCGTCCATATCTTTAACTAAATAGCCTGTTCGTTCCAAGCCAAAAGGATGTGGAATTGGAGTTTTAAAACCAAATACAGACAGTGTTCCTACTGGAGTCAATACAAGCTGGGAAATGGTCTGGCTTGGTGTTGGGGTCACCTGAAAAACACCCTGTTTAGATTTGGTGCCACCAAAAGTTGCCACCAAGCTATCAGTAAATTTATCGAAATCTTCAGGGTTAACATATACATGCGTTGTATCGTATTGAGGGGCTACGCCGGGTGCTTCACTTTTGACACTTGTTGTTGTTTTGGCGAAAACTTGAGGAACAATGGCAACATTTGTGCCTACTAACATTGTGCTTAGAAGCAAGGCTGATAATGATTTACGCATAAAAGACTCCTATTCGAATTAGATGCTTGAACTTATTGTTAGTTTGATTGTTGATTAGAAAGAATGGTGACCATAACCAGACCAGCGATGAGGCCAAGATGTTCGAAGAAACTATTAAACGTACTAAAAAATGCTGGCCCTGTATGATTCCAAAAATCGTTAGCGACAAGCATCGCTATTGCTGTTAAACAACCTAAAGCTCCAGCCCCTAGCCAGACAAAACGATTAAAAATAACAAGCAGCGAACCAACAATTTCAATAAAAATAGCTGTAGCAGCCCAGAGCCAAGCAGGTTGCAAACCAAAACTTGCCTGCTCCTCAACAGCCATGTGAAATCCGATTAATTTATTAATTCCACCGACTAAGTAAGCTGAAACTAAGGCAACTCGTAACAGTGGAAGTAAGCCATAAATTGATAAAATCTTTTTTACCCAGACTGGATTATTATTAATCAAGTAACTCATTTATGTACCTCATTGATATTCCATATTTCTGATATTTTAAAACCATCCAATCCAGTATTAATAAAAATTATCTATTTAACATAAAAACCAATATTCAAATTATCTCTCAAACATTAGATAAAATATTTTTAATCTTAAAGCAATCATTTATATATTTTTATTAATCACCAGATAAATCAAAACCAAAGATGATATATATAAAATCAAAAATAAACGTAAACTACTAGATACCTATTTAAATACAAACTGTATCCCCAAAAGATACAATGATTGATTAAGTAAAAAATCATAATATAGTTTAGCGACTCGCCAACTTAGCCTTTCAAAAATTAATGGATAAACTAGACTGTATTCATACTTTCATTAGCGTCGTTGAAAGTGGAAATTTCAGTAATGCCTCTAGAAATTTAGGTATTACTCGAGATCAAGTGTCTAAAAGAATTTTTTACTTAGAAAGTCTATTTAGTACATCGTTATTTATACGTAATACCAGAAAGATGGACCTGACTCGTTCAGGGGAAAAGTTTTATCAGCGTTGTAAAGTCATTGTTAAAGAATTAGACTTAGCTGCTAATGACTTCATATATGATCAAAAATATCCTGAGGGCATATTAAAAATTAGCGCCCCTCATGTTTTTATTCAAACATGCTTTTCAGATATTATTTCTAATTTTTTAATTCAATATCCGCACATAGAAATTGATCTACTATTTTCAGAAAACTCAGTAGATATCAATGAACATAAATTTGATATTATTTTAAAAGTTGAAGAAGAAATTACAGACGTAAATACTTTCACTCTAAACCGCTATAAAAGAAACTTCTATGCGACTCCTGCATTTTTAAAAAAATATGGAAAGCCTAAAAGTATAGAAGAATTAAGAAAACATAATATATACTTATATTCAAGATCAGACCTACAAAATAAAATTATTAACTCAGCTCCTCAGTTAATCTGTAATAATATAGAAATCCTTTTGGAGCTATGTAAGAAAAACAAAGGTATTTTATTTATTCCCGATTTCTTAGCAAAAAAATATGAAGATGATGGCGTTATTATTAATTGCTCACAAGACATCTTTTCACTAGAACTTCATTTTTATGCAACCACCCCTTATGGCTCAAAAATTCCAAAAAAGGTTCAGCTTTTCTTAGACTCATTGACGCAACATTTTCAAACTTAGAGCGTTTTGAGTCATACAAAGCTATCTCACCCTAGATAGCTTTTTTCTTATAAGTATATAAAAAAGCTATAGTAATGATTAACATCAGTTAAACAGTTATTGTTATATACTCAACTGCTCGTGATGGCATCTATCTACTACCCATGAGCCATTCTGAAAAATTCGAAGCTATCGTGCAGGATGTATTCACCAAGCAAGGTTAAGCTTATTCTTTCAAGCAGAAGCCACATTATTCGAATTGACCAATTATATCTTTGATGGCTGATATGCCGACTTAAAAAGAGAATGTTCATGATACAAGAAAAAGAAAATTCACTGGACTCGCCAGTTGAAGCTGTAAGTTTTTGGCGTGCATTCCTATTTTGGCTCAAATTAGGATTTATCAGCTTTGGGGGCCCAGCAGGACAAATCGCTGTTATGCATCAAGAACTGGTTGAACAAAAGCGCTGGATTTCAGAAAAACGTTTTTTACATGCACTTAACTATTGCATGCTCTTGCCCGGACCGGAAGCACAGCAGTTAGCCACTTATATTGGCTGGCTTATGCACCGTACTGCTGGAGGTATAGTTGCGGGTGTTTTATTTGTTCTTCCCTCGCTATTTATCTTAATCGGACTCTCATGGATCTACGTGAAATTCGGTGATATTCCAGTTATTGCTGGCCTGTTTTATGGAATTAAACCTGCTGTAGTCGCTATTGTTTTTCATGCAACGTATAGAATTGGCAGTCGATCACTCAAGAATAAATTTTTGTGGTTAATTGCTGCTATCGCTTTCCTTGCCATCTTTGTTTTAAATCTACCCTTTCCACTTATTGTTTTGGCAGCAGGACTCACGGGTTATTTTACAAGTAAGAAGTATCCTGAATTATTTTCTAACAATGCTGGACACAACAAAAGCCAAAATGATTATGGTGTTGCTTTAATTGATGACGACACTCCAACGCCTGAACATGCAAAGTTCAGATGGTCACATTTCACTAAAATTCTGATGATCGCAGCGCTGCTGTGGTTTATTCCCGTGCTTGGGCTCAGCCTTTATTTCGGTTGGGATCATTCATATACCCAAATGGCATGGTTCTTTACGAAAGCAGCTTTACTTACCTTTGGGGGTGCATATGCAGTACTGCCCTATGTCTATCAAGGTGCTGTGAACTATTATGGATGGTTAAGTCCAACACAAATGATTGATGGTTTAGCACTTGGTGAAAGTACACCAGGCCCGTTAATTATGGTGGTTGCTTTTGTCGGTTTTCTTGGTGGTTTTAACCATGCCTTATTAGGTTCAGAACACTTATTCTTAGCGGGTGCAATCGGCGCGACTATTGTTACTTGGTTTACCTTTTTATTCTCATTTGTTTTTATTTTGGCAGGTGCACCTGTCATCGAATCAACACATAACGAGCTTAAGTTTACTGCGCCATTAACTGCAATTACTGCTGCCGTAGTTGGTGTGATTTTAAATTTGGCACTGTTCTTTAGTTATCATGTTTTATGGCCACAGGGCTTTAACCATCCTTTTAACTATGAGGCAGCATTCATTGCAATTGCGGCATTCATTGCCTTATTCCACTTTGAAGTAAAAGTGATGTATGTCATTTTAGCGGCGGCTATTTGCGGTCTATTTTTATACATTGCGATATAAAGAATTTCTGATGTGCATAAGAAAAGAGTACGCATTTCGCTTATTCTTTTTTTATGTTGCTGCTTTAGCAGTTTCTTCCCCAAAACAACTCTAACACCATATCTCTTTCAGCCAGACTTTTTGAGCTTAAAGTCTGTAGCATCAATCCATCTATCAAGTTTAAAACCATATTGGCACTGGGTTTTAGTGCGTTGGTTTCCAAACTCAATACCAGATCAAAGAGTTCTCGAAGCAGCCATTTGCGATATTCAACTGCCATGCCATAGACTCTTGGATAAAGCTGTTTTATTTCAAAGAAGGCTTTAATAAAATATGGATAAATAGTGACTAAGTTATTTTTAAAGTGGAATTTATAAAGGTAGGAAGTTTTTGGAGTATAAGATTTTTTTTGAAGTAGAAATCCATTAGTAAATTTATAGGATCCTATTTGTAACTATATAAGTGCATGTTTAACAAATAAAAGAACAATAATAATACAAGCCATGAGACAACAAATATTCCTACTATCTTTACTTTAGCTTTATATCAATATCTATTTTCTCACTTTAATTTAAGAAATAACTAAATTTAAGAGGTTACAGCCTTATGTACTAAGGCTTTAAGAATGTAACCTTTAAAAAAAGTAAAAAGGTTACAGATTCTTGAAGTTACACATGGATCCTATATAAACAACTATTTAATTCAATTATTAAAAATCACCTTCTCTCACTGAAGATGGATGTCTATTTAAAGGGATCACTTCAATTTTCATGTAAGGATAAAGTGGTAAACCTTGTAATAAATTATGTAACTCTTCATTGCTTTCAACATCAAAAATACTAATGTTTGCATATTGCCCTGTTATTCTCCATAAATGACGACATTTACCTTGTCTTTGAATTTCTTGAGAATAAGCACGTTCTCTTGCTTTAATATCTTCAATTTCCTGCTCAGTTAAATGGCTAGGTAAAATCACATCTTTTCGTACGTAAAATAGCATTAGTTCTTTCCTTTTAAATAACACGTTCAATAATCAAAGCAATGCCTTGGCCCACACCAATACACATTGAACACAAGGCATAACGACCACCTGTTTGTTCAAGCTGGTTTAGGGCTGTAGTCACGAGGCGTGCACCTGATGCACCAAGTGGATGGCCTATAGCAATTGCACCACCATTTGGATTTACCTTGTCAGAATCATCTGGCAAACCTAAATCACGGGTCACGGCCAAAGCTTGTGCAGCAAACGCTTCATTGAGCTCAATCACATCCATCTGCTCTAAAGTCAGATTGGCTTGTTTTAGTAATTTTTTAATCGCTGGTGCCGGAGCAAAACCCATAATACGCGGTTCTACACCCACTGCTGTTGAAGCAATGATCTTGGCACGTGGTTTTAGATTGTAAGCTTGAACTGCATCATCAGAAGCAATCAGTAGAGCTGCTGCACCATCGTTGATGCCTGAAGCATTCCCCGCAGTAACTGTGCCATCTGCTTTAACCACAGGTTTAAGTTTGCTTAAACCTTCAAGTGTGGTCGATGCACGTGGATGCTCATCGGTATCAATCACAACAGCATCGCCCTTACGCTGAGGGATTTCAACTGCCACGATTTCTTTAGAAAAAAAGCCTTTGGCTTGCGCGCTTGCGGTGCGTTGTTGGCTCACCAAGGCAAACTGGTCCTGATCTGCACGATTGACGTTAAACTGTTCAGCAACGTTTTCGGCAGTCTGGGGCATGGTA